>NZ_PEMX01000012.1:0-159377 GCF_002759075.1 Pseudomonas sp. 382
CGCGTCGGCGAGGATCGTGGTCAGCAACAGGTTCTTGTCTTTGGCCGGGTCGCCCGATTTCAGATGCGCGAAATGCCGAGTGAAGCCCGTCCATTCGTCCACCTCCAGCAGCAGTTCGGTGATCTTGACGTGCGGCAGGATCATTGCCGTCTGGTCGATCAGCGCTTGGGCGGTGTCGGGTACCGCCGCGTCGAGCGGCGTGATCTTCAAGCCTGACTCGGTGATGATGGCGTCCGGCAGCTCGTTGGCCGTCGCCATACGGTTGACGGTGGCAAGCTGTGTTTCCAGCAGCGTCAGCCGGTCGTTCAGGTACCGGTTGCAGTCGGTGGCCACGGCCAGCGGCAATTCGCTGGCCTGCTTGAGGCTGGCGAATTTCGCGGGCGGCACCAGGTAGTCCTCGAAGTCCTTGAACTGGCGCGACCCCTGCACCCAGATGTCGCCGGAACGCAACGCGTTCTTCATCTCCGACAGCGCGCACAGTTCGTAGTAGCGCCGGTCGATGCCGGTGTCGGTCATGACCAGCTTCTGCCAGCGCGGCTTGATGAACTCGGTCGGCGCGTCGGCGGGCACCTTGCGGGCGTTGTCGCTGTTCATGCCGCGCAGCACCTCGATGGCGTCGAGCACGTCCTTCGCGGCGGGAGCGGCCCGCAGCTTGAGCACGGCAAGGAATTCCGGCGCGTAGCGGCGCAGCGTGGCGTAGCTTTCGCCGATGCGGTGCAGGAAATCGAAGTCCTCGGGCTGCGCAAGCTTCTGCGCTTCGGTGACGCTCTCGGCGAAGGCATCCCAGGACATGACGGCCTCGATGGCGGCGAACGGATCGCGGCCCGCCTGCTTGGCCTCGATCAGCGCCTGGCCGATGCGGCCGAACAACCGCACCTTGGCGTTGATCGCCTTGCCGGACGCCTGGAATTGCTGCTGATGCTTGTTCTTGGCGGCGTTGAACAGCTTGCCCAGGATGCGGTCGTGCAGGTCGATGATTTCGTCGGTGACGGTGGCCATGCCCTCGATGGCAAGCGCCACCAGGGTGGCATAGCGTCGCTGCGCCTCGAACTTGGCCAGGTCGGCGGGCGTCATCTGGCCACCCTCACGGGCGATCTTGAGCAGGCGGTTCTGGTGCACCGACCGCTCGATGCCAGAAGGCAGGTCGAGCGCCTGCCACGCTTTGAGGCGTTCGATGTGTTCCAGCATGTGCCGCGAATTCGGTTTGACGGGCGATTGGCGCAGCCAGGCCAGCCAGGTCGTTTTGCCGTTGTCCCGACGCTTGAGCAGATCGTCGAGGCGGCGGCGATGCGCGTCCGACAGCGGTTCGGCCAAGGCATCGTAGATGCGCCGGTTGGCGCGGGTGATTGCTTCGGCGCTCGCCCGCTCGACGGCGTTGAGGGCAGGCAGAATGACCGACTGCTGCCGCAGGTGCTCGATCAAGGTGCTGGCCAGCACGATGCCCTTGTCGGTCTGCAAGGCCATCTCGGTCAGCAACTGGACGGCCTGCCGGTAGTGGCCCATGGTAAAGGGCTGGAAGCCGAACACCGTTTGCAGTTCGACCAGGTGCTCGCGCCGGGTCTGCTCCCGCTGCCCGTATTCGTCCCAGCTTTCGACGCTGACCTTGAGCTGGTCGGCGACCAGTTTCAACAAGGGCGGAAACGGCGGCTCATCGACGCCCAGGATGACACCAGGAAAGCGCAGGTAACAGAGCTGCACGGCGAAGCCCAGCCGGTTGGCCGGGCCGCGCCGCTGCCGGATGATGGAGAGGTCGGTTTCGCTGAACGTGTAGTGACGGATCAACTCATCCTTGGTGTCCGGCAACGCCAGCAGGCTTTCGCGCTCGGCGGCGGACAGGATTGAACGACGTGGCATATTTACTGATCCGTTCTCAAGTATTGATACAGGGTTTCGCGACTGATTCCGAATTCACGAGCCAGCTTGGTCTTTTGCTCGCCAGCCTCGACACGTTGGCGCAGTTCGGCAATACGCTCAGACGACAGGGATTTCTTCCTGCCACGGTAGGCCCCGCGCTGCTTGGCGAGCGCGATGCCCTCGCGCTGCCGCTCGCGGATCAAGGCGCGTTCGAACTCGGCGAACGCGCCCATTACCGACAGCATCAGGTTCGCCATCGGCGAGTCCTCGCCGGTGAAGGTCAAATGCTCCTTAAGGAACTCGATGCGTACGCCGCGCTGGGTGAGGCCCTGCACCAGGCGGCGCAGGTCGTCGAGGTTGCGCGCCAGACGATCCATGCTGTGCACCACGACCGTGTCGCCTTCGCGCACGAAGGCGAGCAGCCGTTCCAGTTCGGGCCGCCGTGTGTCCTTGCCCGACGCCTTGTCGGTGAACACTTTATCCACCTGGATCTGTTCGAGCTGCCGTTCTGGGTTCTGGTCGAAGCTGCTGACGCGGACGTAACCGATGCGCTGACCGTGCAAGGTATCCTCCTGAGGGAAATGTGTCAGGAAGAAATCTATGACCCTTGACGGCGTATGTCAATCAATTCGGAAGGCAACTCTATTCTGACGATTTAGCGCCGGATGGTCTGACGCCAAGTTAGGGTATAGCTCAGGCTGACATCCAAACAGGACGCCCTAGTCCGGGGGTGACTCGCAGAAATTGCCCTCTTCCTGTAGACTGTTGCGGCCATTGAGTTACTAAAGACACTCGATAAGACCTCATGCTTACCCTGCAAAACATGATCTGGCTGCCTACGCCGCCATAGCGCTTCGCCCCCCCGCATCATCTGTGACTGCTTGCTCTGCCAGCGGTCGCTTTCTGCTGTGCTTTAGGTTTTAACACCCGCCACAGCTCCTCTACATCCGACATTTGACCTCGTATCGACCAGCTGCACTTGGCCTGCGCCATGCTGTGCTGCGCGATCCATTGCCTTGGGAATTCTGATGCTCCACTCGTTAAAACAAACCTGGTTATCCAACATCCGTGGCGACATCCTCGCCGGTCTTGTGGTCGCACTGGCCCTAATCCCTGAAGCCATCGCCTTCTCGATCATTGCTGGCGTTGACCCTAAGGTCGGCCTTTACGCCTCTTTCTGTATCGCTGTGGTGATCGCCTTTGTCGGTGGCCGCCCAGGCATGATTTCGGCCGCAACGGGTGCCATGGCACTGCTGATGGTGACTCTGGTCAAGAACCATGGTCTTGAATATCTGCTGGCCGCCACGCTGCTATGTGGCGTGCTACAAATTGCTGCTGGCTACCTGAAGCTCGGATCGCTGATGCGCTTCGTCTCGCGCTCGGTGGTGACCGGTTTTGTCAATGCACTGGCGATCCTGATTTTCATGGCTCAGCTGCCCGAGCTGACTAATGTCACCTGGCACGTCTACGCCATGACAGCCGCAGGCCTCGGCATCATCTATCTGTTCCCCTATGTCCCCAAGATCGGCAAGCTCATCCCATCGCCGCTGGTGTGCATCATCGTGCTGACCGCCGTCGCCATGTCGGTTGGTCTGGATATCCGCACGGTCGGTGATATGGGTGAACTGCCGGATACGCTACCGATCTTCCTCTGGCCTGATGTGCCGCTGACATTCGAGACGCTGGCCATCATCTTTCCTTATTCGGCAGCACTGGCTGTGGTCGGTCTGTTGGAGTCGATGATGACCGCGACCATTGTCGACGACCTGACCGACACCCCGAGTGACAAGAACCGCGAGTGCAAGGGCCAGGGCGTGGCCAACATTGCTTCGGGTCTGATCGGCGGTATGGCTGGCTGCGCGATGATTGGTCAGTCGATCATTAACGTGAAATCCGGCGGTCGTTCTCGCCTGTCGTCTCTTGCCGCAGGCGTATTTCTGCTGCTGATGGTGGTTTTCCTCGGCGACTGGCTGAAGCAGATCCCAATGGCTGCGCTGGTGGCAGTGATGATCATGGTGTCCATCGGCACCTTCAGTTGGGATTCGCTGCGCAACCTGAAGAAGCATCCGTTGTCGACCAACATTGTCATGGTCGTCACCGTGGTGGTCGTGGTGGCCACCCACAACCTGGCCTTCGGCGTGTTAGCCGGCGTGCTACTGGCTGCGATGTTCTTCGCCAACAAGGTTGGCCATTACATGGCGATCAGTTCTTCGCTGGACGAAGCCGGCGAGCATCGTAGCTATAACGTCACCGGTCAGGTGTTCTTCAGCTCGGCTGACAAGTTCGTCGCAGCCTTCGACTTCAAGGAAGCCCTGAACAAGGTAACCATCGACCTGAATCGTGCACACTTCTGGGATATCACCGCTGTTGCAGCCCTGGACAAGGTAGTCATTAAGTTCCGCCGTGAAGGTACTGAAGTCGAAGTGCTGGGCTTAAACGAGGCCAGCGCCACTATCGTGGATCGCTTTGGTGTTCACGATAAACCTGACGCCATTGATCAACTCATGGGCCACTGAGAAGGAGAACAACAATGACCCACGTAATTGCCTGTATCGACGGTTCCACCTCGGCTCCAGCTGTTTGCGACTACGCGGCCTGGGCCAGTCTGAGCCTGGAAGCGCCGCTGACCTTCCTGCATGTGCTGGATCAGCGCCAGTATCCGGTTGCAGCAGATTTGAGTGGCAACATTGGCCTTGGCAGCCGCGAGCACCTGCTTGATGAGCTTGCTTCCCTGGATGAACAGCGCGGCAAGTTGGCCCTTGAACAAGGGCGAATCATGCTTGCAGCCGCGAAAGAACGGGCCGTGAATGATGGTGTGCGCGCACCGGAGTCCAAGCAGCGACATGGCGATTTACTGGAGAGCTTGCAAGAGCTGCAAAGTGAAACGCGCTTGCTGGTTATCGGTCGCCAGGGCGAGTCTAGTGGCGGTCTGAGTCAGCATGTCGGAAGCCAGCTGGAAAGCGTTATTCGTATCATGCACCGGCCAATCCTGGTCACCCCGGCCAACTTCCAAAAGCCCAAGAGCGCGATGCTGGCATTCGATGGCGGCGCTACAACCCGCAAGGGTGTGGAGATGCTGGCAGCCAGCCCGCTGCTGAAGGGGCTGCCGATCCATCTGGTCATGGTTGGGCCCGTGAACGACGAAGCGTCCGCGCAGCTGGACTGGGCGCAGAAAGTGCTGATCAACGCCGGATTTACCGTTCGCGCTGAGACTCGGAGCGGTGAAATAGAACGTACCCTGCACGCCTATCAGAAAGAGCATGGCATCGATCTGCTAGTGATGGGGGCTTATGGACACTCACGTATCCGGCAGTTCCTGGTCGGCAGCACCACTACCAGCATGCTCCGTACCACCACCAGTCCGCTGTTACTGCTGCGCTAATGAGCCTGGACGACGCCCTCGATCTTGCCCATTTCAAGACCCTACTGGAACAGCGGGCTGCCGAGCTGGATCGATTGCTGGGAGACGCTGAGTCTCGCTCGCAATCGGTAGAGCTGGATCAAAGCAAGGTGGGGCGTCTATCGAGAATGGACGCACTCCAGCAACAAGCGATGAACGATGCGATCCGCAGTCGTGCACGGCATGAACGTGTCCGTCTCCAACTGGCCCTCAAGCGCTGGCACGAGGGCGACTATGGCTGGTGTAACCAATGCGGCGAGTTGATCGCCTCGGGCCGTCTGGAGTTCGATCCGGCCACGCCGTTGTGTATCACCTGTGCCAGCCGCGCCGAGTCGGGTTGAAACCATCACGGCTCGTGGCGTCAGTCTGATTTAACGAGGCTTCTAATGTATTTGATGGCTAAAAACTGGCTGGGCCGAACACGGAAAGTAAGTGTTTGGATGTGGGCGCTTGTATGCCTTGTGTTGCTCACCGTATTCCAAGTACGTACTCATCACCTTGATGATCGTCTGTACTTTTGGATCAAGACCCACTGGCACACAGACGATTGGCAGGAGCGCTCTGTGTGGCTGCCTGGCTATCGGGTTGAGCTGGATGCTAAGGCGGTTCCCGGTGTGGACAACAACCTTTCGGGCCTGACCTTCGATCCTGACCTAAATCTGCTGTGGGCGGTTACCAATGGCCCGAACGAGCTGCTGGCCCTCAGTCGTGACGGTGACGTGGAGCGACGTTACAGCCTGGATGGCTTCCACGACGTGGAAGCGGTGTCCTATGCCGGCAACGGTCAACTGGTCATTGCCGAAGAGCGGCGGCAGAGCCTGGTTATCGTGGATATCCCCATCGACGAATACGGTAAGCTTTCTCCTGATCGACCATTGAGCCTAGACCAGTATTCAGCGCTAACCTTGGCGCTTGGCAAGGAGGACAACAAAGGCCTTGAAGGGCTCGCCTACGACCTAAAAGGTGATCGTTTGTTTGTGACCAAGGAGCGTGACCCCCGGCAATTACTGGAAGTGAGCGGCCTTCGTGCCAGCCTGGAAGGAGGCGTTTCCCTGCACGTCCGCGACATGTCCAACCTAGTAAAAGACAAGGTGTTTGCCACTGACTTGTCTTCGGTTGTATTCGATCAACAGAGCGGCCATCTGATCCTGCTCAGCGACGAGTCGAAACTGCTGATTGAAATGACCGACGAGGGCAAGGTGGTGAGTTTCCGCTCCTTGGCGAGGGGGTTTGCTGGTTTGCTGAAAGGTATACCCCAAGCCGAAGGCGTAACCATCGACGATGAAGGGTATTTGTACGTGGTCAGCGAGCCGAACTTGTTCTATCGCTTTACCCGCGAGACAGATTGACCAGTCAACAAGCTACAGTCAGGCGTGGCCGGGACGCTTGAACTGTTAGCGTACGATTTTTTCCGAATTCTGCGGGCTCCCCTCTTCGATCCGTTCTTGGTATCGGGGAGGTGCGCAATTCGCCGCTGTAGGCTGATGTGCTCCCACTCAAGCTTCAACAGTTCCCCCTGGCGCATAGCTGTCTCGATCGCCAGCACAACCAGGACATAGAGGTCTGGTGTGGGATGCGCATGGCAATAACGCATGATCTGGCGCTCCTCGCGGGCAGTTAGTCGCCGATCTCGGCCAGGTGCTGCTTTCGGTTTGCGTACGTTCGAGACCGGGTTCGACTCGCACACCCCCCACTCGATCCGGCCAATGTCGAACACGTTCGACAGCAGCGACATTTCCAGGCGCACCGTAGATGGTGATATGGGTAAACCCGTTTTAGGGTTGGTCTGCAAGAGACGCTCGTCGCGGAGACTAGCGATATCAGGGCTTCGAAAATCACGCATGTTCTTGTCGGCATACTTCGACTTAAGCAGACTTGAGATACGGTAACTCTCTTGTACAAAGCCTTTCTTTAGTACGGAGACTTTCTGTCGATAAAGGGTCAGGCCTTCAGCGAGCGTCATGTCCTGGGTCATTCAACTCTTCCAGTTTGGCCTGCAGCAGCCTGGCCAGCTGGTCGAATTGGATTTCCAATGCGCAGCAAAGGTTGAAAACGGTATCCAGGGTTGGAGATTTGTGGCCACGCTCAAGCAGACTGATGTACGACCTATCTACACCAGCTTCGAAGCTCAGCTTTTCTTGCGAGATGCCCCGAGCAGTGCGCAGCTCGGCCAGCACCATGCCGAATGCATGATTGTGCTTTTTCGAAGAGTCTGGTTGTAATTCCAAAAGTCCAACCCGAGATCACGAGATCAAAGGTCAGAATTTTCGGGTTGTTGACTATAATCGTCAGCGGACTATAGTCCACAACGCTCATCCCCCAGGATTTCCTCATGTACATCTACTGGATCGCTATGACCCTGCTGATCGTGGCAGGAGGCATCTTCACTCAGGTGCAGCACACCGATGAGGCCGTGACTGAGCAGGCCACGATCGATGCCCTCAGCCGGAGTATGTTGATCTACCGCTCGGCCGCAGCAGAGTATGCCCGGACCAACCCTGGGTTCACTGGAGCACCGACGGACTCATCCCTGAACCTTCCAAGCTGGTACACCAAGCAAAGCGGGATCGCCACATACATCGTGAGTGGTGTGTCCTACACCTACATCGCGGGAACGGTTCCTGCCGGCCTGCCGGCTGCACTGACCGAGCGCACTGAGTCCGCCACCGTTGGTGTGAAGAGGTCTGGCCAGTTGTTCTCACCGAAGGTGGGTAACATGGCCATAGCCGTTCCAGCGCCCGTCCCAGAGGGGGCAGTCGTTGCGGTCTATTGACAGTTGACGCCTCGCGAAAAAGCCTACGAGCCTTGCATCCCGGCCATGGTACAACCCATAATGACATCAGTTTTGGTTCAACCCCGCTGGCTACTGACGGTCATCAGTAGCGCCCAGGTGTTGTGGTTCGCCTCAACACCAAACCGTAAGCACGCTATAGCTCCGGGAAGGGCGTGCGGATCTGGTTGAAAGCTCTCCCTGTGTCTCCCTGCTCTCTCTAGTCGCGCAGCCGTCTAACTCGTGATGATCGAGTTCACAGGCACATAGAGTTTCAAGAGGTTCGGTGCTTCTTTGATCCAAGGGCCACATTGGTAATGTGGCCCCTCCTCTTTCCTTCCCCTTGGGTAGCCTGATGGACTTGTCGAAGGTCCATGAGGCTACCCAATGGGTACTCTCTCCTTTGCCGGTGGCCCGCCGGCGATAAGCCGGGCTCCTTTTGTGCGCGGATGCGTGCCTCATGTTTGCTGGCCAAAGCCACGAGAATGGCCAGGTGATGAGAGTCGAAACGATCAATGCCCAGGGATCGACGATTCCGACACAGGTGGCTCCTTCAACTTTTTTTTTCAACCACGGCTGGGTCACCTTTCAAGGGCTGATCCAGCCGGACTTCTCCCTCCATCTCTCCCCCCTTTCCCCCTCCGCTTGACACAACCCTTCCCCGCTCCGATTATTAAGCCGTGATCTGCTGACGTCGTCAGCAACATGCCCCATGCAGCTCGGATCCGTAATGCTGCAGCACGAAGTCTGTGTGATCCACCAGCCCAAGGTCGTTTAGCTTCTGGTAGCACGACCGGTCGACCTCCGTCGATAGAAGCTCCTTCCGCAAACCCAGCGGGGAATACATTTCCCCGTTAGGGACAGTGTTTTCTCCGCATTTTTTAACCGCAGGAGAAACACCATGACCGCAATGTCCGCACCCTCCATCGGCTTCCGTTTTGGCTACGCGCTCGGCACCCTCACCCGTGAGTTCCTGCGCGCCATGAAACGTCCAGCCCCAGTAGTCCCAGCACATGTTCGGCCTGTTGTACAACTCGCGAACATAGCACCCACCCGCAGCGACTGGGATGAGCTTTGCCGCATTCCAACCCTCGCACGCCGCGGTGTTGATCTGAACCAGTGGTTCGAAAACAACACCAAAGCGGTACCACCGACCAAGCGCCGTACCCGTCAGCGCAAGCCGAGCAAACCCAAAGCATCAGAGCTGCGTATGGGCCCGCTGAACGACCTCATAGCTCCAGTTGCGATCTAACTCCCTCCAACCTCACCCAGTGCCAGGCACCCCACCTGGCAAGGTGAGGGCCTGGCGATCAAAGGAACGCCATGGTTTCAAAAAAACGTGCCGCTGTGGCAGACGACCTTCGCAAGATCGGAACGACGGCCGTTGCCGCCGCCCTCGTAGGTATCTTCCTCAGCACTAGCCGTCTCCTGACCGCTTTCGCCCTCGTGGTAGGTGTTGTAATCTGGATCACAGGCATTTACCTCACCCCGGAGGAATGACATGAGCCAAACCACATTCGGCATCCTCATGTTCACCGCCCTGCTCGTCATCTGCGTCGGCATGGCAGTTTGGGCCGATTGGCCTAATATCAAACGCCGGTGCCAGAAGATTCTTCGAGCACATTGATCATCGATTTTCCCTACTTAACCCTCCACCTGGAGGGTTTTTTTCTTTCAGGGCTTGACAATGTGTTTCTCCGTTTCCATCCTTGTGACCGTGAGCTGCTGACGTCGTCAGTAACCCAAGCCCGAGCAGTCATGATCTGAAAGACTGCTACACCCACTGCGGTGTTGATCTCCCCAAAATCGCCAAGCTTCCGGAAGCGCGATTGATCAATCGAGAGATTGATGGAAGCCCACCCAACTTGCTACATCCCAACCCACGCGGGGAATACTTTCCCCCATGGGCGAAGTGTTTCTCCGCTTTCGCTATTGAAACTGGAGAATCACCATGAGCAACCAATCCAACGAAGCCAAATTCTTCGACCTGCACACCACTGGCATCGGCTACCTCAACCGTATCCGTGAAGTAAGCCCCCGCAAGGGCAAGCCCTTCACCTGTGTCACCGTTGCAACTTTGCACGGCGCGACTGATAAAGCCGAGTATTCCTACATCGACTGCAACGTTGTCGGTGCTGAGGCAGAATCGCTGGTTAAACGCTGCCAGCAGGCCGTTGAAGCCAAAAAGAAGGTGCTCGTCTCCTTCCGAATCGGCGACATCTGGGCTGACGCTTTCACCTATGATAAAGGCGACAAGAAGGGCCAGGCCGGCGCAAGCCTCAAAGGCCGTCTGCTCTTCATCGGCTGGATCAAAGTTGACGGCAAGCTGGTTTACGAAGCGAAGCCGAAAAATGCCACCCCGCCCACTGACAATCAGGGACAACCTGGTGTTGATCAAACGTTGAATCAGGAACAACCTGAGCAACCCGTGAATCAGGGACAGCCAGTCGCCGACCAATTCGGTGAGCAACTCGACCCTGTCCTCGGTAATGATCTTCCCAAGGAAGCCAACCAGGCTGCATAACCCCTATCAAGGCGCTGATTTCAGCGCCTTCATATTCTGCCAAGGAGGCAGTCATGAAAATCCTGTTCGCGTTGAACCTTCTAATCCTGGTCGCCGCTGTAATCCTCGGCGACATTGTTTTCGGTGCCTGCGCTTTCATTGGGCTGAGCGGTTTCGCGATTAACGTGCTCAACCGCAAAGCCAGCACAGTCCCGACTGCGCTCCCCCACTGATCACTAACCTGATTCCTACCCAATAGGGGACGACGATCCCCTTCGGGAGGCGTTTTCCTCACAAAGGACTTCGCCATGCCCTACTGCATCACTGTCGCTGGAGATATTCAGCAGTGCTTCCCTGACTTCGCTACCGCGCGCTCAGATATTCAGGAGCTGCGTAACCAGGGTCAGAAACCTAGGCTGTACTACTCGACCTCATTCGCGCATCTGGGCTGTGAGATCGATGATAACGGGGTGCGAATCCCAGACTACACGAACATGCAGTGGTGCGATTACGCCAAGCTGCTTCCTCACTTCGCCTCATCCTGGTCAATCACGGATGATGAACTGTCAAATGACAGATATCGTCTTGTTGATGTCTATGCGCAACTCAGCGGCCGTGAATACCATCTAGCTGACATGGCCTATGCCCGAGGCGAGATAACTCCCAAGGATCTTCGGGTTAATACATGCCTTATCAGGGTCATACAGGGTCTTATGGATCCGAATGATCTGTAGCATTTCACTTAACCGTATCGGGAACATCACCCGATCTGGCTGATGATCCTCAATGGAGAGACATCATGCCTCCGCTGAACTTCGAGCGAAATTTCGAACTCCTCTACGTACCAATCGATGCGACGTATGCCATCGTGCTGTAACAACCAGACATCCTTCGGCTGCGCTCTTATAAACCTTATCGGGTACATCACCCGAGCGGGTTGGTGACCCCCTCATCGGAGAATCACCATGTCTGAAGCCACCCAAGTCTTCAATGGCGTCATGTTCATCACCAATCCCTTCGAGAAACGAGTTGCCGGGGCCTTCATCCGCGTAGACGTGCTTGAGCGGCGGTTCGCGGACTCAATCAAAGCTAGCTCGAACCTCGCCCTGGATCGCTGTGGCCAACACTTCGAACTGTACGAGATGAGCCTGCTCACTACGCTGCGCGATCAGTATGCAGCTCTCACCTTTCCTCACGACCAGTTGTTCAAACGTGAGGCAGAACGGCAAGGCTTCCAGCTCGATGATGAGCACTACCGCGCT
Organism: Pseudomonas sp. 382; assembly: GCF_002759075.1. NCBI lineage: Bacteria > Pseudomonadati > Pseudomonadota > Gammaproteobacteria > Pseudomonadales > Pseudomonadaceae > Pseudomonas > Pseudomonas sp. 382. The sequence goes on from NZ_PEMX01000012.1 coordinate 11,790, forward strand.
GTACAGGAAGCTAGTTCCAACCTCTGGGAAGAGATCTACGAAGACATGATCTGACCCACCCTGTATCACCAGTCCTCCACCCCGAAGGGTATCCCTTCGGGGGGACTTTCAAAGCAGACACCTGGCAACTGTGAGGCCTCAGCCTACAGTCCGGGAAACGAATTCCGTATTGGTTCACTGTCGTTGACAGTGCCTCCCGGAGCCAGGGTTTAAGGCTCCAGCGCGTTGCGCCAACCCACCCAAGATCGCCGAGCACTCGGCAGCGCGATCGCATCACCCAGTGATGGAGTGCCTTCTACATTACCTACCTGCGGGGATCTCATCCTCGCGGACGAGGCCTCGCTTTATTTGGAGACCTCATATGTCGTTTTCCCCCGCCTCATCCGAGGCATACCTCACCCTTCCTGTAGTCTTGGACAACCCGGCTTGGATGCGGGCGGTCTATCTCGAAAACCCCATGCGGGTGGCCGAGATGAGCCAACGCCTCGCCACTGTCGTCCAGGCGGCGTGGCAAGAGCTCAAGCAGCAGCCTCAGGCCAGTGCTCTGTCCTTCGGTGTGTACACGAAGCGCCACACCGGCCGCGACCGTGACTGGGTCGCCCTCATGTTGCAAATCGTGACCCCCGAGGACGAGCCATCCTACATCCAGATCCAGCTGCAGCACACTGCAGACCCCGCCTGACACAGCCATTTTTACTCACCCAGAGGGGTCACCCTCTGGGGTGGCTTCTCTCAACCAGGAGCACGCCACATGGCACAATCACCCAACCCATTCCACATCGCTACCGGCGATCACCCTGTACCTCATCCTTGCTACAGCCAAGCGTTCGAGATCGCCTCGGCACACTTGCCCGAGGAGGACTGGGAGGAGCTGCAGGCACTCGTAGAAACTGCTGATACAGCTCTGCTTCATTTCGAGTGCTTCACCCTGCCCGACAGTGACGCCATCGGCTTCAAACTTCTCAGTACGCCCTGGACCGACCAACATCTGGGACAGCACTGGGGGTACGACCTGTCGACACTTCAAGCTCTGCAAGCCGCCGAGGGTTTCAGCGAGGAGACCATCCAAGTGCTCACCCTTGCCGCTCAGGCTGAAGTGAGGTTCCTGGTCATCGACCCCAACAGCAACGTTCTCTACGGTCTGCCTCTGTTCGACTACTGATCACCTTCCACCTCGCGGGGAGCACCCGCTGGTGTTCCCCATGCCTTACGGGGAGCGCACATGATCTCCATCACCGGCCAGTTGGCCATCCGCACCATCTCCGGTCGACTCGGGCTCTTCAACGTCGGCCGCCTCAGTACCTCGATCGGTGAGTTCACCATCAAGGATGCTCTCCTGGATCAGTACCAGGAGGGTAAATACCGAGGTGACTTCGCAATCAAGCAGATTCGACCTTCGTACTACTCGCACGGCGGTCGACTCGTTGTTGAGATCAGGGCTGAACTTGAGGGCATGACCCTGGAGGATGTCACAGGTCTCAGTCGCGAGGACGAAGAACACCTGCCAACAAACGTCCCTGACCCTCTTGAAGAGGACGGGCCACCATCCACACCGATACCGCCACGTCGGACTCCAAATACACCGGCGCGACGGCCCCAAACTGATGCCTTCGCCTCGGATGAGCCCTTCGGGATGAGTCCAACGGCACCACCAAGCACGAACGACATCGATGCCGAGCTGTTTGGCACGGTGTGGCCACTGGGCGAAACCGTGAGGCTCGACACTACCGTTGACCGACAACGGCTTCGCGCCCAATGCACCCGACTGGACCAGCTCGGTTTCACCATGGACTTCAAAACTCAAACCTGGACCAGGGCCTCGCTTTAAAGCGCCCTGCCACACCACTGCCGTGGTCAACCTGAACCACGCACCCTGAGGGGCCTCCTCGGGGGGCTCCATTCTCTACCTGGAGCACCACCATGAACGCCATCTTCAGCAACTTGAGCAAACAAACCCTCGCGAACATCGAGGACCAGCTGTCCAACAACGAGGTGTCGACTGACGAGGAGCTCGTCGACCTGTTCATCGAGGAGTTGGAGCTCACACTGGACCAGGCGGAGGCCGCTATCCGCCTGCGTGACCAGTATCGCATCCAGATTTTCCTTGCTGGTCACGGGCCACTGCACAATGAGAAACCCGTGGTGTTCGATCCAGACACCAGGACCTTCAACTAACCACCAGACCACCCCGGGGGGCTTCCGCCCTCTGGGACGGACGCCTCCACTACGGAGGCCATCATGCACCCATCCCCCTTGTTCCAGATCGAAGAATGCCCGGACCTGTACGTCGACGCCTGTGTGTGCGACGAGCAACGCAACCTGGTGTTCATGTCGGCCTGGGGTCGTGACACCGCACTGCAGGAGTTTCTGGCCAGGCTCACACTTGGCCGAGAAGAGAATGGCATCGAGCAGTTCCACATTCTCGTCGACGGGCGGAGCATTCCCGTTTTCCCTAACCATGACCTACTGGAAAAGCGCACCACACGGCAATTCCGCGGCACCCTATTCGGCAGCATGTTGCACCTCTGGCTGTTCGATCGGCGCGCTTCGGTGCCCGACCAAGCCAATCACTTCGCTTTTGCCCTCCTGGAGCGCAATGAAGCCCCTCACCAACGGCTTTGGCCACTGGTGATCGAGACCTGCCCGCTTCCCCTTCTCCCCCACTGGCACGAGCCCGTGATGGAAGTCCTCACCCAGCACCGCATGCTGACTGCCCTACCCGGGGCGATCGGCAACGTCTGCGCCTGGCGGCTCGCTCTTCAGCTCGACGTGCTCGAGCCCTCCCTCGGAGAGCTGATCCGTCGCGGCGAACTCACTATCGAAGCTCAGGCGTAGGCCTGGGCTCACCTATGACTCAAGGAACGCTTATGGCCCTTATGTTTCCGCGCCTGGCGCGCAACTTTGCCCGCAACGGCTACTACCCCACCGATGAGATCACGCTCGAACGCACGCTGCAGGCGCTCACTCCCGCCACCTCGGGCAGGATGAGGATCTGCGACCCCTGCGCCGGCGAGGGTGTTGCCCTTGCTGAAGCAGCTCACCTCCTGGGCCGCGACCAGGTCCAAGCATTCGCCGTCGAGTACGATCGCGAACGCGCGGATCACGCGCGTGGCCTGCTCGATCGGGTGCTGCACAGCGACCTCTTCGACACCTTGATCAGCCGCCAGTCGTTCGGCTTGCTCTGGCTCAACCCACCCTACGGTGACCTCGTCGCGGATCACTCCGGTGCATCCCAGTACCAAGGCAGCGGCCGCCGGCGCTTGGAGAAAGCTTTTTATCAACGCTGCCTCCCGCTTCTGCAGTACGGCGGCGTCATGGTGCTCATCGTTCCTCACTACGTGCTGGACGACGAGTTCACTGGATGGCTGAGCAACCACTTCACCGAAATGCGTGTATACGGTGCTGCAGACCCCACCTTCAAACAGGTGGTGATCTTCGGCATCCGTGTACGTCGGCAGGACCTGGCCCGGGTTTCCACCAACCAGGTGAGGTCTCGCCTGCAGGCGATCGGCGCCGGCCAGGAGCAAGCTGAGGAGATCCCAGCCAACTGGACATGGGAGCCGTACCTCGTCCCGTCAGCTGCTAGCGAGCTGGAGCACTTCTACCGCATTACCCTGGAGCCGGAGCAATTCGCCTCCGAGATCCTGCGGTTGCGGGGCCTCTGGCCAGACTTCAACTTGCACTTCGGGAAAACCGGGCTTCAACCCCGAGCCCCTGTCCGCGAGCTTTCACGCTGGCACCTCGCACTGGCCCTGGCCGCCGGCGCAATCTCCGGTGTTGTACGTTCGAAGTCGGGGCGGACCTTGGTCGTGAAGGGTGATACCTACAAGGACAAGGTGCGCAAGACCGAATTCACTGAGGACGAGAAGGGTAACGTCTCAGAAGTCAGGATCCTCACCGACCGGTTCATTCCGATCATCCGCGCCTGGGAAATGACACCTTCCTCGGTGAACCACGGCCAGGTGCTGATCATCAGTTCCTCACCGGCGAGCAACGACGAAACGCCTGCAACCGACCAGTCAGTTGCAACGCCGCTGTTCAACCCGGGGCAGATCATGATGACCGCTGCTGTCAGCCATCTGGTCGAAACCGGGCAGCTCAACCCTACTCCCGCGCTGAAACGCCATCTTGCTGGCGACTGGGGTGAGCTATGCGATGACGATCGATCCTCCAATCAGCTCGCGCTTACCCATGGAGACCGTTTGTTCTCAAGCTACGACATCGACGCCGGCGACGAGTCCAGGCTCTGGATCATCACCGAAGCCGACCGCAGCTCCACTACCCTGCTACTTCCCAGCGACTACTGACCAGCGCCACAACAGCTCCCCACCCCACACCAACCCACAGGGTATGTCCATACCCGTCTGGGTTTGTGCATGCCCTGTTTTCCCTGCAGGAGATGCACATGAACGCACTGACCCAGGCGGCCGCCTCGGCCAACTCCCCCCTGAATATCAACCTGACCGATTTCATCGACGAGTTCGGCGACGAGCTCTTGGAATCTCTCAACCGCTCCAACCCTCCGGTCTACACCGGCAGCATTAACGAACAGCGGCAGGCCGTGATGGCGAACCTCAAGCGAACGCCATTCGTGGCGCAAGCTGAGGTTGTCCAAGCTATTGCGGCGCTACTGCTCGATCGCAACGAGCAAGCCGCGATCATCAACGCCGAGATGGGTACCGGGAAGACGATGATGGCCATCGCTGTCGCTGCAGTGATGCATGCATCAGGCTACCGTCGGACACTCGTCATCTCACCGCCCCACCTGGTCTACAAGTGGCGACGTGAGATCCTGGAAACCACGCCAGACGCCCGCGTCTGGGTACTCAACGGCCCGGACACGCTGGTCAAGCTGCTCAAGCTGCGTGACCAGTCGGGGCAAACCTACGACGGCCGGCCGGAGTTCTTCATTCTCGGCCGAGTCAGGATGCGGATGGGTTTCCACTGGCGACTCGCCTGCTGGAAACGGCGTACTGCAGGTGGCCAGCTGCTGGCAGCATGTCCAGATTGTGGCCAGGTCCTCGAGGACCTGGAGGGCAACCTGGTCACCGTGGACGAATTCGAGCGCGGTGATCGCCGTCGCAACTGCACGGCCTGCAACGCTGCCCTCTGGACGCTTATGCGCCCAGGCAAAGCCGATGGTGGGGACCGACGCTCGACGATCCTGAAGTCGATGTGCCGGATACCGACGATCGGCCCGGTCCGGGCGGACCGGCTGCTGAACGACTTCGGCGAGGACTTTCTGGCCTCGATGCTGGTGGACAACGTCTCAGAGTTCATCAACTTGATGGACGCGAAAGGCAACTTCGTCTTCAGCGACCGCCAGGCCAAACGCATGGAGCGGGCGATGGCCAACATCGAGTTCGGATTCGGCGAAGGCGGCTACCAGCCGACAGAGTTCATCAAGCGCTACTTACCCGATGGCTTCTTCGACCTGCTGGTTGTCGACGAGGGGCATGAGTACAAGAACAGCGGCTCGGCCCAAGGCCAGGCCATGGGAGTGTTGGCCGCGAAGGCGCGTAAAACCTTGCTCCTCACCGGGACCTTGATGGGGGGCTACGCCGACGACCTGTTCTACCTCCTGTTCCGCATCCTCACCCAGCGCATGATCGAGGACGGCTACCGACCCAACGCACGCGGCAGCATGGCGCCTGCAGCCATGTCGTTCATGCGCGATCACGGCGTGCTCAAGGACATCTACACCGAGCGCGATGGCGATTCGCACAAGACCGCCAAGGGCAAGAAGCTGTCGGTACGCACCGTGAAGGCCCCAGGCTTCGGCCCTAAAGGCATCCACCGGTTCGTGCTGCCATTCACCGTGTTCCTGAAACTCAAGGATATCGGCGGCAATGTGCTGCCCAGCTACCAGGAGGAATTCATCGACGTGCCCATGGCGCCGGAGCAGGCCTCGGCCTACCTGCGCTTGGCGGCCACGTTGACAGCTGAACTCCGCCAGGCTCTGGCCCGGAGAGACACCACCCTTCTGGGAGTGGTGCTCAATGTGCTGTTGGCCTGGCCGGATTGCTGCTTCCGATCGGAGATGGTCAAACATCCTCGCACCCGAGACACGCTAGCCTTTGTGCCGGCGCTCTTCGGCGACGATGAACTGATGCCCAAGGAGCAGGCGCTGCTGAACCTATGCCTCGAGGAGAAAGCGAAAGGCCGCAAGGTCCTTGCATACACCGTCTACAGCGGGACGCGCGATACCACGTCCAGGCTGAAGAAGGTCCTCGAGCAGGCCGGTCTGCGCGTTGCGGTACTGCGGGCCACGGTTGAAACGGCTCGGCGCGAGGACTGGATCCTCGACCAGGTCGACCGCGGTATCGACGTGCTGCTCACCAACCCGGAGCTGGTCAAGACCGGGCTGGACCTGCTGGACTTCCCAACCATCGCGTTCCTGCAGACGGGGTACAACGTGTACACCCTACAGCAAGCCGCGCGGCGGTCGTGGAGGATTGGGCAGAAACATCCGGTCCGCGTGATTTTCTTCGGCTACGCCGGCAGCTCGCAGATTACCTGCCTGCAACTGATGGCCAAGAAGATCGCGGTGGCGCAGAGCACTTCGGGCGATGTACCGGAATCCGGGCTCGACTCACTGAACCAGGATGGGGACTCTGTTGAAATGGCTCTTGCTAGACAGCTTATAGCTACATGAAAAAAGGGCCACCAATCGGTGGCCTTTTTCCCTGAATGCTATTACTCCGATTCGTAACCGAAGCCACGACAAATCTCCCACACTGCGAGAAACGGAGTTAACATCTGATAACCAAACATCACTTCTTGTTGGCCAGTTTCATATAGATAACAAACATATTCAGTATACACTTCCCTCAAGAGCCCAGTAGTATGCGCCTCCAAATTGTGTGTAAATACCGCATCCACCATACTCGTCTTGAACCCATACCAATCCGGCAGTCCAGTTTCGACATGTATTGATCGCGAATCATTCAGAAGGCAGAACTCCAGCTGATCGCGGACGGCTCGAATCAAACGACCGGTAAAGTCACTTTCCATCGTCTCAAGCCAGTTAAAGCGCTGACCGTCTTTGGTTAGCTGGTTATAAATTAACTGAACTTCAGTCAGCCTCCCGGGTGCAGATCTTCCCCCTATCTCATCATCCTCAGCATACGTTCTCACCGAAGAAAATGGATTCATTGCCGCCACAACAATCATATTAGGATAGGGGAATAGACCCGCGATCTCGCTCCACTTCTGAGAGGCATAAACTATAGAATGGAACCCTTTGGACTCTAAAACCTGCGCAATAGAGTTGCTTATTTGATTCAGCGCATCTTTTGCGTACTGCGGAGGCTCGCTATATTCAGAGTCTATCCAGCCTTTAATCAGCGGAAACGACATGGTCACACAGGTCATGGAGTGATCATTGAATACGTTATTCTCGAACCATTTGTAGTAATTCTCATCAGGGTAAAATACATTAAGACAATAGCGCCCATCCTGACAAGAAGGAATAAGAGATACAATGTTCTTCTTATTCAGCAATAGCTCTTGAACGTATGCATCCTTTACCGTTCTGGTCTCCATCGGCGCAACCAACACAGTGGTGATTGCCGTCTCGTTAACTCCAGGAAATATCGAGCAGAAGTGATTTGCATAGGCTAAGAGTTCAGTAAAAGCTTGGCGTTCGGTTTGCTGCGACTTTTTCAACTCGATGATAGTGATGCCCGTAGACTCTGAGCACCCAAAAAGATCCACGCGAGTCGGATGAGGACCATTTTTTTCAAGCCGTAGCTCCTTAGCCGTTAAGACCAATTCTTCCAGCTGATCCAGAATTTCATTTATGGCACGTTCAACCTTTCGGCGTAGCAAGAAATGAAGCGGTGGAAATTCTTCGCCGTACCACTCCACCGGCTCCCTCCGCCCTGCAATCAAAGAGGAAAAATCTTCTCTATGGTTATTGAATATATAATCCCTGAATGCATTCTCACTTATATTCAGCATAGCAACCTCTTCGATGTAGTCAAAGCGGCGGGCTAACGGAAGAATAGACTGGCGTACTGCGATCGCAAGCTTCACCAGTTAGCTCCTCAACCATCCGATTTTTGGCATCTACCCAGCCTTGGAATACTGTACTACGCTCGTGAATCAAAGGGTGATTTGCGATTGAGGCCGCTATTAAATACGCGATGGCCTGCCCTGCCTCAACGCAGACAAACAAGGCGTGGTTGACTTGCCAGCTATTTTCTCCGTACACGCTAGTAAGCTCAAACCCATGCAAACCTTCTCCAACCGACCCGGAGTCAGACAGATGACCAATCACAGACTTGGTGTTAGGGTGCGCACCAAAATCTATTGAGGCCTCGTAATACCCCCAGACATAATCGGCCATCACCGGATCACTGCACTTTAAAATATCCACAGCTTTTTTAGCAGTAAATACATTCCGACACCTCTTTACAGCATTATCCGACGAATGTCTTTCAAGCCAAACATCAGCCTTGGTAGCGTCATTTGCTATGAGATAAGCGTAACAGGCAGACTCTAACGCAGCTCTAACTATTGGAAAAACGCAAACAACATGCCCAGACAAGGCCTCTCTAATCCCAGCCAGAAGCATGGTATATGCATTTATCATAAGCAAGTTTGCTGTCGGCTCTTGTGAGAGCGGAATAGAGAAAATCTCATCGTGAAAAATATCATCCATCTCAGCAATCAAATGCATGAGCTCAGGGGCTTCATTTGCGTGAGCCTGGGTATTTTCCAGTGTGGCAACCAAGTAATCGCGGACCCTACCAACCTTTATTTTCAATCGATCACCTTGCATATTTACAGATATGTGTATTTTGTCCGACTTTACCCAAAACGGTTAAACCGGTTTTATCAGCTCCGGCCCCTGATTGCGAACATTCCCGACCTGTTTGCTCACTGGGAACCATTGAAAGTCGGTACTATGCCGGCAGCCTGTTTGGACTATTTCTGCCAGCCGTTCAGTTGTTATGCCTGGATCAATCCATTCTCGGGCAAGCTCAGGAGTAAGCACTAACGGCTTACGATCATGGATATCCACCAAACCTTCATCAGCCGCAGCAGTCACGATAACGAAGCCACTGCGTTCATCTGGTTCCAGCCCTGGATGAACCTCGGCCAACGCCGCGAAAAACAATGACCTACCGTCCGCCGCTTGGATGTAGTAAGGCTGCTTGCGCTTCGGATCTGCAACATCGGGTATCCACTCGAACCACCCATTGGCCGGCGCCAAGGCTCGGCCATTCGGCCAAAGCGACTTGAAGAACTTCCCTGTCATCACCGTCTCGGCCCGCGCATTGATCGGGTCGACCCTCTTCCCCTTCGCCCAGAAAGGCGACCATCCCCACTTCACCCGATCGACGTTCAGTCCTCCCGGGGCGGGCCTTATCACCTCCACGCGAGTAGAAGGCGCCACGTTGTAACGGTTGATCCGCTCATGGTCATATCCGTTGATGACCACCAGATCGAGGGCCAACTGCCGCAGGTAGTCGTCCATGCTCTCGTAGATCGAGTACCTCCCACACATACCCACCTCGCTCGTTTGTCGGCTGCCAGGCATCCGCGCATTGACGTAGGAACGCTCTGACAGTTTACTGTATAAATATACAGATATCCTTTTGAGTTGATCTGCCATGACCATCACCTTCCTGGGCGCGCCGACGGGCGGCCTTATGCTGCTGCCGGTGTACTCCTTCCGTGTGCCGGCCGGGTTCCCTTCGCCAGCGGCGGATCACCTGGAGCGTCACATCTCCCTCGACGAGCTGTTCGACCTGCGTGCACCTCACGTGTATCTGGTGCAGGTGGAGGGCGACAGCATGCAGGGCGCCGGGATCTTCTCGGGCGATCTTCTCATCGTAGACCGCAGTAGGGAGGCCGAGCACGGCGATATCGTGATCGCCGCGATCAACACCGAGCCCGTCTGCAAACGCCTTTATCGTCGCGACGGCGTGCTGGTCCTGCAATCGGAGAATCCAGCCTACCCCCCGCGCCACGTTATGGAAGGCGACGACCTAGTCATCTGGGGTGTGGTTCGCTACAGCGTGCGCGATCATGCCCAGTGACCACCAGGTGTTCGCGCTGATCGACTGCAACTCGTTCTATGCGAGCTGCGAGCGCGTGTTCCGGCCGGATCTGGCCAAGACGCCCATCGTGGTGCTGAGCAACAACGACGGCTGTGTAATCGCCAGGTCATACGACGCCAAGCCGTACGTGAAGATGGGCGAGCCCTATTTCCAGGCCAAGGAGAAGTTGCGGCGGCATGGCATCGTGGCATTTTCGTCCAACTATGCGCTGTATGGCGACATGAGCGAGCGGGTTATGTCGCTGATCGAATCGATGGTGCCTGCGGCCGAGGTCTACTCGATCGATGAATGCTTCGCTGATCTCACTGGCGTGCAGGGGAGTCTGACCCAATTCGGCCGGGAGGTACGCGCCAAGGTGCTGCGCTGCACTGGCATCCCTGTCGGTGTGGGGATCGCCCGAACCAAGACTCTGGCGAAGCTCGCCAACCACACCGCGAAGCGGCTGCAGGCGCATACGGGTGGGGTGGTCGACATCACTGATGATTTCAAGCGCGACTGGGTACTGCGCAACACTGAGGTGAAAGAGGTCTGGGGCATTGGCCGGCGGATGACGGCACACCTCGAGGCGATGGGCATCTGCAGGGCCATGGACCTAGCGAAGGCAGATCCGCGGATGCTGCGTGACAAGTTCAGCGTGGTGGTGGAAAAGACAGCGCGCGAGCTCGCCGGCACGCCGTGCCTCGAACTGGATGAGGCTGATCCGCCGAAGAAGGAGATCTGCTGCAGCCGGATGTTCGGTAAGAAAATGACCGAACTGACACCAATCAAGCAGGCGGTAGCGACCTATGCAGCGCGAGCAGCCGAAAAGCTGCGCGCCCAGGGATCGGTGTGCAAGCGCATGCGAGTGTCGATCCGCACAGGCATGTTCAATCCCAACGAACTGCATTTGGCGAAAGGGGCGCTGGTTGAACTGCCTTACCCCACGAGCGACACTCTATTGCTCACGCGGGCAGCGACTGAGGCTGTGGAGAAGGTCTACCAGGACGGGTACCGCTACAGCAAAGCCGAGGTGCTGCTGCTCGATCTACGGCAACCAGGTGAATTCACTGACGATCTGTTCGCGTCAACGCAGCCAGTTGCCTGCGATCGCCTGATGTCGGTTATGGATGGCATAAACCTTCGGTACGGCAAAGGCACACTGAGGTCTGCCAACGTCCCCCGAAGCCCAGAGTGGGGTATGCGTCGAGAGCTCTTGAGCCAGTCGTTCACAACAAGGTTGGATGAGCTGTGGCGGGTTTACTGTAAGTGAATAACTAGTTAAGGTCTGGGAGAGCACACGCGCATACTTAATTGGCATTGCCAACTGGATAAATTAGCATCCAGTGTATATGCTCTCAAAAAATTCATCACCAACACGGCATACTAGATCAATAAGGAATTCCATGAAACTTCCAGGGCGAAATGAACGTTGCTGGTGCAAATCTGGGAAGAAGTTTAAACACTGCCACCTAGACATTGATCGCCAACCACCTGTAGCAGCACACACTGTCTTGCAAACCCTTGGCTCTTTCAAGAAAAATAAAAAATGTAGCGTACCGCAATCATTGCAGCACGAGTGCTCAGGCGGGATAATAAATGCCCACACCGTCTCAAAAAGCTCATCTCTGAAGGCGATAGCTAGAAACGGGCACGTATTAAAAATATCGATAGAACTAAAAGTTAATATCCCGCCAAAAATAAAATTGAGCGAGGTGGGTATAAATAGCGCCTCGACTTTTACAGGCTTCTGTGCCAGCCATGATAAAAAATTATTCTCAACAATCGAAGACCAACCGTTCAAGCCTGTACCATCACACTGCTTCCTGATTATGTACAGAGGCATTTCCAGAGAGATCTTCAGCAAAGAGTACGCCTCAAAAACCTTTGATTTCATGAGGATCCTAGACAGGGGAAAGAGCCTGGCTGAACAGGTCGTAATCCAGAATGCATCAGCCTTACTCGGGAATAATAACTCCTTAACAACAAGCGACCTAAAACACATAAAATCAAAGCTAGACACTATGTTAGTCACGGGCGACTACAGCGACTTAAACTACGCCGTATTCACACTTGAATCCCCACCACCGATAATGGGAAGTGCTATAGTTGGCCCGACATTCGACTTTGATGGATATGAAGCCCAGAAGATAACAAGCATTCCTGGCGACATGCCGGACTACATGACCATTAATTCATTCGCTAGTGACGGCAAAGGCTTCATTGTTTTATCCTGGCTTTCAGAACACTCTTTGACCTGCAACAAACTGATAAGACAATTCTTGGACAAGAAACTAACAGCCGACAGCCTGGCGGCCTTTATGGTGTTACTAATAGAGAACTTCTACATTTCACCAAGCTGGTGGGAATCACTGGATAACGGCACACAAGCCCTGATAAAAAATATGTACTCGCAAGGTGTAGAAACCCACACCGATGGCAACTCGATAAACATCGACCGCCCACTGCACTTCCCTGCAATAATAAATGTATCAATGAACCCCACGCTTTAGATCCAGCCATCATAAACTGAGCAGATGGAACCCGCGGCTGCCAGGACTTTGAAGGATCGGCGTATTCCATGATGCTCATTGTGAGCGCACGAGGGCGGCAGAGGGCGCTGGACTGTACGAGGGGCTTTTCAGTCCCGGCGCTCGCCAACAGAGGGTTTGCCCTTCGACATCGATCGAGAAATTCCACGCCGGCGGGCTAAGTATTTTCTGCTGAATCAGGATCATGGTTGCGCGAGGGTGTACTCGGCTTCGAGAGGACACCCATGAAACTGCCGATCCGAAAACACCTGCCCCTTGCTATGGGCCTGCTCATCCTGGGCGCCATCATCGCGTTCCAGCAGTACCAGCTGTCGACTCTGTCTCGCGCCGTGAATGGAGCAGCAGAAAAAGTCTCGATCGATGCACTCCAGAACAGGGTGAGCGCGATCGACGATCGGCTCGACAATGTGTCAGGCAAACCCCTGGTCACGATGGAAGACTTCCGTATAAGCCAGCAAGCGCTCTCGAGCCGGATCGATGCTGTGCAGGCCACAGCATCGCAGGCCCACGAGGCTGCAGCTGAAGCCACTCGCTCTTCCGCGACTGCGGGCGATCTCCTAGTACTGAAAGCCGACCTTGAGTCGCTCGACGGCAAACTGCAGAAAATGAGCAAGCCTCAGGCTCAGGCGACTGCACCAGCCCCCAAAACCTCCTCCAAACCGAAGGCGAAGCCCGCACCGGTTAAAGCCCCACCAATCCCGCAAGATCCTCCGCCCTTTCAGATGGTCGGCCTCGAATACCGAGGCGGAGAGCGTTTCCTGTCTGTTGCCCCCACTGGTAGCACGCGGCTGAGCCAGATCTACCTGATTCGGCCTGGCGAAGTGGTCAGCGGCAGCAACTGGCGCCTCAGGGCTGTAGATGAACGGACCGCAACCTTCGACGCCGGCGGAACAACCCGAACCCTGAGCATCCAGCCATGAGTAAAGCACCATGAATCTACCGATCGTTCGAGCCATCGCCTGCGCCTGCGCGTTTACCGCAATTGGCATTGAGGCCGCGCCGCTTCCTTCCGCCGCTGGAGGGGCCGCCTCCAGTGTTCAACAGCTCACCAGCGAAAGCACCCTGTCCCAGAACAAGCTCGATGATAGAGCCGCGCAGGAGTGGGGACTGACCCCCAAGGAGTACGAACGATATCAAGAGGTAATGCAGGGACCCCGGGGGGTGTATTCGCCAGGGCTTGACCCTCTCACCGCGCTGGGAATCGAGGCCCGATCAGAGAGCGAACGACGCCGGTTCGCCGAGCTGCAGGTCCAAGCAGAGCGCCAACGAGTCGATCGGGAGCTCGCCTACCAGCGAGCCTACGACGAGGCGTACCAGCGCATGTTCCCAGGCATCAAAGCCATTGAGATTTCGACCACCCCTTCGGGCCAGGCCGGATCCGGGAGCGGCCCAGCTCTGGAGGGCAACGGGCGCATGGCACTCTTCGTCAAAGACGACTGCCTACCCTGTATCAACCAGGTCAAACGGCTGCAGGCGTCACAGACGCCGTTTGATCTGTATTTCGTCGGCAGCCAGCAAGACGATGAAAGGATCCGCCGCTGGGCAATTCTCGCGGGTATTGACCCGTCCAGCGTTAAAAGCCGTCTGATCACACTGAATCATGACCAGGGCCGCTGGGTTCGCCTCGGGCTCGGTGGCTCGCTGCCAGCCGCCGTAACACAGGTGAATGGATCATGGCGTCGTCAGTGAGCGGGTGGCGGCTCTACGTTCTGTCGGTGGTTCTGCTCGCCGGCAACGCATGGGGTGTAGAAGATCCGCCAGCAGCTTACAAGGCGATCGGCATCAGACACGGGGTCCCGCCCGTTGTGCTCTATTCGGTGGCACTGCAGGAAAGCGGGACGCGATTGCGCGGGCAGCTTGTGCCGTGGCCCTGGACGTTGAATGTTGCCGGAACCGGCTACCGCTTCGCCACACGAGCAGACGCTTGCCAAGCTCTGATGATAGCGATTGTTAAGGCTGGACCCGCTCGAGTCGACGTGGGGCTGGGACAAACAAATATTCGCTTCAACGGGCATCGCTACCGCTATCCCTGCGAAGGCCTGGATCCATACAAGAACCTGGCGGTGACCGCTCAGATCCTGGCTGAACAAAAGGCTAAGGGTGGAACCTGGATCGATGCTGCGGGGCGGTATCACCGCCCTGCCGGGGGGGCGCCGGCCGCGAAGTACCGTAGCTATTTCACGAAACATCTTAGCCGGGTCACCGGCATCAAATTCGAGGTAGTGACCCCATGACATATCCCCACGCCCGGCGATCACACGCCGTGCAGGCCCTGGCCCTCGCGATCGTGAGCAGCCTGGCTCTGCCCTGCAATGCTGATCAGCAAGCGGTGCTCACCGTGGTGGAGGACCGTGGCGGCTCATCCGCACTGTCCTACTACCAAGACATTGATCCCGAGCCTACGCACACCACCCCAGTTGTGACTGGCGTCCGGGCGGGCGGGGCATTTCCGGTGTCGACTCCAGAACTGAGCCCCGGCCCAGTACATGGACGAGTGATCAACGCAGCAGGTCTGCAGCCGATGTTCATCGTTGGGGATGATCCAACGTCGCAGGCCTGGCTCAAGCAGAAGCTGTCGGCACTTCAAGGCCTGCAGGCAGTAGGCCTTGCTGTGAATGTCAGCAACGCTGCACGACTGCAAGAGATCCGCCGCTGGGCACCTGGGTTGCAGGTGATGCCTGTACCTGCCAGCGATATTGCTGGTCGCCTGGGGCTGCAGCACTACCCGGTGCTGATCACAGCTACAACCCTTCAGCAGTGAGAACCGGGATGCGCCCAACACGACTATCGCCAGTGTTCACACTGATCATCAGCCATCCCCTACACCGGCCCGGCCGGGAGCAAATGATTGAGCAGGTTCGCCATGTGAGCGAGCTGTACGGTGCTCGCTTGACAGGAATCTCCGAGCTCAACGAACACGCATTCGCCCAGCGCCTGGCCGAACGGCTGACACCGGACCAGGTTGAGCAAGCGCGTGCGGAAGTCGACGCCATGACATACACCGCGAGGACCTGAGATGGCGACATACACCCTTGAATCTCTGCTCCGGCCGCCGGTAGAGCTTTTCACTACTGCGGTCTGCTATGTGGCAGCTTCGCTTTGCATTTGCGCGCCCTGGGCTTTTGCGCTGACCCCACTATTTGGAATTGTCGCCGCGCTGGGTTTTATCTACCTGGGCACCATTCGGCTGCTGCAGGCGCGGAGGGTCCTAAGGTATCAGGCGAACCTCAGGCGACTTCCCCACTACACCATGACCAGCGCTGAAATGCCGATCAGCAACGAGCGCCTGTTCATCGGACGCGGGTTCCGGTGGACTCAGAAGCACACACAGCGCCTGGCCGACACCTACCTCCCTCAGTTCGCGGCATACGTCGAACCGACGAACCTTTATGAACGGGCGCGCTGGCTGGAGGAACGCCTAGAGTTCGCCCCCTTCCCACTGAAACTGATCACAAAACTCACTGGTTGGGATTCCAACTGGAACCCCGCTCGGCCTCTCCCACCAGTGGGTGGCCTGCCCAGATTGCACGGGATCGAACCAGATGAGCAGAATGTCAGTCTCCCTCTGGGTGAGCGCGTGGGCCACACACTGGTCCTGGGCACCACACGGGTAGGCAAGACTCGCCTGGCGGAAGTGTTCATCACCCAGGACATTCGCCGAACGCATCGCCGCGGGCCGCGAGTCCGCATGGGGCGACGGAGCCAAACCTCCCATCGATGGAGCCGGCGCCGGCGAGTAGAGGAACAGGCCGACCACGAGGTCGTGATCGTTTTCGATCCGAAGGGCGATGCCGACCTGCTCAAGCGCATGTACGTCGAGTGCAAGCGCGCCGGGCGCCTCGACGAGTTCTACGTGTTTCATCTGGGATGGCCGGATATCTCCGCTCGCTACAACGCCATCGGCCGCTTCGGCCGAATCAGCGAGGTGGCCACTCGCATCGCTGGTCAGCTCTCCGGCGAGGGTAACTCTGCAGCATTTCGGGAGTTCGCTTGGCGGTTCGTCAATATCATCGCCCAGTCGCTTGTCGCGCTCGGCCGTCGCCCTGACTACGAGCAGATCCGCCGGCACGTCATCAATATCGACGAGCTGTTCATTGAGTACGCACAGAAGTACTTCGCTGAACATGATCCGAAGGCCTGGCAAACCATTGTCGAGCTTGAAGGCAAGATCGATCGCAAGAACCTGTCTTTCGCCATGAAAGACCGCCCGCTGCGCGTGGTGGCCATCGACATGTACCTGACCCAGAAGCGCATCAACGATTCGGTTATGGATGGCCTGCGCAGCGCTGTCCGCTACGACAAGACCTATTTCGACAAGATCGTCGCATCGTTGCTGCCACTCCTGGAAAAGCTCACCACTGGGCGTATCGCTGAACTGCTTGCCCCCGACTACCTGGACCTCGCCGATGAGCGTCCCATCTTCGACTGGATGCAAGTGATCCGAAAACGCGCCGTGGTATATGTTGGCCTCGATGCACTATCCGACACCGAAGTCAGTGCGGCCGTGGGCAACTCGATGTTCAGTGACTTGGTCTCTGTTGCAGGCCACATTTACAAGCACGGCATCGACGACGGCCTGCCGGGGCATATGGCTGGGGGCAAGGTACGCATCAACCTCCACGCTGACGAGTTCAACGAGCTCATCGGGGACGAATTCATCCCGATGGTGAATAAGGCCGGTGGTGCCGGCATCCAGGTCACCGCCTACACCCAGACGATGAGTGACATCGAAGCGAAGATCGGCTCGAAGGCGAAAGCCGGCCAGGTGATCGGTAACTTCAACAACCTATTCATGTTGCGTGTTCGAGAAACCGCGACCGCTGAGCTGCTGACCAACCAGCTACCAAAAGTGCAGATCTACAACAGCACGCCGGCGAGCAGCGCGAACGACTCGGTCAACGGCAAAACCGCGTTCACCTCAAGCTCGCACGACCAGGTGCAGCTGGCGAGTGTGCCGATGATTGAGCCGGCCCACGTGGTGGGACTGCCGAAGGGACAGGCCTTCGCGCTCATCGAAGGTGGGAATCTGTGGAAAATCCGCATGCCGCTCCCCGCGAACGACCCAGATGAGGTCATGCCCGGCAACCTGCAGGAGCTGGCCGCCGGCATGCGGCGATCGGCAGCGTCCTCGAACGATTGGTGGGAAGCCCCTGGCTATCAAGAGCTGAAATCAGCTTTGCCCGAAGACCTGGTTGAAGATTTCCGCCAGGTGGCCACCGATGATGCAGCTTGAGGTGTAGCCAATGGCAGATGACGTATCAAAGAAGGCCGAACAGCAGCAAGAGCGACAGGAATCGCTGTTCAGCAAGATCTTCTGGTTCCCGATTACCTTCATCGGCGTAATGTTCAGCTCGCTGTTCCTCGCCATCGTGGTCGACTGGGTATGCCTGTACTTCTTCTGGCCAGAGGCCGGGTGGCGGCACGGTCAGCAAATGCTGGTCAGCGAGGTCGGCTGGTTGTCCAAGGGGCTGGTCCATAGCGCTGTCGTCCAAGAACCCGGGCGCACCGCGACCTGGCTGGTCACTGAAGCTTACGACTGGCTGGTCGTGAAGACCGGGATGCTTAGCTGGGTCCAGAGCATGGAGTCGATCGCTCAAGCCGGTCCCCGTAACGAGCTGGACATGCGCTATTGGGCCGCGCAGAGCGTCACAACGGTACAGAACTATGCCCTGGCTGCCCTCTTTACCGTCCTGGTGTTTTGCGTCCGCCTGGTCGTGCTGCTGATGACGGTACCGCTTTTTGCCATGGCTGCACTCACAGGCCTGGTCGACGGGCTGGTGCGGCGAGACCTCCGTAAATTTGGTGCCGGCCGAGAGTCCAGCTACCTGTACCACAAGGCCCGGGCAACGATGTTGCCGTTGGCCATTTTCCCCTGGACTTTCTACTTGGCGCTCCCGATCAGCATCAGCCCACTGCTGGTACTACTCCCCTGCGCTGCCTTACTCGGGGTGTCCGTGAGCATTACGGCCGCGAGCTTCAAGAAGTATTTGTGAGGAAGAGAACGATGCAATGGACACACGAGCAGTCGCCAATCATCCAGTCGGAAGCCCCGAAACTCCTTATCCAGGCCGGCGCTGGCAGTGGCAAGACCACAACGCTGGTGGGCTACGCGCAACACCACACCCGTCTGCGGATTCTCTATCTCTGTTACAACAAGTCGGTCGAGATCGCCGCGCGTGGCCGATTTCCGCGCAACGTGGTGAACAAAACTGCGCACGGCCTGGCCTACGCCGTCTATGGCACACAGTTCAGCCATAAGCAGACCAACAACTTGCGACTGACCGATATCGCCCGAGCGCTTGATACGCAGGACTGGGAGCTGGTCAGGGACGTGCTAACCACCCTCAACAACTATATGGCCAGCGCCGACGACCTGATCGAGCGCTGCCACTTTCCACGGTTCCGTGACCGCCCGATGCTTACCTCCGCCCAGGAGCGCTACCTGAACCAGGCGCTGGTAGCAGCGATGAGCATCTGGAAGCGCATGACTGACCTGCAGGACACAGCGGTGCAGATCACGCATGACGGATACCTGAAGCTGTACCAGTTGAGCAAACCCGACCTGAGCCAGCGCTTCGACTGTGTCCTGCTCGATGAGGGACAGGACGTAAACCCCGTCATCGCTGACATTGTGCGCATTCAGCGTATTCGCAAGGTGGCCGTGGGTGATCGTCATCAGCAGATCTATCGCTTTCGAGGGGCGGAAGACGCTCTAAATGCCAGCTGGATGGCCGGGGCGGAGAAGCACTACCTGACCCAGAGCTTCAGATTTGGGCCTGCAGTCGCCCATGTCGCCAACATCATCCTGTCCTACAAGGGAGAAACCAGGAAGCTGCAGGGACTGGGCGAGAAGACATTGGTGAAGAAGGCGTTGCCGGCCGGGCTGCCGCACAGGACATACATTCATCGGACCGTTATCGGGGTGATTGAAAACGCACTGTGCCTGGTCACCGAGAAGCCCAAAATCTACTGGGTTGGCGGCATTGACAGCTATTCAGTACGCGACCTCGAGGATCTGTTCTATTTCAGTCGCCAACAGCGCGATCTGGTCCAGAACAAAAAGCTGCTCCGTGACTACCGAGACTATGGCCAGTACGTGGAAATCGCCGAGGTTAGCCAGGACAGCGAGATGATCCGGTCCATCAAGATCATCAACATGTATCCGGATCTGCCTCAGCGAATCTTGGCCCTGCGCTCATGCACCGTGGACCAAGAGCTGGATGCAACTATCACCCTCACCTCTGCCCACAAGTCGAAAGGCCTGGAGTGGGACTTCGTCGGGCTCTTCGACGACTTCACGTCGGACCCGCTCTCACCTGACATCGATCCAGGTCGACGAGATGATGAGTTGAACCTCCTGTACGTTGCCGTCACCCGGGCGATGAAGATCCTCGCCATCAACAGTCTGGTGCTGTCCATCATGGAACGCTACGTGGACGCTCTCGCCCCAGGAGCGCGTCAAGCGCGCGGCTGATTAAATAAAGGAGTCACTATGAGCAAGAAATTCGAACACCGCGCTGACTATGTCGCTATTCCATTCAAAAACGCGACTAGCGGCGCTTGGATATTTAAGAGCACAGAACAGACGCTTGAGCCCGATGTTGCGTCTCTTTTGGCAGAAGAGGAGCAACTGCAGAAGAAGATGCTCGAGCTCGGAGCCCAAGGCTGGGAACTCGTCAGCACCCAGCCAGTGTGCCGGGGCGAGATCAAAGTGGGCAATCAAAATGCCCAGGCCTGGTCCTACGGGTTCCCAATGCCGGTCGGATATCTGCTCTTTTTCAAGCGCGAGTCAGTAGCCTGACCAATCAGGCGCTTTAGGCTTCATGATCATGCCCTGGAAGGAGGGCCAACATGGCGTTGGCCCTCCTGACCATCTCGACCAGCTCCACTGAGCTCACCTCTCGTCGGTGCTGAAGCATCTCGGCGGCCAAAACCGCTTTGTCGTAGCAACCTTCATCTCGGAAACGGGCACCCAGAAAGTCCGATACCCAAGCTTCAAACACCGGCGAGTTGGTGGTTTTCCGCGGCATAAGACTCCCCCACAGATCAGTTTTTCCCGTATGCCTACTCCTTGGCTTAACTTCGGCTCATTGTAATCGGTCTGGGCCGTTCAATCGCCCTACCAAAGTGGATCAATCCACTTCACCAAAGCGTGACCGGCTTAGAGAAAAAATTCTACGGACCTCAGATAAGTATTTCTTGAGGCGCCCCTCCACCTGGTCTCGGCATTCTGACGCCCACAGTCAGTTGCCCCAGAGCCCAGCCGTGAACAAGCCATCCCTCCTCCTTGTATCTCCTCGCCGAATCCTGCTTGGCGCGCTGATCAGCGTCAGCGGCGGCTTTTCACTAATACCGAGCGCTCAGGCGGCCGGTGCATCAGAACAGGCCAACATCGAGGTGATGATCCGGCAGCTGAACGCGCTGGAGGACTCGGCGCGGCGCAGCGCCACGATCGCCAGCGAACCTGGCCAGCGCTACTACTTCGACTATGAACGTCTGGCTGGCGACATCCAGCGCGTTCGCCAGGGCCTGCAAGAATACCTGACCCCAAGTCGCGCACAGCCGCGAGATCCGGCAGAGCTGGCTGGGAAATACACCCTCACCGGCGGGCGGATGCCATGAGCATGAGCGGCACTCAAGTCGCAGCTTTCAACGCTGCAAGCGGGGTCACCCCCCAGGCCAGCACCGTGCTGTTCGTAGGCACCGTCATCGCACTGTCGACCCTGTGGGGTGCCTGGGCGCTGTACAGCATCTACCGGGGCTGGGCGACTCAGAACATCGACAGAAACATTGCAGCCGCGTCGACCGTCAAGGTCATCGTCCTGCTGCTGATCCTCGCCACACTCGTTCTCAGCTAGCCAAGGAGCTAACCGATGTCTATCCGCACCATCACCAAGTCACTCACCGGCGCCGCCGCATTGATTATGGGCCTGCACCCAATCATTGCCGCTGCCGCATTACCAGGAGCACAAGCCCCAACACGCGGCGAGGGAACCAGCTGGCTGCAAACCATCCAGAACTACGGTTACGACGGTTTCATGCTGATCGGTCTCTTCCTGCTCGGAGCCATGATGGTGGGGGTCGCCTCCCATGCCTACGGCGTTTACCACGATATCCATGAGGGCAAGAAAAAGTGGCGAGACCTGGGGCTCACCGCTGTGGTCGGGATCTGCCTGATCGGCGTCGGCATCTTCATGGTCACCAAAGCTACTGGCGTCCTCTAACTGGTGATGCGATATGGCTGAGACCACTTACCTGAAGGATGGAACGCTCGATTTCCTTCCCCACAACCTTAATAGGCAGCCCATCGTCATGGGAGGTCTCACTGCGGATGAAATGTGGGGAACGGTCGGTGCTTGTGGAGGGGCCGGCGTGATTCTGGGCATCCCCGTGTCGTTCTTGTTCGGCAACCCAGCTCTCTTCATCGCTTGCGCTCTTGTAGGTGGAGCTCTGGGCTTGACCGTGGCAAGCCGGATCCTCCGGAAGATGAAACGCGGCCGCCCGGATACATGGTTTTACCGCCAGCTCCAGTTCTACAAGGCTCAACACCTCCCCTTCCTCGGTGGCCCCCAGTTGGTCATCCGGAAGGGAGCGTGGACATGCCGTCGTACAGGAAAGTAGGAATCTTCATGAGTTTTCGAAAACGAGTGGATGCTCAGCAAGCACACATTCTCAGCTTGCGAATCGCGGTAATTGTGCTGGGCGCAGTCAGCCTGTTCGCGTTTTACGGCTGGCACAAAGCCCCCGAAGACCTGACCGTGCATGTGCCGCCGGACCTCCGCTCCGGCAGTACTCGCAAATGGTGGGAGGTGCCACCAGAAAACGTGTATGCCTTCGGGTTCTATATCTTCCAGCAGATGCAGCGCTGGGAGAAGAACGGGGACGACGACTACCAAGACAACATCGAGCGTCTGGCGTCCTACGTGACCCCTGGCTGCAAGGAGTACCTGCAGAAAGACTACGAGATGCGCCGTAACGCCGGTGAGCTGCGCCGCCGTGAACGGAATGTCTCAGAAATCCCGGGCCACGGGTTGACCGACCCTGGCGTGCTACGCGTGGAAGAAATCGGAATCAACGATTGGACAGTCAATCTGGATCTACTCGCTGACGAGTCGGTGAACGGCGAGCGGGTCAAGCGTGCAATGACGCGTTATCCACTGTCCATCGTCCGGGCCGACGTCAATCCAGAGAAAAATCCGTTCGGGTTGATGTGGAACTGCTATGCGTCCAACCCGCAGCGCATCGAGGTTGATCTGCAAGCAGCCGGGGTGAAACCATGAATCTGCGCGCGTGCCTCCTTGTTCTGGGCCTCTCTGCAGTTGCCAATGTGAAAGCGGTAGAGCTGCTGCTGTGGGACCGTATCCCCATGGCAATCCCGCTAATTGTCGGTCAAGAGCGCATTGTGTTCGTCGACCAGAACGTGCGGGTAGGCATGCCTCCGCAGCTTGTTGGCCAACTGCGGGTCCAGAGCACTGGCGGCGCCGTCTACCTGCTGGCCAGCCAAGAAATTCCACCGACCAGGCTGCAACTGCAGAATGTGGCCACTGGCGAGATCATGCTGGTGGATATTGCCGCGACACCAGCGGCAGAGGGCCAAGCCAAGCTCGAACCCGCGAAGATCGTCGCCGGCGCGGCCCCTTCTACCTACTACGGCGATACCACCTCGACGCGAGCTCCGACGAAGCGATCCGCGACGTCGGAGGAGGAGGAGGAGGATGTTCCGCCGGCACCGCGACATGAGACACCTGCGCCGGTGGCCCTGACCCGCTATGCGGCGCAAATGCTGTACGCCCCACTCCGGACCGTTGAGCCTGTCGCCGGCATCAGCCAGGTGCGTGTTGATCGAGCCCTGGACCTCAGCACCTTGTTGCCGGTATTACCGGTGGAAGCATCGGTGCTGGGGGCTTGGCGCCTCGACAACAGCTATGTCACGGCAGTCAAACTCAGAAACCTGAGTGCCCAGCAGTTGACGATGAATGCAACAGAGCTGATGGGCAACTTCTCCACGGCGACATTCCAGCACCCGTACCTCGGAGCTCGTGGAAATGCCAGCGATACCACCACGCTTTACCTGGTCACACAAGGAAAGGGGCTGAAAGAGGCCCTGCTGCCGTCTTCGGTCAGCCAAATTGATCCGAAAGCAGGAGGGCGCCGTGGGCAGTCTGAAAAGTAATCCACTCCTCAAGTACCTGCTCATCCCCGTGCTGATCGGCGCGCTCATCATCGTGTTCAAGGGGGGGAGTAAAAAAGAGGAGCCGAAGGCTCCTGAAGATAAACCGATCATCATCGGAGGCGACACCGCACGCAAGCTAGGGGTGGACGGTGATACTCCGGCCGACACCCTCCGCACGGTGGTCGCTGAAAGTCGGGAGGTGAAAGACCAGATCGCGAAGGTGCTGACCGACAACAAGGAACTGAAGGACCAGAATGCAGAGCTCCAGCTCCGGCTTTCGCGCATAGATCAGAATGTCGACAACAAGCTGAATGATGCGAAGGGCGAGCTGCAGGAGCAGGTGAAGAACCAAAGCGTGGGCCTGTTGGACCAGTTCCAGCGTCAGTTGGATAACCTATCGCAGAACCCAAATGCCGCTGGGCAGGACCTCCCCATTGGGCTCGGAGTGATGCCAGGTGACGGCGCGGGTTTCGACAAAGGGACGAAGTCCAATGGACTCGTATGGGTTGAACCCACCGATGCCACTGCCTTGGACGCTAGCGGTAAACCCCTTCAGCCCGGCTCCGCCCAGACGGCCAGTAGCTTCAATTTTCCCACCAGCTTTGGGAGCACCCTGGACAAAGGCCAAACAGTTCTCAGCGCGACGGCCCAGAACGTCGGCGCTGATTTGTCTCCCCAGGATGCCCGCAAGCAAGTACGCAAAGCCTATACCTTGCCCCAGAACTCGACCTTGATGGGGTCGGTGGCCATGTCGGCGCTCATTGGCCGCGTACCGATCGATGGAACAGTCAATGATCCCTTCCCTTTCAAGGTCCTGATCGGTCCGGACAACCTCACCGCAAACGGCATCGAGATACCTGACGTCGTCGGTGCTGTTGCCAGCGGTACCGCATCAGGCGACTGGACATTGTCCTGCGTGCGCGGGCAAGTCCGGAGCCTGACGTTCGTCTTCGCAGATGGCACGGTCCGATCGTTCCCTGCCCCGGCAGAAGAGGCCAACGGCAGCCAGAACAACAACCAGAACAGCAGCAACGGTAACGGGCAGCCAGCGATCCAGGGCGGACTCGGCTGGATCAGCGACTCCTACGGCATTCCTTGCATTTCCGGCGAGCGCCGATCCAACGCCAAGGAGTACTTGACCAACCAGTCCCTGGTGACGGCCGCGGGCGCCGGCATCGCCAAACTGTTGAAGGCTGATGAGCAAAATAGCTCCACTACCTTCAGCAGCGGAGGAACTTCATTCGGGACCACGGGCTCCTCGGGGAACTCCGCCATGGGCGCGATTCTGACCGGTGGGGTCAGCGACATCCGCTCCTGGATGAACAAGCTCTACGGCGAAGCTTTCGCCGCCGTGTACGTACAGCCCGGGGCGAAGGTCGCCGTCCACTTGGACCAGCAGCTCGCCATCGACTACGAGATCAAAGGCCGCAAGGTCGATTACAACGCCGGAGCCAACCATGTATCCGCAAACCTTGACTAAGCCCCGCCTGCAGGCCGGCGCCTGGCTCGTGCTCGCCCTCATTCTAGGCGGATGCACGACTGACAAAGACGAGCTGCTCCCCCACGGGGAAGCCAACATGATGGACGTGTGGCAACACGGCACGTCTGGCGGGAGCTCTGGCAGTTCCAACAGCAGAATGTTGCTGGATGCGCGCCAAGAGCTGCGCCGACCGCTCGATGAGGCTCAGGTGGCCCGCCAACAGGCAAGTGCTGACGCCTTCAACCGCACGCCCCAGAACGAAATTTACAGCCAGTTCAAGCGCCTCCCGAACCCTGATCTGGTGATGTACGTGTTCCCACACCTGGCTGGTACGGATCCAGTCCCAGTCCCGGGGTACACCACGGTGTTCCCGATGTATCAACGCGTGCAGTACGCCATGCCAGGCGAGCGGACGGAGGAGTACTGATGCAGTTCATAAGCAAATTGCTGGGCAAAGGCCCTGCAACGCCTATCGAGCCCGTGCTCGGCCAGCCGACAACCGATACCGACCTTGTCGACGACTATCCCGCAACAGCCAGTACTGTCATCAACGAAGAAGACCGCCAGGCTGCGAATGACCGGTACATAGCTCGCCTGGAGTCCATGGGCATCCCTTCACCCATCGACTGGCAAAACCCTAAACGTCGGCCGGCGACAAAAACTGACGTGGCGAGGATATACGAGGTCAACCCGTCGTTCGTGGACATGCTGCCATGGGCAGAATACCTGCCCGAGGAAGAGGCCATGCTCCTCGAGGATGGCATTTCCAGGGCGGCGTTTTTCGAGTTGATCCCGATCGGGACCGAGGGACGCTCCGACGACTGGCTTCAACAAGCTCGCGATGCGTTGCAAGGTGTCCTGCAGGACAGTTTCGACGAACTCGAGAGCTCTCACTGGGTAGTGCAGCTTTATGCCCAGGACGAAACGGACTGGACCGACTACCTGCAAAAACTCCAGGCCTACGTCCAGCCCCGGGCTGAGAACACGGATTTCACCAAGCTCTACCTCGCGCTGTTCCGCCACCACCTCGAGTCTATCTCCAAGCCAGGTGGATTGTTCGTCGACACGGCAGTCAGCAACCTCCCGTGGCGTGGTCAGACACGGAAAGTCCGCCTGGTGGTGTATCGCCGAGTAAAGAAACAGGACGTCGTGGTGCGCGGCCAGGAGCCTGCCGCCTACCTCAAAGCGATCTGCGACCGTCTTAAAGGATCCCTGGCCAACGCCGGCGTGACAACCAAACGCATGGATGGCCATGCGATCAAGCGTTGGCTCGTAGGCTGGTTCAATCCACACCCAGATCACCTGGGGTCGACTGAGCGCGATATCCGACGTTTCTACGAAGAGGTGTGCCAGCCAGCCCGCGAGTTGCAAGAGGGTGAGCTGCCGGTGGCGAGCGGCACCGACTTCTCAGAGAACTTGTTCTACAGAGAACCGCGCTCGGATATCGACAGCGGTCTCTGGTCGTTCGACGGCATGCCGCACCGGGTTGTGATGCTGGATCGCCTGAAAAATGCCCCCCTCACTGGGCATCTGACCGGTGAGACCAAGCAGGCCGACTCATTGAACTCGCTGTTCGACCGGCTGCCGGAGGATACCGTGTTGTGCATCACCATGGTGCCGACCCCGCAGGATCTGCTGGAAGGGCATCTCGAACAGCTATCCAGGAAGGCTATCGGGGATACCCAGGCGTCCAGTCACACCCGGGATGACGTTGAAACGGCGCGGTCCCTTCTCGGACGAAAGCACAAGCTCTACCGGGGAAGTGTCGCGTTTTTCCTCCGTGGTCAGAATAAAGCCGTGCTCGAGGAGCGCACGACTAGCTTGTGCAACGTGCTCCTCGGCGCCGGCATGCAACCAGTCCAGTCACAGGACGAGGTAGCTCCTCTAAACAGCTACCTGCGCTGGTTGCCATGCAACTTCGACCCGAATGAAAACCGCGCCTTGGATTGGTACACCCAGCTTATGTTCACCCAGCACATCGCCAATCTGGCTCCAGTCTGGGGGCGCTCCACTGGCACAGGTAACCCGGGCTTCACCCTTTCCAATCGAGGGGGGGCAGCGCTGACCTTCGATCCGCTGAACAAGCTCGACCGACAAATGAACGCGCACTTGTTCTTGTTCGGCCCCACCGGCGCGGGTAAATCTGCCACAGCCAACTACCTGATCATGCAGGCCATTGCGCTCTACCGCCCTCGACTCTTCATCATCGAGGCCGGCAACAGCTTCGGCCTGCTGGGCGATTTCGCCAAGCGGCTTGGCCTGACCGTCAACCGGGTACGGCTCGCTCCGGGTAGCGGCGTGAGCCTCGCCCCGTTCGTCGACGCCGTGCAGCTCGTAAAAAACAAGGACCAGGTCAAGGTCTTGGATGCCTCGGACGTGGATGCATCGGACCAGCACCTGACCGACGCACTGGCGGGGATGGAGGACGAACAGAGGGACATCCTGGGCGAGCTGGAGATCACAGCCCGCCTGATGATCACTGGCGGCGAATCGAAGGAGGATGCGCGACTCACTCGGGCCGACCGCAGTGCCATCCGGCAGTGCATCATCAACGCCGCCGAGCTGTGCGTAAGTAAAAACCGTCCGGTGTTGACTGAAGACATCAGCGCAGCGCTGCAGGCGATGGCCAGCGACGACAAGCTCCCTGAAAGCCGGCGCAACCGGTTCATGGAGATGGCCGAGGCCATGGGGATGTTCACCATGGGCACCGAGGCTGAGATGTTCAACCGTCCTGGTACCGCCTGGCCGGAAGCTGACATCACAATCGTCGACTTGGCCACCTACGCTCGTGAGGGCTATCAAGCCCAGATGGCCATCGCCTACATCTCCCTGCTGAACACCATCAACAACATCGCAGAGCGGGACCAGTTCAAAGGCCGACCACTCATTGCCTTCACCGACGAAGGCCACATCCCATTGAAGGTGCCACTGCTCTCCCCGTATTCGGTGAAGATCACCAAGATGTGGCGAAAACTAGGTGCCTGGTACTGGATGGCAACCCAGAACGTTGACGACATCCCTCCAGAAGCATCCGCCCTGCTGAACATGATCGAGTGGTGGATCTGCTTGAACATGCCGCCTGACGAGGTGGAGAAAATCGCGCGTTTTCGTGAGCTCACGCCGGCGCAGAAGACGATGATGCTCTCGGCACGAAAGGAAAACGGCAAGTTCACCGAGGGCATCGTCCTGGCCAAGCGGATCGAGATGCTGTTCCGTGTGGTGCCACCCAGCCTGTGCCTTGCTCTGGCCATGACCGAGCCAGAAGAAAAGCGGCAGCGTTACGAAACCATGCAGGCGCTCGGCTGCGATGAGCTACACGCAGCACTGCAGGTGGCCGCGGACCTGGACCACAAACGCGGTATCACTCCCTATCCCATCACCTTACCCGAATCAAAGAAGGCCGTGGAGCGCGTGGCATGAGAGTCATGAATACCCTGACCCAGAACATCATTGATAGCCTGACCCAGCTGCTCAAAGAGCCCGGGCACGACACACTCCAGTCATTGTCGGTTTGCGCACCAGTGCTCATTGACGAGCTGCAACAGATCAAAAATAACGCCCTCGATCGTCGCGACATCATTCCGCTGGTTCAGTCCGTGTTGGATGAGTGGCTGAAGGAGCACCCTCAGCCTGACGGAGCCATTCACGATCTACAGGCCGCCCTGCAGAAGCTCGGCCAGCCTGAGGTCCCCCCTCATGCTCGGGGGGATGAGCATGCGTAAGAACAGGCTCAAACTCATCGTGGTCGGCATCATCGCGATCACTGGCCTCGGCGCTGGCTGGCTGCTGGCAAAGAACAACAGCGCACGCCCCGCCGATGAGACCTGGTATTTCGGTCCGTCCAGTGCCCGCTGGGTGATCACGGAGTACGCCGATCTGGAATGCCCATACTGCAGGGCATACACGCCACAACTGAAGCGATGGGTGAGCGAGCAAGAGAACGTGAAGCTCGCTTGGCATCACTTCCCTCTCGATAGTCATGGCCCTGCAGCAGTATCAGAGGCAAGGCTCGTTCAATGCGCGGGTTCATTGGGCGGGGCTTCGGCGTTCTGGGAAGCGATCGACCAGGTCCTGCTGCGCACACGTGGCAATGGCCAGGGGCTCGCTGATGAGTTGGAGGTACCTGGCATCTCTGCAGAAGGTCTTTCCACTTGCGCGAGGACAAGACTGGATATCCGAGCAGCCATTGAACAGCAATTGGCTGTGGCCAAGGGCCGGGGCATTGCCGCTACCCCTACGATCGAGGTCACCGACAGTTTGACGGGGCACAGCATGCGCCTGGAAGGTCCCGTGGATAGCGCCACACTGCTGTCGGTCGTGGATGACCTCGCAGCCCAGGCCACTGCGAGCAAGGAGTAGCCAGGGTAATGATCAAGATCACGGTCTCCCGCATCGACAATAATGACGAAGAAAGCAATCTACCAAGCAGGTTCTTCCCAAGCGCAGGCTCTGGCCATGGATGGTTTCAGCTTGAGTCGACCGGGGAAGAATTCCCCTCACACGATGAGCTGAGCTGGGCTCTCCAGGAGTGGAACGACGACTGCGTGCTCATGGACTATGACGCGACCACAGGCAAAGGTCGGTTCGTAATAGTCGACTGGTATGCCCCAGCGCCCGGGACCGTGATCGAGCTGCAGCTCGATATGAACCTGGAAGAACTTGATCCAGGTGACGAGGAATGGTTCGACTAGTTCACATTCTTGTAACGACCTGAGATCCGAGGGGAACGGACTTCCCTTCGCCCAGTCTCTGTCGGTGTGATTGTGGAGGTGAACGGGATGATGGAACTACAAGGTTTCGCCAGTAGACACAGCTTTTTGAGTGTTCAACTTGAAAAGCTCTATCAGCAGCTATCCGACTCACACGATGCCGTCGGCTTGTCGGCCTCCGTGACGCAACTCAACAACGATATTTGTGAACTGCAGCGGGATGTCATGGAGGCAGTAATACTTCGAAACCGATCATCCGCCGCAGTGACTTGGGCATCAGCGACCGGATACCCACAACTCACTCACGCTCTCGACGATCATGAGGATCTGGAGGAAGTGTGATGGTCAGCGTGAAACTACCGGTGAGACCCTGACGCAGTTCCTGAGGCATCCAATAGGCAAACTGCACCAGCCACGCGCCATCCTGCAGGCGATGGGTCTCCTGCCGAAACTTCTCAACCGATGCCTCATCAATCCCAAGAATGGCCGCCACTTCTTGGTTGGTGGGTATGGCGTCCTTCACCAGCCTGCCTCCTTGCGTCAAACCGGTATAGAAAATACTCCAGTGCCACCTGAGCGCCATCAACCGCTTATCGGTTGGCGAGTTTATCGCTCTCAATCCAAGAATGAGCGCGTTTAAGGGCCCAGGTCATCGCAGCCGTCATAGTCTGCCCTTTGCAGTCCATATGGCCCTCTTCGAGCAAAAGCTTTCCATCCAGAGCATAGATACCGAGAAATAGCTGAGTCAGGTGCTCGCGAGAGACCCGCACCTGAATGTTAATGAGGGAGCCGTCGGCCATCCGCTCATCGAAGTTCCTGAAGTGCAGATCGGGATCCGCCCACTCCCAGAATACTTGTCCTCTTTTGCGCATGTCCGTTCCAGTGTAAGTGCTGATCCGGGCAGTATGGAGTCACCTCAACGAGTCTGCCAGACCGAAAACGCCTCGCTTACGCCCGTGTGGGGATTCACCGAGAAATCCAAGTACCGTCAGATATCTATTTCCTACTGCGCCTGGCGGGCCGATCCGTTTTCCTGTACCCGTCCCCACTTCAGGTGCAGCCTCATGTTCAATATCCCCCCGCCTTCATCGCGAGTGATCCCGTTGTTCGTCGCCGCGCTGGCCACCGGTACCGCGCATGCCGAGACCTGGGCCATCACAGACGCGGCGCACCCACTCACCTCCGTACCGGCAGATGTGCGTGTCATCAAGCTCGATGATCAACAGCGCATCGAGGAGCAGTTGTCCAGGAAGCTACCACCCAACCCGCACCAAGCCGCGCTCGCCGCTAGGCAACTAATGGGCACGCCGGCCGGAGCTGCCCTTATGCAACAGCTAGCTGCCGCTCAGCAGGGCAATGCCGATGCCTGGAGTGTTGGGGTCTCGAAGGTGCCGGCAGTCGTTGTCGATCGCCGGTTTGTGATCTACGGCCAACCCGACGTGGCTGCTGCCATTCAGGCAATCAACCAGGCAAGGGGACGATGATGAGACGAATCTCGCGACTCACCTTGGCTGGGCTTCTAACCTCGGCGCTACCTTTCTCAGCCTACGCGGCCATCAGCTCAGCGGCGATTCTCGCCTCCACCACCTCGCCTACCTGCTTGGAATACAAAGTAGTCGGCATCTGCTACTGGCTGCTCTGCACACCCGTTGGCTGCACGGTCAAAACCTCAACCAAAGTCCGGCACTACATTCCGGACGCAGTGGTATCCGCCTATGCCAACACAGGGGGGAATCCGTGGACAGAGGTAAGCCCCATGGGGGCGCCGAATGCGACGGCGCAAGCCGGTAATGATGGGACTACCAACCACAACGCCGAGAACAACATCACCAAGTTCAAGGAGGCTGACGTCATCGGCCACCCTGGAGCTGCGGTATTCAGCCGATTTGTAAGCTCTTTTGGCTATTCCTGCCACGGCGCGACGACCCCCTACGTGCCCTACATGCTCAGCACCCTGGACACCCTCGCATGGCGGTACGGGGTTCCCGAATCCGTCTATCCAGAGGCCCTGATCCCCGGCATGCGGGAGGTCGGTGGACTTCTCTCGGCCGACATGTGGGGGAGCGTCTACCCACGGAGCGGGTTCATCCACCAGGTCGACGACTTCAAGGCCGGTGCAGTCATCGCCCAGCGTGCCGGTGACATCACGACGCGGGTAGGACAACCCCACGTATACCTGCCTATGCGCTCCCTGCCGGAGCCTGGCTACTGGCCTGCCGGGGAACTGAAAGAAGGTGATGCCAGCACAGGCAAGTGGCAGGAGCTGACGCCAACCATCAGCCCTACCTGCGCCGTGTTCCCCTCCCCTGGCCCGAATGCCGATGCAGTCGACGAAGCCTATGCCTGGGCCCTGTGGCGGCCCTATTCATGCTGCCAGCGCAAAGGCCAGACCTTCCTGGGAAGCACTGACTTCCAATGAGATAAGACCTGGAGAGCTATATGAACAAATTTACCATCGCCATCATTCTCGCTACTGGCATGGGCAGTACCTGGTGTATGGCTGAGGCCGCCGACCCAATCAAGGTGGAGTCCCAGGGCAGCGTGATCGGGGACGACGTGCTCTACAGTATCGGCGGCGGCAGCGCTGTCCAGATGGGCAGCGCTGGCCAGATGGAAAGCATCACCGTCGGCGCCGGCTGGCAGAACAACCTGGTCTGCGGAAACATGGACCTCAGCAACACCCTGCAGAACCAGCTGAACGGCGCAACACAGGGCTTCCAACAGATCATGGGCAGCGTCATCCAGAACGCGACCGGCGCTGTCACGTCGTTGCCGGCACTGATCCTGCAGCGGGCAAATCCCGCCCTCTACAACCTGCTGACCAACGGGATCCTGCAGGCGCGCCTCGACTACGACCGATCGAAGGGAACCTGCAGGGCGATGGCCGAACGGATGGCCGACATTGCCGGCGGCCAGATGGGGTGGGGCAAGGTTGCCGAAGGTCAGAAGATGGGGCAAGCCCTGGCATCGAGCAACGATGCCGTGGCAGTGGTCGACAAGGTCGAGCAAGCACCAGGATCGAACGGCGTGACTTGGGTCGGCGGTAAACAGGCCGGTGGCAATGGGCAGCAGCCCATCAAAGTGGTTGGGGATGTTGCCAAAGCAGGCTACAACCTCCTCAACAATCGCGCAGCTCAGGACACCTCGAGCATCCCGCAGTCCAGCTGCTCCAATGGACTGGTATGCGGCAGTTGGGAGTCTCCGGCCGAAGCCGCCCAGTTCGCAAACCGGGTCCTGGGTGAACAGCAGCTACAGACCTGTGAAGGATGCACGACTACATCGACTCCGGGTGTGGGCTTGACCCCGCTGATCCAGGAAACATACGACAAGAAGCTCGCGGCCCTGCAGGAGCTCTTGAAGCCCGGGACCCAGATCACCTCCGAGAAGCTGCGTGAAGCAAGCAGTGACTCCCTCCCCATTACCCGCGGCGTAGTTACTGCCCTTCGTGACGAGCGGGATCAGGCGGTGTTGGCCTCCCGCCTGGCATCCGAGGTCGCCTTGGCTGATGTCCTGGAGAAAGGTCTGCTGCTGCAGCGCATGCTGATTACAGGCAGCAAGGAACCCAACGTGAATGCGAACAAGCTCGCCGTTGAGGCCACACTCGGCCAGGTCGACACGCTTCAGCAACTCATCACCAACCTCAAGACCGAGCTCGACATGCGGCAGCAGCTCGCCAACAACTCTCCGATGAAGATCATCGAGCGCAGCAAGTCGCGCGCCGAAAGTTCCCGCTCGATCTACGAAGCGGCGCCTGAACAGGATCGCCTGATTCAGCTGCAGAAGCCTGCCGGCAAGGAGTGACCATGGCGGAAGATGTCGAGAAAAAAGCCCACCCCCTCAAAGTCCTCCTGGGAGGCGTGTTATTGAGCGTGGTGATGCTGTTGCTGAGCGTGTTGCTCGGCGTCATCGCGGTCAATCATCTGGGCGTGTTCGACACCTGGTTGAAGTGGCGTGAGGGCAATTACCTGCCACTGTTGCTATGGCGACTCGCCCTCTATGGCAGCATCGTCTTCGCGTGGGTGAAGCTCAAGGCGCGTCTGCCTGGGAGCGACGAAGATCAGTCGTCCAAGGGGGTTCAGCGGATCGAGTTCCTGGTACTCCTGTTGTTCGTGATCATCGAGATCTCGAAGGCGCCAATCACCTGGTCGGAGGTCCTATGACGCTCTATACGAACGACTACCTCGAGTATTACCTCACCCTGGTAGGGTGGATCATCAACAACGGGATCTGGGACATGATTTCGGACACGGGCCTTTTCGCCCTGCCCTTTATCATCATCGTGGCCCGTGAGTGGATCAAAGTCCGAGGAGAAGGCGCTGACGAGGGCAACAAGGGGGTGCTGTCCCTGGCTCGCATTGAAACCCAGCTGTACGTTGGGTATGTGGTTGTTTCACTGTGTGCTGTGCCAGCCATCTCCGTGGGATTTGACACTCTGCAGTTCGACCAGGCGCGAGGGAAGCAGTGCCAGGTACTGACGCCGGCGCCCTCGGAGACAGGCTGGAACACCACCTTCAGCTCGTTGGCCGGCAAGAGCGCGAAGGTGCCGGTGTGGTGGGCGCTCGTACACGCGCTGTCCAAGGGGTTGAATAGCGGCGCTGTTGCAGCAATCCCCTGCGGTACAGATCTCAGGCAAATGCGCATGGAGGTCGACGCGATGAGGATCGGCAATCCTCTGCTCGCGCAGGAGGTGGCAGACTTCACCCATGATTGCTTCGGCCCTTCCCGCGCGCGCCTGTTCATGCGTCAGCCCGACATTGGGTCGATCGCCAAAGACCAGAAGGCCCTACAGGACCTGAACTGGATCGGGTCCCACTACCTGCTGAACACGGCTGGTTACTACGACACGGATTACTCCAGAACACCCCGTACATCCTGGCCGTATGACACGAAACGAGATGATGGCATGCCCCAGGTTACCGGTGGTGGTGGGTATCCCACTTGCAAACAGTGGTGGTCTGACGGGAACATCGGCCTGCGGGACCGACTGAAAGCCCAAGTCGATCCTAGTTTGCTGAACCAGTTCCTCGGGTGGGCAAAGTGGCTGTCCCAGGAGGAAGTCACCGACTCGATGATTCGCCAGCTCGTGTCGCCTTCTAGCCAGGTCAACGGCGACGTCTACACCGATTATGGTGGACAGGTCGATGGAACCGTCTGGAACGGCCTTGCACGTGCAGGCGGAACATTGGGGGTCGCCGTCGGGTCGCTGGCCTTCTTCCCGGCGATGGACATGGTGCGCCAAGCCTTACCGATGGTAGTGGCCTTCCTCAAGATGGCCATGGTCATCAGCATTCCACTGGTGCTGATAATCGGTGCGTATCAACTGAAAGTTGCCATGACCATGTCAGTAACAATGTTCGCGTTAATATTTGTAGACTTTTGGTTCCAACTGGCAAGATGGGTCGACAGCACAATCATCGACGTTTTGTATGGTTCGGGCTCACCACACCTATCCTTTGATCCAGTGATGGGCTTGAACACCACCACTCAAGACGCGATTCTGAACTTCGTCATGGGTTCGATGTTCATCATCCTCCCGACCTTCTGGATAGTTGCTCTCGGCTGGGCTGGAGTGCAAACAGGGACGATCCTTAACGGTCTAACCAAAGGAACCGACGCTGTAGGAAAAGCTGGCAGCGAAGGGGGACAAATGGCTCAGAAGGCAGTGAAGTCAATCGGTGGGCAGTAGCGTTGATAAAAGCTTGGTCCTTTACTGAGACCAAGCTTTTCAAGGAAGATCCCGATCAAGACCGTCAGTACGCTCGCCCCACATATTGAGAGGGCAGCCCATAACTCCGTCCCGACCATAGGGGGCTTCTTTATCCTCGGAGAACATATCAACCTTATCCAGGTCAGCTTTGGAAAGTGCGTACAGGCCGAGAGCAAGTGAAATGACCGTCAGCAGCACCGACATAAGCCAGCTTATCGAGTTGGCTAAAATGAGCGCAATTACCATGGCGAGGACTACCCGCTTAACCCAACGGACTGTCGGATTCAAGTCATGCATGCAGAAGCGCGCCACACCTCCCAGGGCCCGGCCTAAGCGGAAGGCAATCGAGTGTTTGGCGGCTGCAGTCATGATTCAATCTCCTTGCCCTATGAGAGCATCTTGCCATCAGATATACGACAGCTTTGGCATTTTCGCAAGGGGTATGGCATAAAACGCCATCACCACTCATCAGGTTCACATCCATGGCCACCCACAATGTCGTCGTTCCACAGCCAATGGAGCAGTCCATTGATGAACTAGTCAGCACGGGTCGTTACCAGAACTTCAGCGAGGTCGTGCGTGCAGGCATCCGGATGCTGCTTGAGCATGAAGCAGCTGAGGCAGCCAGACTCGAAGCGCTGCGCAACGCAACATCAGTGGGCATCATGCAGGTCGAAGCAGGCCAATACGATGAAATCGATCCGGCCAATCTGGCAGCCTACCTCAATAATCTTGGAAGACTGGCGGGCGAAAAGCATGAGTAGGGCCATGGTTCGCATGTCCCCCCAGGCATGCATCGACATCGCCGATACGCTTCGCTTCACTGAGGTGAGGCTCGGTCAGTCCGTCAGGAGTCGGTATCAAGACCTGCTACAGCAGACGTTCCTCGCCCTAGCTGAACAGCCGACGCCGGTAGACAGCAAAATGCGTGATGAGCTTTCCCCGGGCCTTCGTAGCCTGCATCTGTCATTCAACGTGCTGCAGATGACTGACGGCCGCGTGATTAGACCTCGACATATCGTGTTCTACCGAGCTGGGACAGATCAAATCGTTGAGATACTACGAGTCCTCCACGATGCTATGGAGGTCGCACAGAATTTGAAACACCTGCATCAGCAGTAAAGGGTAAATGGCTCAACAGAAAATGGGCTTGAATGGATAATGGAATGGATCACAAGGGTAAAAGCCTTACCTGAAAGGGCCCAAAAACTGAAAGGGCGTCAAGGAGTTAGTCGATGAGTTTCTTAGGGAAAATGGTCCGCCTTGCGACGGTACACCCCCCGTTCATAAACAGCATGAGCAAGGACTTTAGAGACGAAGCAAATGCAGCTTTCGCCGCAAAGCTTAAACGTAGCAAGTTATACATGATCGGGGCTAGGCCACGGACAGAGTTTGGCGATGTACGAATCGTCGACACAGTAAATGACATTGCCCGGATAGAAATTAAGTTAGCAGGAGAGACAGTTGACTGGGGCTATATTAATCTGCAAGCAAATGTACCCCTTGGGGGAGCGGTACATGCGGCCTGGGACGACCAAATAATTCAGATCGGACACAACCGTCCAGGTCCTGGTGAGAAGATGCACTCACACACCTGGTATACCCCCGATTCAGTATACTGGGAAAAATCTAGGGGGAACCCAAACTTACAAGGATTCAACAATCACGCCATTGTTTGCAACTACGACCTACTTTATGTTGGGATAGCAAACAAGCAGGATAGTTTCGAGCGACTGCTAAATAAAGCTCATCAAGGTCGTGTTGAGATCCTTACAGAAGAACAGATTCGCTACCCAACCCCATCGAATCGAGTTTCAGACGAAATCGTATTATTCTTCTTCGACATTGATCCACTTATTATTCAGACATGGGCGCCTGAGGATGAAATGGATGACATGGTTTTGGATATTAATAG
Source organism: Pseudomonas sp. 382 (assembly GCF_002759075.1). NCBI lineage: Bacteria > Pseudomonadati > Pseudomonadota > Gammaproteobacteria > Pseudomonadales > Pseudomonadaceae > Pseudomonas > Pseudomonas sp. 382. The sequence goes on from NZ_PEMX01000012.1 coordinate 49,372, forward strand.
CTCGCGCACTATAGCAGATGCCGAAAAAGCATTTGTTAGCCTACTGAAACCCGAGTACAACAATGTTCAATTCAAAGAGTATCCAAGAGGAAAGGATGGCCTTTACGGTTCGGGCTTCAACGTCTATCAATACGTAATATTTGAAAATTTCACTTTTAACACACCATCTGGAACGTTTAATGGCTCAAGAAACGAATTTGGGCTGGGTAGCTCCGGGCACACCATCGTCGTAGAGGGGGACAACGTGACCCTCTACCCTCCCGAATGATGGCCATCTGCCAAGAAATCCGTTCCCCTCGGAATTCGCTTTACCGTTGATGCCATCTTGGCATTAAGAGAAAAGCCCGCTCCATGCACACCCCATGGAGCACCCTATGCAACTCCTCTCCTGGTTGAGCCGCAAACCGGCTAAACCAACACCAGAAGCCTCACCACAGGGCTTCCATCTGCCGGCGAAGGCTACTGCTCTCCTGCAGAGCCCACTCCGTCAGCAGCTCCTGGAGAACATCTGGCGCCGGGCTTCGCTCTCACGAGCTCAGTTCAATACCCTCTACCTTAAACCGCTCGAGCGCTACGCTGAGCTGGTGCAGCTGCTCCCTGCCTCTGAAAACCATCACCATGCCCACCTTGGCGGACTCCTGGACCACGGCCTGGAGATCGTGGCCTATGCCCTAAAGATCCGGCAGACGCACCTTCTGCCAATAGGCGCTCCACCGGAGTCCCAATCCGCTCAAGCAGAAGCCTGGACTGCAGCGGCCGCCTACGGCGCGTTGCTACACGACTTGGGGAAGATCGCTGTTGACCTCCGCGTCGAGCTCGAAGATGGCCGCGCATGGCACCCATGGCACGGCCCGATCAACCGCCCCTACCGGTTCAAGTATGTGAAAGGTAGGGAGTACCAACTGCACGGGGCTGCTTCAGCTCTTGTGTACATGCAAGTCCTGGACACCGGAATCCTGGACTGGCTCAGCGGTTTCCCTGAATTATGGAAGCAACTGATCTACCTTCTCGCCGGCCAGTACGAGCACGCCGGCATCCTCGGCGAAATGGTGATCCAGGCGGATAAAGCTTCCGTTGCCCAGCAACTGGGAGGCAATCCTGAACGCGCGCTGGCGGCCCCAAAGCAATCGCTGCAGCGACAACTGGCCGACGGTCTGCGATTCCTGGTGCGAGAAAAACTCAAGCTCAATCAGCCAGATGGACCGGCAGATGGTTGGCTGACGCAAGATGCGCTTTGGCTGGTGAGTAAGCCAGCAGCAGACCAGCTCCGGGCATACTTGCTGACCCAGGGTATTGAGGGAGTGCCAACCTCCAATGCTCCGTTCTTCAACATGCTGCAGGACCAGGCAATCATCCAGACCAATGCCCAGGATAAGGCGATCTGGAAAGCCACCATCGATAACGGCCGCGGTTGGAAGAACAGCTTCACCTTCTTAAAGGTCTCGCCGGTACTCGTCTGGCCGAATCCGGACGAACGCCCCCCTCTATACGGTGGCAGCCTCACCCTGGACCAGGAACCGGAGACAGTCGCGCAGGCGGGCACCAGTGCGGAAACCGTCTGTGCGGTACCGGATGAGCCAGTCGCCCCCTCGGGCGATGCAACTCAACCGCCGGCACGACCTCGAGCCCTAGTCCAGCCAACTCCAACCGAAGGGATCCGATCATCTGAGCGCGAAGAATTACTGTCACTGTATAGTAATATCACTGCGCCATCAGAAGAGCTAAGTGCTAGCCCAGGCTCAGCAGCCGCCTCCCCTCCTCAGCAAGGACTCGAAGAGGTAGAGCCGGCTGACGATTCTCTAGCAGCCACAGCAAGGAATGCTGCAATAAAAGATGTCACCACCATGCCTACGAGTAGTTCGCTGGGAGGAGCTTTCATCGCCTGGCTCAAAGCCGGGGTCGCCTCCCACAAATTGATCATCAACGATACCAAGGCCCTGATTCACACCGTCGACGACACAGCAATGCTCGTTACCCCTGGGATCTTCAAGCGATATGTGCTTGAGCACCCGGAGCTTGAGAGGATCGTCGGTAAACCGGGGACAGCGGCCTGGCAGCATGTACAACGCGCATTTGAGAAAGAGAAGAGCCACCAGAAAACCAGCAAGCAGCTGAACATCTGGACCTACGATGTAGTAGGCCCACGGAAGACCACGCAGCTGAGGGGCTACTTGCTTCTTGATCCGAAGCTGATCTTTGCTGAGCAGCCCCTGAACAACCCAAGCTTGCGACGAGTGACGGAAGGGGCCGCTGAATGACGCCCCAGAAATTGCTCCGGGAATACCTCGTCGATCACGACCTCCGGCCTGCCAGCGCGAAAATCTACGGCGCGGCAATGAAGAAGCTGGAAAAGAACTTCGGTAACGCTGTTGATGTGGAGACCATCGATCGACGGGACGTCCTTGCCTTAAGGAACAAGCTGATTGAAGGAGGTCTGTCGAAGCGCAGCTGGAACACTTACTCCAATCACCTCCGAACAATATGGGGGTACGGCATCGAGTACGGGATTCTTCCCAACACCGATGTGAACCCATTCAAGAAGACGACGGTAATTGCACCGAAGCGACAGAGCAAAATCATTGCCGGCGAAGCGATCGTCCGTGCAAGGCGGTGGCTCAGAAGTCTTGCTGACCAGGAGGAGTCGACTGGGGACCGGGCCAGAATCACACCAGCGTGGTTCTGGCTGGCAACTTTCGAGATGTTCTACTACACCGGCATACGGCTGAATGCACTGCTATGCATCCGGCTCAAGGATGTGGACTGGGATCGACGGCTGGTTCTCGTCCGCGGCGAAACCGAAAAAACACACCGCGAGTTTCGCATTCCCATCATGGATGGGCTAGCGCCGCACATTCAGCGCCTCGTCGATGAAGCTCGTCGAGCGGGCTTTGCCGCCGATGACCAGCTGTTCAACGTCAATCGTTTCTCCCGCCATTACAAGCGGCATGAAATGAACTCGGACCAGGTCGAGGCGATGTACAAGAAGCTGATCATCAGGCTCGGGGTGCGGATGACTCCGCACCGGTTCAGGCACACGCTTGCAACCGATCTGATGAAGCAGCCGGAAAGAAACATCCACCTGACCAAGAACCTGCTGAACCATTCGAACATCGCAACCACTATGAGCTACATCGAAGCCGACTATGACCACATGCGAGACGTACTGCACGAGCGCAGCATGCAGCAGGGGGCATTGAGGCTTGTACGTCGGGTGGATGAATGTAGTGCACCAAATTCGCGTCCTGGTGAAAGCGGTACCCGCACAGAGCCTGGTCGACGAATAACGATCGAAGAAGATGATCAAGGAGGTGGCTGCTCGGCACCAGAACGTCTGCTGATTGAGTTCAGGCAGAGCTGTGCCAGTGCTTTGCTACCGCCCGAAGATCTCTTTCAACCAAGCCTTCTGTTCAGCCTGATGGCATCGACAACAGGGTCTACACCTTTTGCTCGATCTCATTCTGCTGTCGCAGGCACTGTGTACAACGCCCGTGCCTCCCCGAAGTTCTGAACCGACGAATGGCAATGAGCCACTACATGGTTAGCTGAAGCAGGGCAGATAGCACATAACTGTTCCAGGTCACTGGTGCTAGGAAACTGGCGCCATGCCTTTGGCTGCGCGTGTTTTGGAGACGTCGCGAAGCGAGGTTTCGCGGAGGTGAGCAGCCCGCAAATCCCCTAAGTCATTGAGTTTTTTGGCCCAGGAACGAAAAAGCCCGCCATAAGTGGCGGGCTATTCCATATTGACATCACGCCGAAGCGAGCCTAAGGTTCGCTCCAGACGGCTGCAAGACTAGACATGGCTGTGGCAAGCCCCCCTCTCTAGCACTCACGAACCGCTGTGAATAATGGTGGGTCGTGTAGGATTCGAACCTACGACCAATTGGTTAAAAGCCAACTGCTCTACCAACTGAGCTAACGACCCGCTGGTTGGCGCGTATAATACTGATTTCTAACGGGAAATCAATACCCGAGCCAACCTTTTGTCAGAAGTAGCGGGTTGGATCTGCTACGCCCGCCGCCTTGAAACCATCGGCACGCAGGCGGCAGCTGTCGCATTTGCCACAGGCTTGGCCTTCATCATTGGCCTGGTAGCAGGACACCGTCAGGCTGTAGTCCACGCCTCGGGCGATACCCGCCTGCACAATCTGCGCCTTGCTCATGTTCTGCAGCGGCGCCTGGATGCGGAAGCCCTGCCCTTCTACACCGGCCTTGGTGGCCAGGTTGGCCATGCGCTCGAACGCCTCGACGAACTCGGGGCGGCAATCCGGGTAGCCGGAGTAGTCCACTGCGTTGACGCCGATAAAGATGTCACGCGCCTCCAGCACTTCCGCCCACCCCAGTGCCAGCGACAGGAACACGGTGTTGCGGGCCGGCACGTAGGTGACGGGAATACCCTCGCCCGGAGACTCCGGCACATCGATGCTGCTGTCGGTCAGGGCCGAGCCACCGATACCATCGAGGTTGAGGCCAATGACCTTGTGTTCGACCACGCCCAGGTCACGGGCGACGCGGGCGGCGGCGTTCAGTTCGGCGCGATGGCGCTGGCCATAGTCGAAGCTCATGGTGTAGCAGCTGTAGCCTTCGGCCTTGGCCATGGCCACCACCGTGGCCGAATCGAGGCCGCCAGACAGCAGGATTACTGCGCGTTTATCAGTCATCTGTTTCACTCCTCAATCAACGTCCGGGTTCGTCGTTCCACAGCAGCTTGTGCAGCTGCATCTGGAAACGCACGGGCAGGTTGTCGGCGACGATCCAGTCGGCCAGGTCGGTCGCGCTCACCTGGTGATGGCTGGGCGAGAACAATACCTCGCCCGCGCGTTCGGCCAGGTTGTACTGGATCAGCTTGGACACTGCCCAGTCGTAGTCCTCGCGGGAACAGATGACGAACTTGACCTGGTCGTTGCGGGTCAGCTGCTCGATGTTCTCGTAGCGGTTGCGGTGCGACTCTTCCGACCCTGGGGTCTTGAGGTCGACCACGCGGCTGACGCGCACATCGGTGCCCGAGATATCGAGGGCGCCGCTGGTCTCCAGCGACACTTCGTAGCCGGCATCGCACAGGCGCCGCAGCAGCGGCAAGGCGTTCGGCTGGGCCAACGGCTCGCCGCCAGTGACGCAGACATAACGCGGTTTGAAGCCGGCCACCTGCTCAAGGATCGAATCGAGGGTGCGAATGGTGCCACCAGTGAAGGCGTAGGCGCTGTCGCAGTACTGGCAGCGCAGGGGGCAACCGGTCAGGCGCACGAATACCGTGGGCAGCCCAGCCGTTCGTGTTTCACCCTGCAAAGAGTAAAAGACTTCGGTGATGCGTAATGTGTCTTGCATGTTCGCCACGGGCGTGACAGCTAAACAGGCTGTCCGCCTCCGTCAGGCACTGTCGCGGACTCGACATGGCGTTATCCGCTACAGCGTGTTTATAAAAGGGCAGTGATTCTAACGAAAAAACCCGCGACAGGCGCGGGTTTCTTGCAAAGGTACAACTTAGAGCTTCTGCAGGTCGCGTTGCGCCAGTTGCGCGGCTGAGGTGCCGGGGTACTGGGTGATGACCTGTTGCAGGATGCCCTTGACCTTGTCGGTGTGGCCCATGCGGCGCTCGACGTCAGCCAGCTTGTACAGCGAATCAGGCACCTTGCTGTGCTTGGGGTACTTCTGGCTGACCTGGGCGAACGCCTGGCTGGCCGCTGGCAGGTCGCCCTTGGCCAGGTTCACCTCACCCAGCCAGTACTGGGCGTTGCCGGCGTACTGGCTGTTCGGGTACTTGCGCAGGAAGGCGTTGAACGCCTGGCTGGCCTTGTCGAAGTCCTTCTGCTTGATCTGGTCGAAAGCGGCGTCGTAGTAGAGCTTTTCTTTCGCCGGATCACCGGGCTCGCTGCTGGCGGCCGGTTGTTGTGCAGCAGCGCCAGCGGCACCTGCTGCGGCACCGGCGGCGGCATTGGATGCACCACCGGTGGAGGAATTGTCGGGGGTCGCGGCAGGCGCGGCACCACTATTGATACGACGATCAAGATCCTGGTAACGCTCCAGGTTTTCCTGCTTCATGCGCGACACATCGTTTTGCAACTCTTCGATGATGCCTTGCTGACGGGAAAGTTGATCCTGCATCTGTTGCAGCTGCATGAACAGCTGGCCCTGTGCCGAAGCAGGGGTCGAAGCCCCTGCGCCGGCATAGGCGCCGCTCGTGCCATAACCGGAAGGTGGGTAAGCACCCCCGTTGTCATCAACTACAGGAACCGCAGCCCACGCCGAGAGCGGAAGGCTGAGTGCGAGGACGGTTACAGCACGACGGCACATACGCATAAGAACTTACTTACGCAGTTCTACGCGACGGTTCTGAGCCCAGGACTGCTCGTCGTTGCCGGTGGCAACTGGACGCTCTTCGCCGTAGGAAACCAGTTCCAGCTGAGCAGGGGAAACACCCTGCAGAACCAGGTAGCGCTGAACGGCTTTCGCACGACGCTCACCCAGAGCCATGTTGTACTCGCGGGTGCCGCGCTCGTCGGTGTTGCCTTCCAGGACAACGCGGTTGCCGTTGGCTTTCAGGTCCTTGGCGTGAACGTCCAGAGCGCGCATGGCTTCTGGCTTCAGGTCCGAGCTGTCGTATTCGAAGTAGAAGGTGGTGATTGCGCGCAGGGCAGCTTCTTCGCTCAGGGAGCCGTCAACTGCGCCAGTGTTGGCACCGTAGCCAGCGTTCGGGTCAACAGCGCCTTCACCAGCGTTGTCACCGCCTTTCGAGGAGCAACCTACAGCTACGGCCATGGCCAGAGCCAGCGCAGCAAATTTACCAAACTTCAGCATTTCCATCGTGAAACTCCTAATGAAACCCCAGTGTGTTAAGCAAAAACGTATTACGCCGCAATCAGTTCAGGTAAGGGGACCAGGACGGTTCTCTGACTTCGCCTTGAGCGGTAGGAAGTGGGAGCCTCACACGGCCGTTAAGCGACACGAGCATCAAGACTCCCCGGCCCTGCTGGCGGGTGGCGTAGATTAGCATGGTGCCGTTAGGCGCAACAGTGGGCGACTCATCAAGACTTGTTTCCGAGAGAATCTTTACACTTCCGCGCTGCAAGTCCTGTGCCGCCACCTTGAAGTTGGTAAAGCCTTGCTGACGATGGATCATCACCAAGGTCTTTTCGTCCGCCGACAGTTTCGGGTTGGCGTTGTAGTTGCCCACGAACGTTACACGCTCGGCACCACCACCGCTGACCGATTGCTTGTAGATCTGTGGCTTGCCACCGCGGTCGGAGGTGAAGTACAGGGTGTTGCCATCCTTGCCCCAGAACGGTTCGGTGTTGATGCCTGGGCCGGCGGTCACGCGGCTGATCTGGCGCGAGGCCACGTTCATCACGTAGATGTCCGGGTTGCCGTCCTTGGACAGCACGAACGCCAGGCGCGAACCATCAGGCGACCAGGCAGGTGCACCGTTCAGGCCTTCGAAGTTGGTCACCTGCTCACGGCGACCGGTATCGATGTTCTGCACGAAAATCCGCGGGCGCTTCTGCTCGAACGACACATAGGCGATACGCTTGCCGTCCGGCGCGAAGCGTGGCGACAGGATCGGCTCACGCGACTGCAGCAGGGTTACGGCACGGGCACCGTCGTAGTCCGAACGCTGCAGGGTGTAGCGGGTGTTGTTGGTGGAGAAGCGCTCGGCCGTCACGTACAGCATGCGGGTAGAGAATGCACCCTTGATGCCGGTGAGCTTTTCGAAAGACTGGTCGGCAATGTAGTGCGCCATGTCGCGCAGCTGGTCGGTGCTGCCCGCCACGCTACCGGTCAGCACTTGCTGCTCGGTGGCGACGTTGAACAGCGCGTACTGCACCTGCAGGCGACCGCCCGAAGGCACGATGCTGCCAACCATCACGTACTGGGCACCCAGCGCTTTCCAGTCGCGGAAGATGACTTCGCTGGCCTGGGTAGGCTGGCTGATCATGTTCTGACGCGGGATCGGCGAGTAGTAGCCCGAATTGCGCAGGTCATTGCCAATGATGTCGGCGATGTCTTCCGGCAGCACACTGCCACCCTGCAGACCGAACGGCACTACCGCGATGGGCGTAGCCCGATCGCTGCCGCTGGTGACCAGGATGTTCTTTTCCTCTGCCATGGCCATGCCAGCCACGCAGCAGAGCATGACCAGCATTCCTCGAAGGAGTTTAATCACAACGCTAGATCCTCAGGTGTAAATGTCATCTTGAACGAACGATAACGATTGAAATCGCTCGGCTTCATACCCTGCATCTCGGTCAAGCGACCGATGTTCTTCACTGCTGCCACCGCCGAACTGTCGAACGGCCCATCGCCGCTGGACTTGATCACGCTGACACCGGTGACGGTGCCGTCCGGCAACATGTTGACCTGCAGGGTCACCGTCATGCCCTTACGCGCGGAAGGCGGACGTGCCCAGCCCTCGGCCGCGCGCATGCGGATCAGGTCGTCGAAGTCGCCGGCCACCTGGTCACCCTGCTCGTCAGCCAGGGCCTGCTGCCGCTCGGTGGTGTCGGACAACAGCTCGGCCAGTGCCTGAGCTTTCTTGTCTTCCGCCGACTTGCGGGCCGCTTCCTGTGCTTTCTTCTTCTGTGCATCTGCAGCGGCCTTCTTCTTGGCCTCTTCAGCTGCCTTTTTCTTTGCTTCCTCGGCCGCCGCTTTCTTCTTGGCGTCCTCGGCTGCTTTCTTCTTCGCCTCCTCGGCGGCCTGCTTCTTGGCCTCCTCGGCTGCTTTTTTCTTGGCTTCTTCCTCGGCCTGCTTCTTCGCCTCTTCCTCGGCCTTCTTCTTGGCGATGTCAGCCTGCTGCTTCTCAGCGGCCTTCTTCGCCTCTTCGGCTTTCTTGGACTCGGCGGCTTTCTTGGCTTCGGCAGCCTTCGCAGCCTCCTCGGCCTTCTTGGCTTCGGCGGCCTCGCGTGCTTCTTCAGCCTTTTGAGCGGCGTCGGCTTTCTTTTGTTCCGCGGCCTTGATGGCCTCCTGCTCGACCTTCTTCTGCTCCAGCTGCTCGACTTCGGTCTGGCGCGAGGCGGTTTTCTTCGCCTCCCCGGCAATCTTCTGATTGGTCTGGGTAGTCGCCTGACTCTTGGACTTGAGCTGATACAGGGTAGCCTGAACGATCGGCTTGGAAGGCGGCAGTTCAGGCGTCATGGCAAAGCTGACGAACAGCAGGGCGAACACCAGCACATGCAGGCCGATGGCCCAGACACTGGGCCAGAAGTAGCTTTCCGAGGCGGATGGCTCTCGCTGTTGCATCAGGGCGCCTCGGTAATCAGGCCAACGTTACCGACACCGGCCTTCTGCAACCCGCCCATGGCGCCCATGACGGCGCCGTAGTCGACAGCCTTGTCGCCTCGAATGAAGACCTGGGTCTGCTTGCCCTGATCGCGACCGGCGGCAATGATCTTGGTCACTGCGCTGGTCATGTCCGGCAAGGTCATGGCCTTGTCCATCTGCTTGTCGGTATCGACTTCGCTGCCGAGGTTCCAGTAGTAGGTCTTGTCGGCCTTGATGGAGATGGTGAGGATCTGGACGTTGTTGTCCTGCGGCAAGGCTTCGCTGGAAACCTTGGGCAGGTCGACCTTCACGCCCTGGTTGAGCATGGGCGCCGTCACCATGAAGATGACCAGCAGCACCAGCATCACGTCGATGTAGGGCACCACGTTCATCTCGGCGACGGGCTTGCGTTTGTGGCGAACTCGGGCCATGGGCTTCTACCTGATTACTCTTCGCTGGTGTGCACTTTGCGGTGCAGGATCGCCTGGAACTCGTCGGCGAAGGTGTAGTAACGGCCGATCAGCACTTCGCTGCGCGCCGCGAAACGGTTGTAGGCGATCACCGCAGGAATGGCCGCGAACAGGCCGATGGCGGTGGCGACCAGCGCTTCGGCGATACCCGGGGCAACAGTGGCCAGGGTGGCCTGCTGGGCACTGGCCAGGCCGCGGAACGAGTTCATGATGCCCCACACGGTACCGAACAGGCCGATGTACGGGCTGGTCGAACCTACGGTGGCGAGGAACGGCAGGCTCTGCTCGAGCTTTTCTTCTTCACGCGAGATGGCCACGCGCATGGCACGCGCCACGCCTTCCATGACCGCGTCCGGATCAACCCCCTGCTGCTGACGCAGGCGCGAGAACTCCTTGAAGCCGGCACGGAAGACTTGCTCCACACCGGAGTCCGGGTCCGGGTTGCTGCCCGCCTGACGATACAGCTTGGACAGGTCGATACCCGACCAGAAGCGCTCCTCGAAGGCATCCAGCGCACGGCGACCAGCGCGCAGCATGGTGCTGCGCTGGAAGATCATGATCCATGAGGTGACCGAGGCGGCCACCAGGGTCAGCATTACCAGCTGTACCACCACGCTGGCATTGCTGACCAGACTCCACATGGAGGTATGGTCGACGACGTTAGCTTCCACGCTTATTCTCCTGCGTTCGATTGATTACCCGAGCCGTCCGCCACAAAGGCGTCGCGCAGCTCCGGGGGTATGGCTCGGGGTTTGAAAGTGTCGGCGCGCACGGCGGCCACCAGGAACTGCCCTTCGCAGAGCAGCGTTTCATCTTTTTCCCGCCAGACCTGCTGCACGAAGCGCAGGCTGGCGCGATTGAGTTCAAGTACTTGCGCGGTGACCCTCAGCTCGTCATCAAGGCGTGCCGGCGCGTGATAGCGGGCTTCGCTGGAATGAACCACGAACAGCAGGTTGTCCTCGGCCAACTGCGCCTGGGAAAAGCCCAGATGCCGCAGGCGCTCGGTGCGCGCGCGCTCCATGAATTTCAGGTAATTGACGTAATACACCACGCCACCGGCATCGGTATCTTCGTAATAGACGCGACAACGGTGTGCGAACGGTTCCAGGCCATTTTGCGCGCGCATACTCTAGTGCTTACTCCTCAGCTTGCCAATCCGCTGCGGCAACTGTTTTTGTTCATTAATGTCGAATTGCCAGCGCACCATCGGCATGCCAGCGGTAGGACCACGAAAAGCAGATTTTGATCGGTCACTCATCGCCTGGCTCGGAAAATTCGGCTGGCCCGCCCAGGCTGCCAGGCACATTCAAGCCAAAGTGCAGGTAGGCATGCCGGGTTACCACGCGGCCGCGCGGGGTGCGCATGATATACCCCTGCTGGATCAGATAAGGTTCGAGCACATCCTCGATGGTATGCCGCTCCTCGCTGATGGCCGCAGCCAGGTTGTCCACACCCACCGGACCACCGTCGAACTTCTCGATCATGGTCAGCAGCAGGCGGCGGTCGGAATGGTCGAAACCACGCTCATCGACGTCCAGCAGGTTCAACGCCATGTCGGCAACAGCCTTGGTGATCTGGCCCTTGCCGCGCACCTCGGCGTAGTCGCGCACCCGGCGCAACAAACGGTTGGCGATACGTGGCGTGCCACGGGCACGCCGGGCGATCTCATAGGCACCGTGGTCCTCGATGGACAGGCCAAGGATGTTGGCCGAACGGCTGACGATGGTCGCCAGGTCCTTGTCGCTGTAGAACTCCAGGCGCTGGACGATACCGAAGCGGTCACGCAACGGATTGGTCAGCATCCCGGCCCGGGTGGTAGCGCCAACCAGGGTAAACGGCGGCAGGTCGAGCTTGATCGACCGGGCCGCAGGGCCTTCGCCGATCATGATGTCCAGCTGGAAGTCCTCCATCGCCGGGTACAGCACTTCCTCGACCACCGGTGACAGGCGGTGAATTTCATCGATGAACAGCACGTCATGCGGTTCGAGGTTGGTCAGCATCGCCGCCAGGTCACCAGGCCGCTCGAGGATCGGCCCCGAGGTGCTCTTGACCGATACGCCCATCTCCTGGGCGATGATATTGGCCAGGGTGGTCTTGCCCAGCCCGGGCGGGCCGAAGATCAGCGTATGGTCGAGCGATTCGCCGCGCCCACGGGCCGCCTGGATGAACAGCGCCATCTGCTCGCGCACCACCGGCTGGCCGATGTACTCGTCCAGGCGCAACGGGCGGATCGCACGGTCCTGGACTTCTTCACGGTCGCGGCCACTGGCGGCGATCAGACGGTCGGCTTCGATCACTTGGCAATCATCCCTTTAAGGCTGCGACGAATGAGTTCCTCGCTGCTCAGGCCGGCCTTGTCCTTGATCGCGGCGATGGCCTTGCTCGCTTCCTGCGGTTTGTAGCCCAGAGACACCAGGGCACTGACCGCATCAGCCTCAGCGGAAGACTCGCTGGCCAGCGGCAGTGGGCCATCGGAGACCAGGGTGAACATGGCCGGAGAGGTTTCCCAGGCCTTGAAGCGGTCCTTCAGTTCAACCAACAGGCGCTCGGCAGTCTTCTTGCCAACGCCTGGCACGCGCACCAGAACCGCAGCATCCTGAGCTTGCACGCAGCGCACCAGCTCGTCCACTTCCAGGCCGGACATCAGCGCCAGCGCCAGCTTTGGGCCCACACCATTGAGGCGAATCAGCTCACGGAACAGCTCGCGCTCGCGCTTTTCGGCAAAACCGTACAGCAGGTGGGCGTCTTCACGCACCACCAGGTGGGTATGCACGGTCACCGACTCGCCAACCTTCGGCAGACGGTACAGGGTTGTCATCGGCACTTCCAGCTCGTAGCCTACGCCGTTGACGTCGATAATCAGGTGCGGCGGCTGTTTTTCCGCCAGGGTGCCGCGCAAACGTCCAATCACGTTCCGATCCTTCCTCTCGGGGAGCCGGTCGAAGACCGCTCAACCCTATCAGCAAATGCACCGGGAGAATGGTTCACCCGGACAAAATGTGTATCAGCGCATGAAGCGCTTACAGACGCAAGCGCCCGCCTCGCCGCCGCGCCGTGGCCAGGCCGTGGGGCACCAGGCTGGAGCGGGTATGGGCATGGCACATCGCGATGGCCAAGGCATCCGAAGCATCGATCTGTGGCTTTTGGGTCAGCTTGAGCAGATGCATGACCATCAACATCACCTGTTCTTTATTGGCCCCACCGCTGCCAGCGACGGCCTGCTTGACCTGGCTGGCGCTGTATTCGGCGATCTCCAGCCCGGCCTCGATGGCAGCAACGATGGCCGCGCCGCGAGCCTGGCCCAGCTTGAGCGCCGAATCGGCGTTGCGTGCCATGAATACCCGCTCGATGCCCATGGCCACCGGGCCGTGCTGGGCGATGATCTCGCTGACACCGCGAAAGACAATCTGCAACCGCTCAGGCAACTCGCCGCTGCCGGTGCGAATGCAGCCCGACGCCACGTACTCGCAACCACGGGCGGTCTGGCGGACCACACCGTAGCCGGTGATGCGCGAGCCGGGGTCGATACCAAGAATCAGAGTCATAGGGCCCGTCGATAACAATTGATGCATCAATGCAAACTGTAACGGCCCTTTCCCGGGTAAACCCGCTCCCACAGGTATGTGCAGTACCTGTGGGAGCGGGTTTACCCGCGAAAGGGCCGGTGCAAGCAACGAAAAGCTTACATGCCTGAATAGAACAGCCAGAACACCTTAGCCGAGTTTTTCCATGATCTCGTCGGAGATCTGCGCATTGGAGTAGACGTTCTGCACGTCATCCAGGTCTTCGAGCATGTCGATCAGCTTGAGCACTTTCTCGGCGCCCTCCTGGTCCAGTTCCGCGCTGGTGGTCGGCTGCATGACGATTTCCGCGTCGGCGGCCTTGAAGCCCGCCTCTTCCAGCGCGTTACGCACGGCATAGAAGTTGTTGAACGAGGTGAAAACGTCGAACGATCCGTCGTCGTGGGCCACCACGTCGTCGGCATCGGCCTCCATTGCGGCCTCCATCAGGGCATCTTCGTCGATGCCCGCAGCGAAGCTGATCTGGCCCTTGCGCTCGAACAGGTAGGCGACCGAGCCGTCGGTGCCGAGGTTGCCGCCACACTTGGTGAAGGCATGGCGCACGGCGGCAGCAGTCCGGTTGCGGTTGTCGGTCATGGCCTCGACCATGATCGCCACGCCACCCGGGCCGTAGCCTTCGTAACTGAGCTCTTCGACGTTGTCGCTTTCGTTGGTGCCAGCACCACGGGCCACGGCGCGATCGATGATGTCGCGGCTCATGTTGGCGCCCAGAGCCTTGTCCAACGCCAGGCGCAGGCGCGGGTTGGAGCCTGGGTCGGCACCACCCTGCTTGGCCGCGACGGTCAGCTCACGGATCCACTTGGTGAAGATCTTGCCTCTCTTGGCATCCTGGCGCTCTTTGCGGTGCTTGATGTTCGCCCACTTGGAATGACCAGCCATAACGACTCCGAATCCTTGAAACAGAAACAGGTTCCGCCCCGAAGGGCGGAACGTGGGAATACTGCGCCGAAGCGCCGGGGCGCACCCGCCGGGATGCGCCCGGGGCCGATTACTCGACCTTGGTCTGCTCGCGCAGACGGATGTGCAGCTCGCGCAGGGCCTTGGCGTCGACCATGCCAGGCGCCTGGGTCATGACGCACGCGGCGCTCTGGGTTTTCGGGAAGGCGATCACTTCACGGATCGACTGGGCGCCGGTCATCAGCATGACCAGACGGTCCAGGCCAAAGGCCAGGCCGCCGTGAGGTGGCGCACCGAATTTCAGGGCGTCGAGCAGGAAGCCGAACTTCTCTTCCTGTTCCGCAGCATCGATGCCCAGCAGGCGGAACACCGCTTGCTGCATCTCCTTGCGGTGGATACGGATCGAACCGCCACCGAGCTCGGTACCGTTCAGCACCATGTCGTAGGCACGGGACAGCGCGGTGGCCGGGTTGGCCTCGAGTTCTTCCGGGGTGCACTTCGGCGCGGTGAACGGGTGGTGCAGCGCGGTGAAACTACCGTCTTCGTTCTCTTCGAACATCGGGAAGTCGACGACCCACATCGGCGCCCACTCGCAGGTCAGCAGCTCGAAGTCGTGACCCAGACGGATACGCAGCGCGCCCAGGGCTTCGCTGACGACCTTGAACTTGTCGGCACCGAAGAACACGATGTCACCGTCGACGGCACCAACGCGGTCGAGGATGTTGTTGAGGTTGGCCTCAGGGATGTTCTTGACGATCGGCGACTGCAGGCCTTCGACGCCCTTGGCGCGCTCGTTGACCTTGATGTAGGCCAGACCCTTGGCACCGTAGATGCCGACGAACTTGGTGTACTCGTCGATCTTGCTGCGCGGCATGCTGGCGCCGCCTGGCAGGCGCAGTGCGGTGACGCGGCACTTCGGATCGTTGGCCGGGCCGGCGAAGACCTTGAACTCGACATCCTTCAGCTGGTCGGCGACGTCGACCAGTTCCAGCGGGATACGCAGGTCAGGCTTGTCGGAACCGTAGCGGCGCATGGCCTCTTCGAAGGTCATGTGCGGGAACTCGCCGAACTCCAGATCCAGCACTTCCTTGAACAGCTTGCGGATCATGCTCTCGGTGAGGCCCATGATCTCGGCTTCATCGAGGAAGCTGGTCTCGATGTCGATCTGGGTGAATTCCGGCTGGCGGTCAGCACGCAGGTCTTCGTCGCGGAAGCACTTGGCGATCTGGTAGTAGCGGTCGAAACCGGCAACCATCAGCAGCTGCTTGAACAGCTGAGGCGACTGCGGCAAGGCAAAGAAGCTGCCTGCATGGGTGCGGCTCGGCACCAGGTAGTCACGGGCGCCTTCCGGAGTGGCACGGGTGAGGATCGGGGTTTCGACGTCGAGGAAGCCGTTTTCATCGAGGAACCGACGGATGCTGCTGGTGATGCGCGAACGCAGGCGCAGCTTGTCGGCCATTTCCGGGCGACGCAGGTCGATGAAGCGGTAGCGCAGGCGGGTTTCCTCGCCGACGTCGGAGTATTCGTTCAGCGGGAACGGCGGCGTTTCCGCTTCGTTGAGCACGTTCAGCTGGTAGCCGAGGATCTCGATGGCACCGGACGCCATGTTGGCGTTCACTGCGCCTTCCGGGCGCTTGCGCACCTTGCCGGTGATCTGCACGACGTACTCGCTGCGCACGCGGTCGGCGGCGGCGAAGGTTTCGGCGCGATCCGGGTCGAACACGACCTGGGCCATGCCTTCGCGGTCACGGATGTCGAGGAAGATCACCCCGCCGTGGTCCCGGCGACGATGGACCCAGCCGCAAAGGGTGACTTCCTGGCCGTCCAGGCTCTCGTTCAGTTGGCCGCAATAATGGCTGCGCATCATGATGGTGGTTTCGCTTCTCGTGATTCGTGTATTCGTTGGAGGCCTTGGCCGCCCGGAGGGCTAATACTGCAGGACCCGGCTACTGCAATTCAACTCAGTCGGCCTTGTCGCCGCCTGCCAGGTTCTTTTTTGCCCCGGTCTTGAAGTCGGTTTCGTACCAGCCGTTGCCACTCAGGCGGAAGCCAGGGACCGACAGCAGTTTCTTCAATGCCGGCGCCTGACAGGCCGGGCAGTCGGTCAGCGGCGCGGCGCTGATCTTCTGCAGCACCTCCATCCGGTGATCGCAGGAAGCACATTGATAGTCATAAAGGGGCATGAACGTCTCTCGTCAACCACAACGCTGGCTGCCGGGGCAGCAAAAAGCGGGATTATATATGGTTAACCGACACTGCGCAGCCCGCCGGGCGATCAGCGTGCACTCGGCGGATCACGCAACCAGGCGACACAAATCACCCGGATCAGCCCGCTGAAGTTACGCACCCCACCCTGACGCAGGTGCACTTCACGGTCGACATAAGACAGCACGGCGCTGACCGAGCACTGGTTCGCCGCGGCGATCTGCTCGAGGATACCCCAATACACCGTCTCCAGGCGCAGGCACGTGGAAAAACCGTTCAACCGCACCGAGCGCGATACCGGCTGCGTCTGCAACATGTCGAAATCGGCCTTGAACGGGTCGATGCACTGCTTGCCAGGCCAATGCCCCAACTTCACCGCACGCTTGACTGCTTGCATCGCACCACCTCCTCAGTTCATCAACTGGGGCTCAATGAAGCGCAGAGCGAGGCGCGCAAAGCAGCGGCAAAACCTTCCCGCACAAGCGAAAAAGCCCGACTGGAATGGATTCAGCCGGGCTTTCTGACAGGTCCTACACGATTAGCCGTTTATTTACCGTCGAGCAGCACCCGCAGCATCCAGGCGGTCTTTTCATGCACCTGCATGCGCTGGGTCAGCAGATCAGCAGTGGGTTCATCGCTGACTTTGTCCACCACCGGGAAGATGCTGCGTGCAGTGCGCACCACGGCCTCTTGCCCCTGCACCAGCTGACGGATCATTTCATCGGCAGGCGGCACACCTTCCTCCTCCTTGATCGAGGAGTGCCGTGCGTAGAAGGCGTACGAACCTGGCGCCGGGAAGCCCAGTGCACGGATCCGCTCGGCGATCGAGTCGACCGCCAGCGCCAGTTCGTTGTACTGCTCTTCGAACATCAGGTGCAGGGTGCGGAACGATGGGCCGGTGACGTTCCAGTGGAAGTTATGGGTTTTCAGATAGAGCACATAGGTATCCGACAACAGGCGGGAAAGCCCATCGACGATGGACTTGCGATCTTCTTCACTGATACCGATATCGATTGCCATGAAGTTCCCCTTTCCATAAGGCTTGATGATCAAGCAGGTACTACACACTGTATCAATGCCTGGCGCAAGGCGCCCATGACACAGGGCAAACCATCGGTGCTTGCCGGCTGCGGTTTGAGAAGCCCCCGCCTTTGCTGTTAAATAGGCACGGTGCCACCCGTGCGGACTGTCATTGCCGGGTGCATAGGCTGGCCTCCACGTGTTCGCGCTTTACACCTCATGCGCACCGTGCCGCCAGCTCTTCCTGTGATCGGCCTTATCAACTGTGAGCCAACCCATGTTCAAGATCGTCCATCTGGTGACGGGCGTTGCGGCTTTGCTGCTATCGCTCATACCCAGCCTCAAACCCGACGCAATACCCTTCCTGCAGCAACCCGACGCGGTCTATCTGACCCTGCTGGGCCTGCTCAACCTGCTGCTGGCCCCGGTGGTGCCACTGTATTACCGCGGTGCGCGGCAACAGCTGCAATACCTGGCCTGCGCCCTGCTGGTGGTGGCCGTGGTCCTGCAGACCCTGACCCTGCTGGCACGCCCGGAAATGGGCAACCTGGCGGCGCTGGTCTGCGCCGCGCTGGCTGTCGCCATGCACCTGGTGGCCGGCTTCGCCCGCAGCAGCAAGAAAGCACGCGCCAGCCAAGGTGCGCCACTGGAAGCCGGCAAGCGTGATACCGGCACCGTTAAGTGGTTCAACACTTCCAAAGGCTTCGGGTTCATTTCCCGCGACACGGGCGACGACATCTTCGTGCACTTCCGCGCGATCCGCGGCGAGGGTCACCGCATCCTGGTCGAAGGCCAGCGCGTGGAGTTCTCGGTGATGCATCGCGACAAAGGCCTGCAGGCCGAAGACGTGGTCGCGGTGAACCGCCGCTGAGCCCGCACCGCCCTGGGGCAAGCCCAGGGCGGCCACTCATCAATAGTGAGGTGGCGGCGCCTCTTCCCCTTCGCTGCCAATCTGCCCGACCATCTCTTCATACCGCTTGATCAGTTCGGCCATCTGCAGTTGCAGACGCTCGATGACCCGCCCCTGCTCGACCACCACATCATTCAGCGCCTGGATCGTGTCGTCCTGGAACGCCTGACGGGTTTCCAGCTCGATGATGCGCAACTCCGCCGACATGTCAGACCTCCTGATAATCATGGGTCAGGAGCGCACGCAGACGCTGACGAATGGCGTCCACCTGCTCCGGTGCATAGCCAACGGCCGGGACCTTGCCCCAGACCGGCGCAGGCCAGGCTGGATCGCCATGACGGCGCACGATCACATGCATGTGCATCTGGCTGACCACGTTACCCAAGGTGGCCACGTTCATCTTGTCGGCGGCGAACGCGTGCTTGAGCGTTTCGGCCAGGTAGGTGGTTTCTTTCCACAGCTGCGCCTGGTCTTCCTGGCTGAGGTCGAACAACTCGCTCACACCCTCACGCCTGGGCACCAGTATGAACCACGGGTAATTGGCATCTTTACTCAGCAGCAGGCGGCACAGCGGAAAGTCACCCAGCACCAGGGAATCCTGCTGCAAACGCGAATCCATATCAAACACGATCAATCTCCAAATAATAATCCGATGCGCCAAGGATACTCTGCTTCGCCCCGCCCGAGCATGCTGACAAACGCATGAATGCACGCTTTAAGCCCATGAATACTCACGACTTGCACAACTGCGGTAACACAGCGCTACTTTTCGCACCAAAATGAGGCCGCCCAAGTGTGCGGCACTACGCTTCTACCCACATCAACCACTCAGGATCAACAGTCGACGGTAACACATTGACTTTTATGGCAGGTTTTTCCTTCAACCTGCCGAATGAGACCGGCACACCATCAGACAACTCCCGCCCAGTAATTGCGGCACTTTCCGACCTTTGGCGGCCGGTTCTGTGAAAATTTCATGAACCGTTGTTAATTTTGAGCATGCTTGTTGCATTCTCTCCACGCCAAGTCGGCACGACACCTGCATTGACCAGGTGACGCGACAAATAACAACAGCGAGATTGGGCACACCAGGGAGTTTCCCAGCCAGAATCTGTAGTTACAGAATTCTTACGGCGATGGGACAGCGCTGGCGTTGTACGACCCGGTTAATCGGGGCGTGATTTGCGACATGGAAATACCTGAAAGCGACATGACCATAAAGTTCCCGCAAGGATAAATTTTGCCATATCGCCAAGAACAGTCAGCGTGCTATACATTTCCGCCGACATAACAAGAAAGAGCTGTTCCATATAACTAAAAGACTTGGACGCAGCGGTACTCTTCCTAAAAACCAAAGGAGCAAATCACGATGCGCGTGATGAAGTGGAGCATGATCGCCCTGGCCGTTGCGGCAGGGACCTCACAGATGGCAGTGGCCTCGTCCCAGGACGAGTCCAAGGGTTTCCTCGAAGACAGCAAGCTGAACGTCAAGACTCGCATGCTGTACTTCAGCCGTGACTTCCGTAACAACGAGCGTGACCCTGATACCGGCGCTCGTCAGAGCCGCGTTGAAGAAACCGGCCTCGGCTTCCTCGGCACTTATGAATCCGGCTTTACCCAAGGTACTGTCGGCGTGGGCGTTGACGCCATTGGCATGCTCGGCTTGAAACTCGACAGCGGCAAAGGCCGCGCCGGCACCGGCCTGTTCCCGCTTGATTCCGACGGCCGCGCGCAAGACGACTATTCCAAGGGCGGCGGTGCAGTCAAGTTCCGCATCTCCAACACCGTATTGAAAGTAGGTGACCAGCTCACCGCTCTGCCTGTGTTCGCCACCGACGACAGCCGCCTGCTGCCGGAAATGGCCGAAGGCGCCCTGATCACCAGCAACGAAATCAAAGGCCTGACCCTGAACGCGGGTCGTTTCACCGCACTTGACGCCCAGGCCGAGACCAACCACGACAGCCTGCACCTGACAAAGGCCGATGTTGTCGGTGGCACCTACGCCTTCACCGACAATCTGTCGACCAGCCTTTACTACTCCAAGGTCGAAGACTATTGGCGCAAGTACTACGCCAACGTGAACTGGGCGCTGCCAATCTCCGACAAGCAGGGCCTGGTGTTCGATTTCAACATCTATGACACCAAGAGTGATGGCTCGGCCAAATACAAGGCCTTCGATGGCGGCAAACTGGACAACCGTGCATTCAGCCTGTCCGGCGCCTACAACATCGGCGCCCACACCTTCACCCTGGCTTACCAGAAAGTCTCCGGCGACGGTGACTACGGCTACGGTGTAGACGGCGGCGGCACCATCTTCCTGGCCAACTCCGTTGCCCGTTCCGACTTCAACGCCGAAGACGAGAAATCCTGGCAGGCTCGCTACGACCTGAACTTCGCCGAATTCGGTATCCCGGGCCTGACCTTCATGACCCGTTATGTACGTGGTACCGACGCCAACGTGGCCGGCACCAGCAACGGCAAGGAATGGGAACGCGACGTAGACGTCAAGTACGTCCTGCAGGAAGGCCCGGCCAAGGACCTGAGCTTCCGCGTTCGTCAGGCCACCTACCGCTCCAGCGATGGCGTCTACTACGGTTCGAGCTCGATCGACGAACTGCGCCTGATCGTCGAGTACCCGCTGAGCATCCTGTAAGCCTGGCTTACAGTGCCCCGCACCTGAAAAAGCCCGGCACACTTGCCGGGCTTTTTCTTGGCTGACAACTGCCACGCCCTGGGGCATTCTGTACGCCTTCGTTTCGCCCCCGTACAATGCGGGGCTATTTCAACGTCTTAGGCAATCGACACGGCTAACCATGCGCACCAGTCAATATTTGCTCGCCACCCAGAAAGAAACCCCTGCCGACGCAGTGGTCATCAGCCATCAGCTCATGCTGCGTGCCGGCATGATTCGCAAACTGGCTTCCGGCCTGTACACCTGGCTGCCGATGGGCCTGCGGGTGATGCGCAAGGTCGAAAACGTTGTGCGCGAGGAAATGAACGCCGCCGGCGCCCTGGAAGTGTTGATGCCCAGCATCCAGCCTGCTGAACTGTGGCAGGAATCCGGCCGCTGGGAACAGTACGGTCCTGAGCTGCTGCGCCTGAAGGACCGTCATCAGCGCGAGTTCTGCGTCGGCCCGACCCACGAAGAAGTGATTACCGACCTGGCCCGCAACGAGCTGTCCAGCTATAAACAGCTGCCGCTCAACATGTACCAGATCCAGACCAAGTTCCGTGACGAGATTCGCCCACGCTTCGGCCTGATGCGCGGCCGCGAATTCATCATGAAGGATGCCTACTCCTTCCATGCCGACCAGGCTTCCCTGCAGGAAACCTACGACCGCATGCACCAGGCGTACACCAACGTCTTCACCCGTCTGGGCCTGGACTTCCGCCCGGTGCAGGCCGACACCGGCTCCATTGGTGGCAGCTACTCCCACGAATTCCACGTCCTGGCCGAGTCGGGCGAGGACGACGTGATCTTCAGTGACAGCTCCGATTACGCCGCCAACATCGAGAAGGCCGAAGCCATCCCGCGTGAAACCGTGCGTCCTGCTCCTACCGAGGAGCTGCGTCTGGTCGATACCCCGGATGCCAAGACCATTGCCCAGCTGGTTGAAAACCACGGCCTGCCGATCGAAAAAACCGTCAAGACCCTGATCGTGCGCGGCGCCGAAGAAGGCAAGCTGGTCGCCCTGATCGTCCGCGGCGACCACGAGCTCAACGAAATCAAGGCCGCCAAGCTGGAACAGGTTGCCGACCCGCTGGTCATGGCCACCGACGCCGAACTGCGCGAGGCCATCGGTGCCGGCGCCGGTTCGCTCGGCCCGTTGAACCTGCCGCTGGAAATCGTCATCGACCGCTCGGTCGCCCTGATGAGCGACTTTGCCATCGGCGCCAACATCGACGACAAGCACTACTTCGGCGTGAACTGGGAGCGTGACCTGCCGGTTCCACAAGTCGCCGACCTGCGCAATGTCGTCGAAGGTGACCCAAGCCCGGACGGCCAGGGTACCCTGGTCATCAAGCGCGGCATCGAAGTTGGCCATATCTTCCAGCTCGGCACCAAGTACAGCGAGGCGCTCAAGTGCCAGGTGCTGGGTGAAAACGGCAAGCCGGTGACCCTGTCCATGGGCTGCTACGGCATTGGCGTGTCCCGCGTGGTCGCTGCCGCCATCGAGCAGAGCTACGACGACAAAGGCATCATCTGGAACGACGCCCTGGCACCGTTCCAGATCGCCCTGGTGCCCCTGCGTTACGAAACCGAGGTAGTTCGCGAGGCAACCGACAAGCTGTACGCCGAACTGACTGCAGCCGGCTTCGAGGTGCTGCTGGACGACCGCGACAAGAAGACCAGCCCCGGCATCAAGTTCGCCGACATGGAGCTGATCGGCATTCCACACCGCATCGTCGTCAGCGATCGTGGCCTGGCCGACGGTAACCTGGAGTACAAGCACCGCACCGAGTCTGAGGCCCAACAGCTGCCGCTCAATGAAGTGCTGACCTTCCTGCAGGCCCGCGTTCGCCGCTGATAACCAATGCACGAGTAATCATGTCCAAGCGAAGTACCTTTACCCTGGGGGGCGCCGCATTGTGCGGCGCCTTGCTCGCCAGCGGTTGCGCCAACCAGATGTCCCAGCGCAGCGATCATGAGGAGCGTGTCGAGCGCAAGCTGCTCGAACACACCTTGCAGATCGATGTCGGCGAGCCGAAGGTGATGGAGCTTCCGCAACGGCGTGTGCGCATCCACGAGCAGAAGCGTTTCGAGGTCACCGAATACGAGGTCACCCGCCGCTACGACCGCTACACCCCATACCAACCGTGGCGGGAGATCTACGAGATCCCGCTGGGCGCGGTAGCCGTGGTGGCCGGTATAGGGGCTAACGTGGTCAACGTGTTCACCCTTGGCAACCTGCCGCAGAGCATCACCCACGACTGGCTCAGCTATGGCGTGGATGGCCTCAATCCGTTCATGAACACGCCGTCCAATGGCCGTGCCCAGCAGAACCTGGCGGGCATCAGCGAAGTGCAGAAGGACAAGCGCGAGGAGTTCACCAGCGTGCCCTGGAGCGAGCGGCTGGTTGAAGTCAAGGCAGGCAAGATGACCCACGAACTGACTACCGACAGGAACGGCGTCTTGCGCCTGAACCTGCTGGACAGCCCGTTCTCGGAACAGCACCTGAACCACGTCGGCACCTTGCACCTGCAAGCGGTCGACGAGGACAACGCGGTGCGTGGCGATGCCAGCCTGCTGGTCAGCGCCACCTTGCGCAACAAGCTGCGAGAGGCCCATGAGCTGATCTTCGATGACCTCGAAGATGATGATGTAGGCCAATGGGTTCACCGGGTCAAGCGCTTGTCCGAGTTGGGCCTGGAAGAGGAAGCCAGCGAGATGGAGCAGAGCCTGATCGAGCTGACACGCAACGATCCGGAGCTGCAACAGGAATTCCTGTCGGCACTGACCAAGGCCACCGGCCGGTTGGTCGCTGATCCCGGCCTGTAGCACCGAGCGTGCTCGCGAAGGGCCGCAAAACGCGGCCCTACTACTCAGAGTTAAACAGCTCCAGCTGTTCATGCGCCCCGCGCAAGTCCCTCAGCCTCACCCCCACCCCCAGCAAACGCACCGGCTTGCCACCCCGGGCGAACGCCTGGCGTAGCAGCTGACGGTAGCTTTCCAGGTCCCTGCCCGCCCCTGCCTGCTCCATCGTCGTCTGGCTGAAGTCATGGAACTTGACCTTGACGAATGGCTTGTCCGGGCGGTAACTGCTGTCCATCCGGGCAATCCTCTGATCGAGGCTGTCAAGCAGCTCTGGCAACCGTTCAAGGCAACTGGCCAAGTCTGGCAGGTCGTTGTCATAGGTATTTTCCACACTCACCGACTGCCGGCGGCTATCGTTGTGAACCGCTCGCTCGTCAATCCCTCGCGCCAACCCCCAGAGCCGCTCGCCAAAACTGCCGAATTCACGCGCCAACGCCAGCCGCGACCATTCACGCAAGTCAAGACAGGTGTCGATCCCCAGGCGGTTCAACTTGTCGGCGGTCACTTTGCCCACGCCATGCAACTTGGCCACCGGCAATGCAGCCACAAAGGCCTCGACCTGCTCCGGGGTAATCACGAAGATGCCGTTGGGCTTTCGCCAATCGCTGGCGATCTTGGCCAGGAACTTGTTCGGCGCCACCCCCGCAGATACCGTGATATGCAGGGTGCGGGCAACCCGCCGGCGAATGTCCTCGGCGATTCGCGTAGCGCTTCCGGCATACCACTGGCTGTCGCTGACATCCAGATATGCCTCATCCAGCGACAACGGCTCGATCAGCTCGGTGTAGTCACGGAAGATAGCGTGAATCTCACGCGAAGCTTCCCGGTAAGCGTCGAAGCGCGGCTTGACGATTTCCAGGTCCGGGCAAAGCTTCAGGGCATGGCGGGACGACATGGCTGAACGCACGCCATAGGCGCGTGCTTCATAATTGCAGGTGGCGATCACCCCTCGACGGTCAGGAGCCCCCCCCACGGCCATGGGGCGACCGGCCAGGCGCGGGTCGTCACGCATCTCGATGGCGGCGTAAAAACAATCGCAGTCGATGTGGATGATCTTGCGCAAAGACATTGATGACGGCCACCACTGTAAATTCATACAGATAGTAGCGCATGCCGCTGGCGGTGAAACAGTCTGCGTCGATAATCGGCTTGCAAGGCCCGTCGCGCCTGACCCGCAGCCAGGCATAAACGCTAAGAGGTTGAACGAAAAAGAGTTTTCTATAATTTTGCTTGACACGGGCGAAGAAACCCGTAGAATTCGATCTCACAGGCGCGGGATGGAGCAGCCTGGTAGCTCGTCGGGCTCATAACCCGAAGGTCGTCGGTTCAAATCCGGCTCCCGCAACCAGATTCGAGAAAAGGCCACTGTTAACGCAGTGGCCTTTTTCTTTTGCCCCGATTTATTCGGCAAAGGAAAAATCAAGATAAATCAATAAGTAGCGCTTGACATCAAGTGCTTACGCTGTAGAATTCGATCCCACAGGCGCGGGATGGAGCAGCCTGGTAGCTCGTCGGGCTCATAACCCGAAGGTCGTCGGTTCAAATCCGGCTCCCGCAACCAGATTCAAGAGAAGGCCACTGTTAACGCAGTGGCCTTTTTCTTTGCCTCAGAAATCGGCACTTGACTTAAGCGTCCAGATCTATAAAATGCGCCCCTCTGACGCGGGATGGAGCAGCCTGGTAGCTCGTCGGGCTCATAACCCGAAGGTCGTCGGTTCAAATCCGGCTCCCGCAACCATATTCGTCAGAACAAACCCCGCCTGTGTAAAAGCAGCGCGGGGTTTGTTGCATTTCGTCGCCTGTTAAATCCTTGGCGTTCACCCAAACCCGCCCGTTTGAGGTGTCGACCTGAGGATGAACTATCTTTAACGCTGCCGGACGACTGAAAGTAACGTTGCCCGGAGTAATATCTGGATACGTTTACCAAAGGGACTTTCACTTGGCCGCTGCACACCCCCTCCTCGCGCACCACGCTCGAGGCATTTCATGACATCGCACACTCCCGAACCCCAGGTGCCGCTTGCTTCGGCACTGCCGACTGCTGCCCAGCGCCTGCCTTGGCTTGAGCGAATGAGCCGTTACCGCCAGCCGATTGGCCTGGGCGTGACCTTGCTACTGTTTGCCATGGCGCTGATCGCCTGTCGGCATCTGTTGAGCGAACTGGACATCTACGCCCTGCACGATGCCATGCTCGACGTACCGGCAAAGTCGTTGATCGGCGCCCTGCTGGCCACGGTGGCAGGTTTCGTGATCCTGCTCGGCTACGAGTGGTCGGCCAGCCGTTACGCGGCCGTCAAGCTGCCTGCGCGATCCATGGTAATGGGTGGTTTCAGCGCCTTCGCCATCGGTAACGCGATCGGCCTGTCGATGCTTTCGGGTGGCTCGGTGCGTTACCGCCTGTATGCACGTCAGGGCCTGGGCGCCGCCGAAGTCGCACGCATGACTGTGTTCGCCAGCCTGTCCCTGGGGTGCGCGCTGCCACCGCTGGCGGCACTGGCCACCTTGAGCAACCTGCCGGCAGCGGCTACCGCCCTGCGCTTGCCTTCGACAGTATTGGCCGGCATCGCCATCGCTGTACTGGCGCTCACCGCCGTGCTGGTGATCGGGCTGTATCGCCGCCGCCTGCCAGAACAGCCGCTGGCTGATAACCTGCTGGTCCAGTTGGGCCGTCGCACCCTGCGCCTGCCCGGTGGCCGCCTGGCGGCCCTGCAATTGCTGATCACCGCGCTGGACGTGGCTGCTGCCGCCACAGTGCTGTACTTGCTGCTGCCGCAAGCCCCGCCCTTCGGTGCCTTCGTGCTGGTTTATCTGCTGGCCCTGGCGGCTGGCGTGCTCAGCCATGTACCGGGTGGCGTCGGGGTGTTCGAAGCCATCCTGCTCGCCGCCTTCGCCGACCAGCTTGGCGCTGCCCCTCTGGCTGCCGCCCTGCTCCTGTACCGACTGATCTACGTGGTGCTGCCACTGCTGCTGGCCTGTGTCCTGCTGCTGGCCAACGAAGCACGCCGCCTGCTGTTTGCCCAGCAAGCGATCAAGGCGGCATCGGGTCTCGGCGCACCGATCCTGGCGATTCTGGTGTTTCTGTCGGGCGTGGTGCTGCTGTTCTCCGGCGCCACGCCGGAAATCGATACACGCCTGGAGCACATGGGCTTCCTCGTACCCCACCGGCTGATCGATGCCTCGCACTTCGGCGCCAGCCTGATTGGCGTGTTGTGCCTGCTGCTGGCCCAGGGCCTGCGCCGGCGCCTGTCTGCCGCCTGGCTGCTGACTACCATTTTGCTGCTGGTGGGCGCACTGCTGTCGATCCTCAAAGGCTTCGACTGGGAAGAAGCCAGCCTGCTGACCCTGACCGCCGCACTGCTGGCTGTTTTCCGCCGTTCGTTCTACCGACCGAGCCGGCTGCTCGAACTGCCGTTCTCACCGGTGTACCTGGTGGCCAGCGCCTGTGTGGTCGGTGCATCGGTGTGGCTGCTGCTGTTTGCCTACCAGGATGTCCCCTATACCCACAAGCTGTGGTGGCAATTCACCCTCGACGCCGACGCCCCACGTGGCCTGCGTGCCGCCCTGGGCAGTGCGGTGCTGCTGGTGATCGTCGCCCTGACCTGGCTGCTGCGCACCGCTCGTCCGGTGATTCATTTGCCTGACGAGGCCGAGCTACAGCGCGCCAACCGCATCCTGCTGGCCTCCGACCAGCCCGACGGTGGCCTGGCATTGACCGGCGACAAGGCCTTGCTGTTCCACCCCAGCGACACTGCCTTCCTCATGTATGCCCGTCGCGGTCGCAGCCTGGTGGCGCTGTACGACCCGATCGGCCCCGCCCAGGAACGCGCCGAGATGATCTGGCAGTTCCGGGACCTGTGCGACCTGCACCACGCCCGCCCGGTGTTCTACCAGGTGCGCGCGGAAAACCTGCCGTTCTACATGGACATCGGCTTGACTGCCCTGAAGCTGGGCGAGGAAGCGCGGGTTGATCTGCGCCGCTTCGACCTCGAAGCCAAAGGCAAGGAAATGAAAGACCTGCGCTACACCTGGAACCGGGGCGGCCGGGATGGCCTGAGCCTGGAGATCCACGAACCTGGCCAGGCACCGCTGGCCGAACTCAAGGAGATCTCCGACGCCTGGCTCGGCGGCAAGAACGTTCGCGAGAAGGGCTTCTCGCTGGGGCGCTTCAGCCCCGAGTACCTACAGCACTTCCGTATCGCCCTGATTCGTTTCCAGGGCCGGCCGGTGGCCTTCGCCAACCTGCTGGAAACCCACAGCAACGAATTGGCCAGCCTCGACCTGATGCGCGCTCACCCCGAGGCGCCGAAGCTGACCATGGAATTCATGATGATCGGCTTGATCCTGCATTACAAAAGCCATGACTACGGCCGCTTCAGCCTGGGCATGGTCCCGCTTTCCGGCCTGCAGCCGCGCCGCGGTGCACCCTTGACCCAGCGCCTGGGCTCGATGGTGTTCCGCCGTGGCGAACAGCTCTACAACTTCCAGGGCCTGCGGCGCTTCAAGGACAAGTTCCAGCCGGACTGGGAACCTCGTTACATGGCCGTACCAGCCGGGCTCGACCCACTGGTAGCACTGGCCGATACTGCCGCCCTGATTGCCGGCGGCCTGACTGGATTGGTGAAACGCTGATGATCCGACGCTATTGGCTGTACGTACTGATTCCCCTGTTGCTGGCCGCCCTGGCTGGCGCTGCGGGCTTTTGGCTGTGGGCCCGCCCTGCCCCCGAGGCACGGCTGGAGCAGCTGACCCTGGATGACACCAGCATCATCCGCGTCACCCCGGGCGTGCATGCCAAGGCCCGAGTCGCCATCGGCGTGCCCCAGGACCAGGCCCTGAGCGACAAGCAGTTGCTGGACCTGAGCCAGGCTGGCGAGGCGCAGCTGGTTCAGGTGATCCTGCCGCCGAACGACTGCACCAGGCAGCAACAGGCCATGGACCAGGCGCTGACCCAGCTGTCAGACAAACCGACCCTGGTCGCCGGCATCGGCCCAGGTGCGGCCCAGGCATGGCGCTGGCTGGCCACCCAGAGTGACGACAAGGCACGGGCCATCTCGGTCGACTTCACACTGGAACAGCCAGGCTGCAAGGTCGAGCTGCCGAAGTCGGCCGCCCACGGCCACTGGAACGTCGCCTGGAACGACAACCCGGACGACGCCAGTGCTGCCTTCGTGCGCGACCAGGCCAACGCTGAAACCAGCATCAGCGACTATGACATTCACCTGCCGCAGGTACTCAAGGCCCAGCTGACCCAGGCCCTGGTTGGCCGCGACGGCAACGCCCTGGCCATCCCGGTGGTGGAAGTCCCGGCCGGGCAAACCACCGACACCGTCACCCTCTTCCTGTCCGGTGACGGCGGCTGGCGCGACCTGGACCGCGACGTCGCCGGCGAGATGGCCAAGCTGGGCTACCCGGTGGTCGGTATCGACACCTTGCGCTACTACTGGCAACACAAGACCCCGGAGCAAAGCGCCGCCGACCTGTCGGAACTGATGCAGCACTACCGCCAGAAGTGGGGCACCAAGCGTTTCGTGCTGACCGGTTACTCGTTCGGTGCGGACGTGCTGCCGGCCATCTACAACCGCCTGCCGGCCGAAGACCAGCAGCGTATCGACGCAGTCGTGCTGCTGGCGTTCGCCCGTAGCGGCAGTTTCGAGATCGAAGTCGAAGGCTGGTTGGGCAAGGAGGGTCAGGAAGCGCCTACCGGGCCGGAAATGGCCAAACTACCGGCGTCCAAGGTGGTGTGCGTGTACGGCGTGGAAGAGACCGACGAAAGCGGTTGCACCGACAAGACTGCGGTGGGCGAGCGCATGAAGCTGCCAGGCGGCCACCACTTCGACGAGAACTACCCGGCGCTGGCCAAGCGCTTGATCGACGAGATCGAGACCCGTCAGGGCAAGTCCAGCGTCGCTGCACAGAACTGAAAATGATTGGGGCCGCTTTGCGGCCCTTCGCGGGCACGCCCGCTCCCACAGGATTGCGCTTTCCCTGTGGGAGCGGGCGTGCCCGCGAAGGGCTGCAAAGCAGCCCCAATAACTCAGATCTCGACCTGGGTACCCAGCTCGATCACCCGGTTCAACGGCAAGTTGAAGAAGCGCAAGTTACCGTTGGCATTCTTCAGCAGGAACGCAAACAGGTTGCCCCGCCAGCGCGACATCCCCTCCAGACGCGACGCAATCACCGTTTCCCGGCTGAGGAAGTAGGTGGTGCGCATCGGGCTGAAATCCAGTTCGTCCAGGTGACACAACCTCAATGCCGCCGGCACGTCCGGCTCGTCCATGAAGCCGAAGTGCAGCAAGACGCGGAAGAAGCCATCACCGTAGGCCTCGACCTCGAAACGCTCGTGCTCCGGCACCCGAGGGCGATCTTCACTGACCACTGTCAGCAGCACCACCTGGCTGTGCAGCACCTGGTTATGCAGCATGTTGTGCAACAGCGCATGAGGCACCGCATCTGCCCGCGCCGTCAGGAACACCGCCGTGCCTTCGACCCGATGCGGCGGCTGCACGCGGATGCTGCTGATGAACACCGGCAATGGCAGCCCGCCCTCGTCAATGCGCTCGACCAGGATCTGCTTGCCGCGCTTCCAGGTACTCATCAGCAGGTACAGCACCAGGCCTGCGAGTACCGGGAAGGCGCCGCCTTGAACGATCTTCGGTACGTTGGCGGCGAAGTACAAGCCATCGACCAGCAGGAAACAGACCACCAGCGGCACCGCCAGCATCGGCGGCCACTTCCACAGCAGCAGCATCACCGCGGCCACCAGGATGGTGGTCATCAGCATGGTCCCAGTCACGGCCACACCGTAGGCCGCGGCCAGCGCGCCGGACGACTCGAAGCCGATCACCAGCAGCACCACGCCGACCATCAATGTCCAGTTAACTGCGCCGATGTAGATCTGCCCCTGCTCGTCGCTGGACGTGTGCTGGATCTGCATGCGCGGGATATAGCCAAGCTGGATGGCCTGACGGGTCAGCGAGAAGGCCCCCGAGATCACCGCCTGCGAGGCAATCACCGTGGCCATTGTCGCCAGCCCGACCATCGGCAGCAGGGCCCAGCCCGGCGCCAGCAGGTAGAACGGGTTGCGCGCCGCGTCCGGGTTCTGCAGCAGCAGCGCGCCCTGGCCAAAATAGTTGACTACCAGCGCCGGCAGCACCAGGGCAAACCAGGCACGGGCTATCGGTTTGCGGCCAAAGTGGCCCATGTCGGCGTACAACGCCTCGGCGCCGGTCAGTGCCAGCACCACCGCACCGAGTATGGCCACCCCCATGCCGGGGTGAACGATGAAGAAATTGACCGCCCAGACCGGGTTGAACGCCTTGAGCACTTCCGGGCTCTGGCTGATGCCATGCACGCCCAGGACGGCCAGCGCCAGAAACCAGGTGACCATGATCGGGCCGAACAACTTGCCGATCTTCTCGGTGCCATGCTTCTGCGCCACGAACAGCGCCACCAGCACCACCAGCGAGATGGGCACCACCCAGTGGTCGATACCTTCGAACGCCAGGCCCATACCCTCCACCGCCGACAGCACCGACACGGCCGGGGTGATCATGCTGTCGCCGTAGAACAGCGAGGCGCCGATCAGCCCACAGATGAGCATCAGCGAACGCAACCGCGGGTATGCAGCCGTTGCCCTCAGGGCCAGGGCGGTGAGCGCCATGGTACCGCCCTCGCCCTGGTTGTCGGCGCGCAGGATGAACATCACGTACTTGAACGACACCACCCACAGCAATGACCAGAGGATCAGCGAGAGGATCCCCAGCACACCGTCATGGTTGACCGGCACCCCATAGCCGCCAGTAAAGACCTCTTTCAGGGTATACAACGGGCTGGTACCGATATCGCCATACACCACCCCGACCGCTGCCACCAGCAGCCCCAGTGACCGTGTCGCGCCTTGCTTCCCCGCGTGCCCGCCTTCGGCGTGACTGCTTGCCTGAACCATCGAACACTCCTGCAGATGGCCTTGAAGGCCGGTAGAATTCACTCCTGCGTCAGGGACATGCAGTGCCCCCACGCAATGGCGCGAAGCATAGCGCAGCGTTCGTCGCTTTTCTGCTGGTCAAGCGACCGTGCGCTCGCTAGAATTGCGCACTTTTTGATCAGAGGCGCCAAAAGCGCCCGTCAAGATCGCCCCCTTCTGCTGCGGGCGAACTGCATTCAATACCGAGGTTAGTCATGTCCACCACTCCCGCCACCCCCAAGGTTGGTTTCGTCAGCCTGGGTTGCCCCAAGGCCCTGGTCGATTCCGAGCGCATCCTGACCCAGCTGCGCATGGAAGGCTATGAAGTCGTGCCCACCTACGAGGACGCCGATGTGGTGGTGGTCAACACCTGCGGCTTCATCGACAGCGCCAAGGCCGAGTCGCTTGAGGTGATCGGTGAAGCGATCAAGGAAAACGGCAAGGTCATCGTCACCGGCTGCATGGGTGTCGACGAAGGCAATATCCGTGACGTGCACCCAAGCGTGCTGTCGGTAACCGGCCCGCAGCAGTACGAGCAGGTGGTCAACGCCGTGCACGAAGTGGTGCCACCACGCCAGGACCACAACCCGCTGATCGACCTGGTGCCGCCACAGGGCGTCAAGCTGACCCCGCGCCACTACGCCTACCTGAAGATTTCCGAAGGCTGCAACCACAGCTGCAGCTTCTGCATCATCCCGTCGATGCGTGGCAAGCTGGTCAGCCGCCCGGTCGGTGAAGTGCTGAGCGAGGCCGAGCGCCTGGTCAAGGCCGGCGTCAAGGAAATCCTGGTCATTTCCCAGGACACCAGCGCCTACGGCGTCGACGTCAAGTACAAGACCGACTTCTGGAACGGCCGCCCGGTCAAGACCCGCATGCTCGAACTGTGCGAAGCGCTGAGCAGCCTGGGCGCCTGGGTACGCCTGCACTACGTCTACCCGTACCCGAATGTCGACGACGTGATCCCGTTGATGGCCGCCGGCAAGATCCTGCCGTACCTGGACATCCCGTTCCAGCACGCCAGCCCGAAAGTACTCAAGTCGATGAAGCGCCCAGCCTTCGAAGACCGGACCCTGGCACGCATCAAGAACTGGCGCGAGCAATGCCCCGAGCTGGTGATCCGCTCGACCTTCATCGTCGGCTTCCCTGGCGAAACCGAGGAAGACTTCCAGTACCTGCTGGACTGGCTCACCGAAGCCCAGCTCGATCGCGTCGGCTGCTTCCAGTACTCGCCAGTCGAAGGCGCCCCGGCCAACGACCTGGGCCTGGAAGAAGTGCCGGATGACATCAAGCAGGACCGTTGGGACCGCTTCATGGCTCACCAGCAGGCCATCAGCGCCGCTCGCCTGCAACTGCGCATCGGCAAGGAAATCGAAGTGCTGATCGACGAAGTCGAGGAACAGGGTTCGGTTGGCCGCAGCTTCTTCGATGCTCCGGAAATCGACGGCAGCGTGTTCATCGACGGTAACCATGGCTTCAAGCCGGGCGATAAAGTCCGGTGCCGCGTGGTGGATGCCGACGAATACGACATGTGGGCCGAGCCGGTTTAAAGCCGTCGGCGCATGGAAAAGCCCCTGCCGGGTATTCCCACTGTGGAAATACCCGGCAGGGGCTTTTTTCGTCAGAAGGTGTGAAAAACCATCATTCCAGCCTCTGCATCGGGGCTGGCATCGGAAAAACCCTTCACCGCATACAACTGCACTTTCCATTCCCGGTTGAGTTTGTGGGTGAGGAACAGTGTCAGTTCCTGAATTTCCGACCCCGTCGAGACGACCTTTTGCCGCCAGTCGTACGAGGCACCAGCCGACGAACCTTTCCCCACGGGAATGGCAAAGCCCAGGCTGGTGAATATCGGATCTTTGAAATCGCTGCCAGGCGGGTCACCGAACTTCTTCCAGCCGAGGGTCGCGAAGCCGGTGACCGGGCCGAATGCCTGGGCGATATCGACCTGGCCGGTGTAATCGTACTCCCCCGTGCCCAGGCACTGCTTTTCATCGGCAGTGGGAAATTTGACCTTGCCGATGAGGTCCAGCATCAGGCCACCGTCACGGCCATCGAGCAGCGCATAAGCCGCGCTGGCTACCGTGTCACCCAGCCCACTCTCCACCGCATGGCATCCACCGGGCAAGGGGTCACCATTGGGCCCCACTTCAGGGTTGGTAATGCGTAGCCAGGGCACGGTGACTTTGTAAGTCATGGGGCCGGTTTCATACTTGCCGACCACAGGGACATACCAGATTTCCGAAGTGGTCCCCGTGCCATAGTCGCCACTCGAATAGTCCATGCCAATCGAGGCGCTGAAGGTATCGGCCGGGGCCGAGGCACTGCTACAGAACAACAAACAGGCGAAAAGAGGGAGCGCGGGTCTCATTTGCACCTCGGTATTGCGTCGGGAAGTGTGAACGGACTAACCCAGCCTAGTTGCCTAATGCCCGGACCGCTCCGGATGCTCGACTTTTTCGACCTTCTCTGCCGTCTCAGGCCTTTCGACCTTTTCGACTTTTTCTACCGTTTCAGGCTTTTCGACCCGTTCGATCTTTTCTACCTTTTCGACTTTCTCGACTTTTTCAGGCTTCTCGACCCTATCTACTTTTTCAGGACGTTCGACTTTTTCCACTTTCTCGACTTTCTCGGGCTTTTCGACCTTCTCTATTTTCTCGACCTTTTCCACCTTCTCCACTCTTTCCAGCTTCTCGAGCTTTTCCACGCGATCGGAACTACCACTGTTGCTGGTCTCGCGTTGCTCCACGGTATCGACCTGTACCGACTTACCGGACCTGTCCTCAACGTCCATGCTGCCATGATCATTGGCGCCGCCACCGGCACTGCGCCCATCGTGGTCATCACCGCTTTGGCTGCGGATGCTGGAGGTACCACGCTCACCCTGGCTGCTGTTGCCCGAACTGCCCGAGCTGCTTGTAACGTGCACGCTGTTACCCCCGGAACGCCCTGCGCCCGAATGCTCTGCGCGGTCGTCATCGAGCTCGACGCGGGATGCCCGCAGCTCGTGGGTAGCACTGAATACGCCGATTACTCGCACCCGTTGGTCGAGCGCGATGGACGCGGGCTGCTTGCCGACGACCACGGTATCCTGCCCCAGGGTCACGTTGATGCCGCCGACCACCAGCTGACGCGCCTGCGTGCGCTGCACCAGCCCTTCGATCACCATCGTCTGCCCCCGCCCGGCAAACGCCAGGCTCGGGTCAGGGCGCGTTTGCGCCACTTCCAGCTGGCTGCCGGTCCATTGGCCGCGCACCAGCATTTCCCGCGCCGGTGCCACAGGAATGCCCAATTTGAGCCCCTGAAGGCTGCCGGGGTGATCGATTGCGCCAATGGCACTGGCCTCGCTGAGCCCTGGCGCCCGCTCGATACGGCTAGCGACCACTTCGCCTGCAGCGTCGCGCAGGCCGCTGACCCTGACCGGTTCGCCCGGTCGCAGCCCTTCTGCCACCCGCGCCCCGGCTGCCAGGCGCACGGGCTGGCCCATGACCCGCAGCGGCCCCGAAGCATTCGGCAGTGCCGTCAGCGGCCCCTCGTAAACGTTGAGGATCGCGATGCGCCCGGCTTGCAAGCCGCGCTGTGTGCCATACGCCTCCACCGCGACCACCTGGCCGATCGCCAGATGAGCGCTGCTGGCAGGGGCACCATTTTCACTGACAGGTACATCCTTGGCGTAGTGCACCTCCTGGCCATTGACGCAGATCGATGCGAACCCGGTGATGGTGCCGACGATACCAGTACCACCAGTGCCGCCCGGGCGCTCGATCGGCGCGCCTGTGCCCCCCGTGCCACCGGGGCGCTGCTGAAGCGGCGCACCCGTGCCACCCATACCACCGGTTCTGGCGCCGGTGCCGCCAACGCCCCCCGGCAACTGCATGCTCGCAGCACCCGCCATGCCCACTTCATCACGGCTGACGCACACTGGCGCTGCTACCACATTGGCAGGCGCCCCCAGGTCCAGCCCGAAAACAAGGACCAGTGCAACGAGATTGAGGCAGCGCACGAAAGGCGTCATGAGTCGGCGGCCTTCGACGAATCGGGGTCAGTGGCTTCAGAATAGAAATAGAGCCCGACGGTGATGCGCTGACGCTGCCCTTGGCTTGGCTCGTCGGTGCTTTCCAACTCGGCTGCCAGCCGGCTGAAGGCCAGCAGGGTTTGCATGCCATCCTGGCTGACGGCTTCGCGCAGCGTGTCGACGCTGGCCGGGGTCAGGGCGTCGTAGTGCACGCTGCGTTCGAAAAACGGCAGGCCTTCGCCACTGAGGTTGTGCACCGCTGCGCAGGCGTGATCGTGCAGGTTATGGCCAAAATATGCGGCCTTCTCATCGAAGCCCTTCTGCGGTACGAATGCCTGGGCCTCGAGGTGGACGCGGTCCTGATCATCGAGGCGGACGACGCCCAGGCGCAGCCATTCATCCAGCACTACCCGCCCACGGATATCCGTGCTGACCTTCGCCACCAAGGCGTCGAAAGAACAATCGCCGCCAACGCTGGCCAGCCTTGGCAGGGCCAACGCCTGGCCGGCCTGCGAGCAGAATGGCGGGCTACGGGTCCATACATTCACCAATTGCGCACCTAAGGTGATGTTTTCCGGCAGCGCCGCGGCAGACGCGTCACTTTCACTTCGCAGCCGCCGCACATCCTTGCGATGCACCCCGGTCAGCAGGCTGATGCGACTGTCGGTCGGCACCTTGTCGTCCAGGCGAAACTCGCGATGCGCCACATCGACGAATACTTCCTTGAGTACGTCGGTGAACATCGTGTAGGTCACCCCTTTGCGCAGCATCAGGCGCACCAGAGGGCGCATGATCCTGCGCAGTGCACTCAACATGGATGGAGGGATAGAGGGCGATTGCATGGAGCGCATTCCTTGAACTGTGAACCCAGTATGCGGGAAAACATCCCACACGACTGTAACCACTTCTCGCCTAAGATGAGAAAAAGCTGTCAGCGCTCACTGCAAACGCGTGATAGGACCGGACTTGGGGCCGCACATACAAAACCCGTCCGTTGGGTCTTGTATGGGCTGTTCACTGCCAATCAGCTCCTGTCATCCCCGACTTCACCGCCGGCATGAGCACCGCGGTCATCAGCCTGTTCGCGACCCACATGGTTGCCGTTATCGTCACCAGGTTCACCACCAACGTGATTGCCACGATCGTCGCCAGGTTCACCGCCGACATGATTGCCATGATCGTCACCGGGCTCACCGCCAACGTGGTTGCCATGATCGTCACCGGGCTCACCGCCAACGTGGTTGCCATGATCATCACCCGCTTCAGCATGGTTACTGCTGCGACCGGAATTTGCATTGCCATCGTGACCCTGGCCTGCGTCACCATGGCCACTGCCACTATTGCCGCCATGGCCGCCACCACCGCTGCCACCGCCGTGACCGCCGCCACCGCCACCACTACCTCCGCCGTGACCGCCGCCACCGCCACCGCCACCACTACCGCCGCCGCCGTGACCACCGCCGCCACCGCCGCCACCGTGACCACCGCCGCCGCCGCCGCCGCCGCCATCCTTGGCATATGCGCTGGAGCCATGAGAAATCGAATCTGGAATCAACACGATGGCCGTCGACAGCACGCCTGCAACGGCGACTGCCAGTAGAGCCCTTTTGAACAGCATGTGGATTTGCATTTTCCGTCTCCAGGTCTTCGCCATGAGAACGCTAATCAAGCGGGAATCTGTTGTAGGTAGTTTCTCTTCATCGCGTGGGATTTTTTCCCACGCATTATTAATAGACCTATCCCTCCCACGCTTCAAGCTGCGCACAACGCAGCTGACCAGTGGTTGGCCTGCTATGTTTTCCCTATCGCCTTGGAGGAATACCGGCATGCATTCGGCCCTCACGCTGCAGACACCCCGGTACAGCGACTACAGTGAGTTGGTGCAGATCTGGGAAGACTCGGTGCGCGCAACCCATGACTTCCTGCCAGAGGCCTATATCCTGTTGCTCCGCGAACAAGTGCTGCGCCGCTACCTTGATGCCGTGATGCTGATCTGCTGCAAGGATCGCCAGCGCATCTGCGGCTTCGCCGGCGTCGCCAATGGCTGCGTGCACATGTTGTTCGTCGCACCGAACTACCGGGGCAAGGGAGTTGGCAAACGCCTGCTGCGTTATGCGATCGACGAATTGAATGCCGAACGCCTGGACGTCAACGAACAGAACCCGCAAGCCCTGGGCTTCTATTTGCACGAAGGCTTCCAAGTGGTTGGCCGGTCGGAAACAGATGGCTTGGGGCAGCCCTATCCCCTGCTGCACATGAGGCTGATTCCTACAGTGTCCTAGGACGGTGTCCGAATATGCCGTGGTCTGCGTTCCAAATGGCGCATTTGACACACATTCCCATCATCAACCGCGCACAGGCAGGTACAATGTCAGTCTTTCCCTGCCTTGCGAATTGCCCCATGTCCGAACCCGTCCGCCTGTCCAAACGCCTCATCGAGCAGCTTGGTTGCTCCCGCCGTGAGGCCGAGCTTTACATCGAAGGAGGCTGGGTCACGGTCGATGGCGTGGTGGTGGAGCAGCCCCAGTTCAAGGTTGACAGCCAGCGGGTAGAACTGCTGCCTGGGGCGCGCGCCGAGGCATTGGAGCCAGTCACCCTGCTGATGCATCAAGCGGCCGGTGTCGACAGCGAAACTGCCCGTGCCAGCATGAACATGGGCAACCTCAGCGAGGCTCACCGCGAAGGGGTACGGCCCCTGCACGGGCATTTTGCCCGGCTAACCTGCCTGGCGCCGCTGGAACGTGGCGCCAGCGGCCTGCAGGTGTTCACCCAGGACTGGCGGGTCACCCGCAAGATCGACGCCGATCTGCGCCGCATGGAGCAGGAATACGTCATTGAAGTGCGCGGCGAGACAACCCCTCAGGCCTTCGAGCGCCTGGCGCGCGGTGCGACGCGCAATGACCGGGAACTGCCCAAGGCCAAGGCCAGCTGGCAGAACGAGACCCACCTGCGCCTGGTGGTGAAAAACCCGCAACCGGGGCAGATCTCCGAGCTGTGCGCCTACCTGCGCCTGGAAGTACTGGGTATGCGCCGCATTCGCCTGGGGGGCGTGTCGATGGGCAAGCTGCCCGTAGGGCAGTGGCGTTACCTGGCAGCCACCGAACGTTTCTAAGCAATAAGCCACGCCTGCGGCGTGGCTACTGAACAGGATTTTGCAGCAATGAACCACAACGATGTCCTGCGCAGCCTGCGCTACATGCTCAAGGTGAACGACGCCAAGATGGCCGAAATCATCGCGCTGTCCGGCCTCGAAGTTAACCCGATCGTGCTCGCCACCTATTTGAAGAAGGAAGACGAAGCCGGTTTCGTGCGCTGCCCGGAACGGGTCATGGCGCACTTCCTTGACGGCCTGGTGATCCACCGCCGTGGCAAGGACGACAGTCGCCCGGCGCAGCCCGTCGAGTTGCCGGTGACCAACAACACCATCCTGAAAAAGCTGCGGGTCGCCTTCGAACTCAAGGAAGAAGACCTGCACGCGATTCTCAAGGCAGTAAATTTCCCGGTGTCCAAGCCTGAGCTCAGCGCACTGTTCCGCAAGGTCGGGCATGACAACTATCGCCCCTGCGGCGACCAGTTGCTGCGCAACTTCCTCAAGGGCCTGACCCTGCGCGTGCGCGGCTGAGTGGCCATGCAGCATACGGTTGCACCTGTCGGCATCATCCGCTCCTGCTTCAAGGAGAAATTCGCCATCCCGCGCCAGCCACAACTGGCGCCAGCCGCCCGTGGGGTGCTGGAGCTGCTGCCGCCGTTCGACCAGGGCGATGCGGTGGCCGGGCTGGAGCAAGTCAGCCATGTCTGGTTGCTGTTCCTGTTCCACCAGGCACTGGAAGACAAGCCACGCCTGAAAGTGCGCCCGCCGCGCCTGGGCGGCAACAAGAGCATGGGCGTGTTCGCCACCCGCGCCACTCACCGCCCCAATGGCATTGGCCAGTCGGTGGTGCGCCTGGAGGGGGTGGAGCCAGGGCGTCTGCTGCTGTCCGGGATCGACCTGCTGGACGGCACGCCGGTACTGGATATCAAACCGTATGTGCCTTACGCCGACAGCGTTGCCGGGGCAACCAACCTGATGGCCAGTGACGCGCCGGTCGCGATTGCCGTTGGCTGGAGCGACACTGCCCTGCCCCAGGCCCACGCGCATGGGTTGCGCCTTGGTGAGCCGTTGGTGGAGCTGATCGAGCAATGCCTGGCGCAGGACCCGCGCCCGGCCTATCAGGTGCCGCCACCGGAGCGGGTGTACGGCGTGAAGCTCTGGGACGTGCAGGTCCGTTGGCATTACCCGCAACCGAATGATATCCAGGTCCTGGAAGTCGTGCGCGAAGACTGAGGAGGCCCCGCCTTGCAGGCATAAAAAAAACGCAGACCCGGGTCTGCGTTTTTTCGTTGCTTCGTTCGTCTTATTTCTCGACGAAGGCACGCTCGATCAGGTAGTCACCCGGCTCGCGCATACGTGGAGAAACCTTCAGGCCGAAGCTGTCGAGCACTTCGCTGGTCTCGTCGAGCATGCTCGGGCTGCCGCAGATCATCGCGCGGTCGTCCTCTGGGTTGATCGGTGGCAGGCCGATATCGGTGAACAGCTTGCCGCTGCGCATCAGGTCGGTCAGGCGGCCCTGGTTTTCGAACGGCTCGCGGGTCACGGTCGGGTAGTAGATCAGCTTCTCACGGACCGACTCACCGAAGAACTCGTTCTGCGGCAGGTGCTCGGTGATGAACTCGCGGTAGGCCACTTCGTTGACGTAACGCACCCCGTGAACCAGGATCACTTTTTCAAAGCGCTCGTAGGTTTCCGGGTCCTGGATCACGCTCATGAACGGCGCCAGGCCGGTGCCGGTGCTCAGCAGGTAGAGGTGCTTGCCCGGCTTCAGGTCGTCGAGCACCAGAGTGCCAGTCGGCTTCTTGCTGATGATGATCTCGTCGCCTTCCTTCAGGTGCTGCAACTGCGAGGTCAGCGGGCCGTCCGGGACCTTGATGCTGAAGAACTCCAGGTGCTCTTCCCAGTTCGGCGAAGCGATGGAATAGGCGCGCATGAGCGGACGGCCGTTGTCCTGTTGCAGGCCGATCATCACGAACTGACCGTTCTCGAAGCGCAGGCCCGGGTCGCGGGTGCACTTGAAGCTGAACAGGGTGTCGTTCCAGTGGTGCACACTGAGGACACGTTCGTGGTTCATGTTGCTCATCTAAGGGGCTCCTGAAGAAAAACGCAGCGCGCAAGACGCGCAGTTGCGCGATAGTTTAGGGGTAGCCACAATATCTGTTAACTGAATTATCAAGATATGTGTTATCGGTTATATAGATATGCGATTTACACTTCGTCAGCTTCAGGTATTTGTTGCCGTGGCCCAGCACCAGAGTGTGTCGCGGGCGGCCAGCGTGCTCGCGCTTTCACAATCGGCAGCAAGCACCTCCATTACCGAGCTTGAGCGGCAGTCGAGCTGCCAGCTTTTCGACCGAGCCGGCAAGCGCCTGGCGCTCAATGCCTTGGGCCATCAGTTGCTGCCCCAGGCCGTCGCGTTGCTTGACCAGGCCAAGGAGATCGAAGACTTGCTCAATGGCAAGTCCGGCTTCGGCTCGCTGGCGGTCGGCGCCACGCTGACCATCGGCAACTACCTGGCCACCCTGCTGATCGGCAGCTTCATGCAGATTCATCCGGAAAGCCAGGTGAAACTGCATGTGCAGAACACTGCACATATTGTGCACCAGGTCGCGCAATACGAAATTGACCTGGGTCTGATCGAAGGTGACTGCAACCATCCGGACCTTGAGGTACAGCCGTGGGTCGAGGACGAGCTGGTGGTGTTCTGCGCACCGCAACATCCCTTGGCCAAGGCCGGCCGCGCCGATGTCGAAGCCCTGTCGCAGGAAGCCTGGATTTTGCGCGAGCAGGGCTCCGGCACACGCCTGACCTTCGACCAGGCCATGCGCCATCACCGTACCAGCCTGAACATTCGCCTGGAACTGGAACACACCGAGGCGATCAAGCGTGCCGTGGAGTCGGGGCTGGGTATCGGCTGCATTTCCCGCCTGGCCCTGCGCGATGCCTTCCGCCGCGGTAGCCTGGTGGCGGTCGAGACGCCGGAACTGGACTTGATGCGCCAGTTCTATTTCATCTGGCACAAGCAGAAATACCAGACCTCGGCGATGCGCGAATTTCTGGAATTGTGCCGCGGCTTCACTGCGGGCTTTACCCGCAGTGACGAGATCGTCTTGCCGCCAATCGCTTAGAGCAGAATCACGCCCCACACCAGTGCGACCATGGTCAGCGCCACCAACTGTGCGGCGCTGCCCATGTCCTTGGCGTTCTTCGACAACGGGTGGCGCTCCAGCGAGATGCGATCGATGGCGGCTTCCACTGCCGAGTTGAACAGTTCGACGATCAGACCGAGCAGGCATACGGCGATCATGATTGCCCGCTCGGCACGGCTGACCGGCAGCCAGAAAGCGATCGGGATCAGCAGCACGTTGAGCAGCACCAGCTGGCGGAAGGCGGCTTCGCCCTTGAAGGCGGCGCGCAGGCCGTCCAGTGAGTAGCCGGCGGCGTTGAAAATGCGTTTCAGGCCGGTCTGGCCTTTGAATGGCGATGTCATGTGAGTCACTTCACAGCAGAAAGGCCAGCAGACTAGTGCGGCGCGGGTCAAAAAAGCGTGAATCCGGGCACCCTCAGTTACTGGCAACCGATTCAAGTTGTTGCAGCAACAGCGCGGCCTGAGTGCGGGTGCGCACACCCAGCTTGCGGAAGATGGCCGTCACATGAGCCTTGATGGTCGCTTCCGACACGCTCAGCTCATAGGCGATCTGCTTGTTCAACAAGCCTTCGCAGACCATGGTGAGCACGCGGAACTGCTGTGGGGTGAGGCTGGCCAGGCCTTCGCTGGCGGCCTTGGCTTCCGCCGAAACATCGACCTTTTCGAAGGCTTGCGGTGGCCACCAGACCTCGCCATCAAGCACTTTTCTCACGGCATCCTGAATGACTTCAAGGCCGCTGGACTTCGGAATGAAGCCGCTGGCTCCGAACTCGCGGGATTTGACCACCACCGCGGCCTCTTCCTGCGCCGAGACCATTACCACCGGAATCTGCGGGTACTGGCCACGCAACAGCACCAGCCCGGAGAAGCCATAGGCACCGGGCATGTTCAGGTCCAGCAGGACCAGGTCCCAGTCGGCCTTTTCGCTCAGGCGGGTTTCCAGTTCGGCGATGCTCGCCACTTCAACCAGTCGCACATCGGCGCCCAGGCCGAGGGTAACGGCCTGGCGCAGCGCGCTACGAAACAGTGGGTGGTCATCGGCAATCAGGATTTCGTATGTGGCCATCGATCTATGGATCCTGTTCTGTGCCAGGCGCATGCGGAGTAGTAAAGCGCCGGGCGGGGAATCGGCGCCAAGGATGCCGAGCACGGCCGGAAGTGGTCAAGCCGACTACCCTGCCGTCTCGCCCACCCTGGCTGCCAGCCCCGACATTATGAACCAAAGTGAGCCATATGCCCCTTGGACTATAGGAAGGTATGCAAACGCTGGTGGGTGTCGTCCTGATCATCCAGTGGCAGGCGACGCTTGCCGCTCAGGTAATGCAGGCTGAATACATCCAGGTAGGCGTCCAGCGCCTGGGACGCCTGGCTGTCACCCGCCAGGTCCAGGCACATGGCCGCGACTTCGGCGGTGCAGAAATGGTCGTCACGCTTGGACCGACGCAGGCGATAGCGCGACATCTGCTCGGCTTGCAGGCTCAGCACCGGGAAGCGATCAAGATACGGGCTCTTGCGGAAC
Source organism: Pseudomonas sp. 382 (assembly GCF_002759075.1). Classification (NCBI taxonomy): domain Bacteria; kingdom Pseudomonadati; phylum Pseudomonadota; class Gammaproteobacteria; order Pseudomonadales; family Pseudomonadaceae; genus Pseudomonas; species Pseudomonas sp. 382. Next base: position 92,973 of record NZ_PEMX01000012.1, read on the forward strand.
ATCTTGCGGGCTTCGGTCCAGGTGGCATCGAGCAGGATGAACAACGGGCGCTTGCCCGGCTCGCGCACGACCTCGCTGACCACCCGCTCCCGGGCGACGAACTCGCCGGGAAAAACAATGTAGGGCTGCCACTGCGGATCGTCGAGCAACGCCAGCAGGCGCTCGTCCACCGAAGTGCGCAGCCAACCGAAGGCGCTTGTGTCTTCGATCAGGTCGGCGATCAGCCAGCCGGTGTTGGTTGGCTTCAACGGCTCGGTGTCATGCATGAGCAGACACACGCCTGAGTCGGCCTGCACCTTGGGCTTCCACGCACACAGGCAGTGGGTGGCAATTACACGGCAATCGGGGCAACGCTCGGCGCGTGAACCACGGGCAATGAAAGGCTTGTTGCTGCGTGCCAGACGCTCGGCACGCAGGCGTGCTACCGCGTGGCTCATGCTGGCAAGCCTGTGGACGGGTTGTGACTGGACACTGCAGGGACTCGGAAGGTGCAAAACGCCAGTCTACCAGAGCAGGCGCCATTTGGCCGTGCAGCGGAGCCAACCGGTCCCTTATAATCGGCGGCACTGGCCACCATGAATTTGCCCGCGATGCAGCCGGCTTCATGGAACGCCCGCCGCCGGCGCATGTCAAAGCGCCAGTCATCGAACCAGGAGAGATTCATGCTGCGTCTTATCGTCCCGACCCTGAGCCTGTTGCTCGCCCTGCCGTTGGCAGCCCAAGCTGCCTCCAAGCAGGAGTTCGAGCTCAACAAGTTGCTGCAGAAGGTCGCCACGGAAAGCAGTGTCGGCACCCCACGCGCGATCAACGAAGACATTCTCGATCAGGGCTATACCGTTGAAGGCAAGGCGCTGATCAACCACCTCAGCGTCCGCGCCGAGCATGCCGCACGCATGCAGCAGAACCCGGAGCAAGTGCGCAGCCAGCTTGGTGACAGCGTTTGCCGCAACAGTGGTTTCCGTAACCTGATGTCCAAAGGGGCGGTGATGGTCTACCGCTTCAGCGTGTACAAGACCAACCAACCGGTCATGGACCAGGCCTTCGATGCGGCCAGCTGCACCGCTGGCAACAAGAAGAAGTGATTAGGTAACCCGCTCTCCCTCGGCGCGCCGCGACTCTTCGTCGGCGCGCATCTCCGCCAGTAACGCCTGCAGGTAGCGTGACTGGCACTCGAGCGCTGCCAGCCTGCGGCGGCACTCTGCTTCCAGGCTTACATGGTGATCCTGGGCTGCATTTTCCAGCTGCTGATAGAGCTGCCGGTCTACCTCGATGACCAAGCGATGCATACCGCCACCTCCTGCATCGACACGTTTCGCTTCTCCAGTTAACCAAACCCACCACAAGGCTGGTCGCAGGCCGACGAGTGGCCACGGTGATCCCGTCTGCACGATCAGGCGCAACGGTCTAGATTGATAGCGAGGACTCGCAAAACAACAAGATCCTGCACCAAGGCCTTGAAGGCCTACTGCAATGCTCGGGATGCACACTCGAGTCACGGCAGCCAGCGACACACGCAGTGTCGCGGCCGTGCCACACCATCGGCCCGGTCAGAGGTTTTGCTGCAGAAGGAGACGTTGAATGCCTTACCAATCCAATGAACACCTGTTCAATCACTTCAGGGACCATGGCATCGACCTGGGCAAGATCGACCAGCAGCTGCAACTGGTCGCCCCGGACAGCCCCAACCTGCCGCTGTACCGCGACATGATGCTCACTGTCTTGCGCATGGCCCATGACGACAGCGACCGCTGGAGCGCCAAGATCACCCTGCAGGCCTTGCGCGAACTGGACCACTCGTTTCGCATGCTTCAGCGCTACCGTGGGCGACGCAAGGTCACCGTGTTCGGCTCGGCACGCACCCCGGTGGAACACCCGATGTACGCCCTCGCCCGTGAGCTGGGGGCGACCCTTGCCCGCTCCGAACTGATGGTCATTACCGGGGCCGGCGGCGGCATCATGGCGGCGGCGCACGAAGGTGCCGGCAGTGACCATAGCCTGGGTTTCAACATCACCCTGCCCTTCGAGCAACACGCCAATCCCACGGTGGATGGCACCGACAAGCTACTGCCCTTCCACTTCTTCTTTATTCGCAAGTTGTTCTTCGTCAAGGAAGCCGATGCACTGGTGCTCTGCCCCGGCGGCTTCGGCACCCTGGATGAAGCGCTAGAAGTATTGACGCTGATCCAGACCGGCAAAAGCCCATTGGTGCCGGTGGTACTGCTGGACTCACCGGGCGGTACGTTCTGGCAGGACTGCCTGGCGTTCATCAGCCGTCAGCTCGAAGAAAACCGCTACATCCTGCCCAGTGACCTGAAGCTGCTGCGCCTGGTGCACAGTGCCGATGAGGCGGTGGAAGAAATCAACCAGTTCTACAGTAACTACCACTCCAGCCGCTGGCTGAAAAACCAGTTCGTGATCCGCATGCACCATCGGCTCAGCGAGGCTGCACTGCATGACATACAGGAGGGGTTTGCCGACCTGCGCCTGAGTGGCCGTTACCACCAGCACGCCGACAGCGGTGCCGAACACGAGGTGGGCAACTTCAGCCATCTGACGCGACTGACGTTTGCCTTCAACGGGCGTGATCAGGGACGACTGCGCGAATTGGTCGACTTCATCAACTTGCCGGAAAACTGGGCCAAGCCGGAGCCAATGCATACCACCCAGCGGGCTCGGGAAGCGTTGAAGGTCAGCTGAAGAGCAATTGCGGGACGAAGCAAAATGGCCTCGTCGCCGGCGTACGGCGATGAGGCCATTTGACTAGTAATCATCCAGATCCCGGCCGCTGAGCAGCCTGCCGATCATGTCCATGGGGAAACCGCGGTAAGCAAGAAACCGGGTCTGCTGGGCACGAGTTCGGGGATCCTGGGGGCGTTGCCCAGCGAATTTGCGCTGCCAGGTATCTCGCAACAGTGCCGCCCAATCCACTTCGCTTTCACGCAGGGCCTGCTCGATATCACTGCGGTTCAGCCCGCGCTGGCCAAGCTCTTCGCGAATACGCGCAGGGCCATAACCGGCACCTGAACGGTATCGGATGAAACTCTCGAGGTAACGGGCTTCGCTAAGCAGCCCTTCTTCGGCGAGCCGATCGAGCGCGGGCTCGATCAGTTCATCCGGGGCACCGCGCTGACGCAACTTGCGTGTCAGCTCGAAGCGACCATGCTCGCGGCGTGCGAGCAGGTCCATGGCTGTCCGCCTGACGGCAACGGGGGTGTCGAGTACGGCGGACATACCAGCTGCTATCAATAACCGGCGTCGGCGTCAGCCATGTCGTCGGCATCTGCTTCAGCGGCAGCAGCCTTACCAGCTTCGGCAACGGCACCGGCCTTGAGCAGCTTCTCGCGAATCTGCTTCTCGATTTCGGCACCAATGGCCGGGTTCTCTGCCAGGTACTTGGCCGCGTTAGCCTTGCCCTGGCCGATCTTGTTGCCTTGGTAGGCGTACCAGGCACCGGACTTCTCTACCAGGCCTTGGGAAACACCCAGGTCGATGATCTCGCCGTTGCGATAGATACCCTTGCCGTAAAGGATCTGGAACTCGGCCTGACGGAACGGAGGCGAGACCTTGTTCTTGACGATCTTGACGCGGGTTTCGCTACCGACCACTTCATCGCCTTCCTTGACCGCGCCGGTGCGACGAATGTCCAGGCGCACCGAGGCGTAGAACTTCAGGGCGTTACCACCGGTGGTGGTTTCCGGGCTACCGAACATCACGCCGATCTTCATACGGATCTGGTTAATGAAGATGACCAGGCAGTTGGCGTTCTTGATATTACCGGTGATCTTGCGCAGCGCCTGGGACATCAGACGGGCCTGCAGGCCGACGTGCATGTCGCCCATTTCGCCTTCGATCTCGGCCTTCGGCACCAATGCAGCCACGGAGTCGACGATGATCACGTCAACGGCGTTGGAACGCACCAGCATGTCGGTGATTTCCAGGGCCTGTTCGCCGGTGTCCGGCTGCGAGACCAGCAGGTCATCAACGTTGACGCCCAGCTTGCCGGCGTATTCAGGGTCAAGGGCGTGTTCGGCGTCGACGAAGGCACAGGTTGCGCCGTTCTTCTGGGCTTCGGCGATGACCGACAGGGTCAGCGTGGTTTTACCCGAGGACTCCGGGCCGTAGATTTCGACGATACGGCCTTTTGGCAGACCGCCGATGCCGAGCGCGATGTCCAGGCCCAGGGAGCCGGTGGAAATGGCCGGGATGCCTTGGCGCTCGTGGTCGCCCATGCGCATGACTGCGCCTTTGCCGAATTGGCGTTCGATTTGACCCAGGGCCGCAGCCAAGGCGCGCTTCTTGTTGTCGTCCATTGAAATCCTCACGTGTTCGACGTGGCCCTGACGGCCGGAATACCTGTATAAGTAGCCAGTATTATTCCACAGGCAAGCGCGCGCGCAAACCCCTGTCGTCGATTTACTCGGCACCAAGCTGTAACAAGCCGTCTAACGCAGCGATCACCGTCTGTCGGCGCACCGCTTCGCGGTCACCGTCGAAGTGCCGGCGCTCGCTGCTGACATGGCTACCATCGGCCCAGGCGAGCCACACGGTCCCCACCGGTTTGGCCGGCGAACCGCCGTCCGGCCCGGCCACGCCGCTGACCGCCACGGCAAAGCGTGCACCGCTGGCGGCCTGGGCACCGCGGGCCATGGCCTCGACCACCTCCTGGCTGACCGCGCCAACCTCGGCGAACAGCGCCTCGGGCACATTCAGCAGGCGGGTTTTCTGGGCATTGGAATAGGTCACGTAACCGACCTCGAACCAGGCCGAGCTGCCAGGTATACGGGTGATGGCCTCGGCAATGCCACCGCCGGTGCAGGATTCGGCGGTGGTCACTTGCGCGCTGAAGCGGCGCAGGTGTTCGCCAAGGCGAGTGGCGAGAACGGTGATCGGGTCCATGGGTGGGTCCTTGAAGGGCCTGAGGAGGATGGGGACACCGTAGCATTTGGGGAAAGGAATGGGGATGGTTGATGATTGATCGATGTCGGCTGAGTGCATGCCTTGAAAGCTTCAGCGCCTGTGAGATCGAGCGCCGCCCGCGCGGCGCATCGCGGGCAAGCCCGCTCCCACATCTGTTTCGGGCCAGTTACTCCTGTACCGCCAACAGGATCCGCCTTGGTGCATGACTGGAGACCGGTGGAGCGGCATCAGCGCCCACCGAGAAATATCGCCATGCCCCTGTTGGCTTCCGCCGATGCATCGCCATGCTCCTGTTGGCTTCCGCCGATGCATCGCCATGCCCTTATTGGCTTCCGCCGATGCATCGCCATGCCCCTATTGGCTTCCGCCGATGCATCGCCATGCCAACAAGGCGGTCCCTGTTGGCTTCACAGGAGTAACTGGCCCGAAACAGATGTGGGAGCGGGCTTGCCCGCGATGCGCCGCGCGGGCGGCGCTCGATCTCACAGGCGCTGGAGCTTTCAAGGCATGCATATCCACAGGCGCTGCAGAACCCAAGGCCTGAACTAAGGCCCCCCACGCACTTCCCGCACATAATCCTGACAAGCCCGCAACGCCATCAACCCCCGGTCCCCTTCATCGGTGATGGCGATAATTCGTCGAGCATGCGCCGGCTCAAGTCCGGCGCGTACGGTTGCATGATCCACGCTGCCGGCGCTGGTGGCGGCTGGCACTGCGCTGCAGACGGCGCCACGTTCGACCAGGACCGACAAGCGCAGATCGGCAGTAGCAAGGCGATCACGCAGGCGAGCCTGAGACTGCTCGGCATCGGCAAGCTCCTTGTAATGACGGTTTTCACTTTGTTCCAGGCGTTGTTCAAGTACCTGACGCGCCTCACGTTCGGCGAGCAGCCGGGCCAGCTCGGCATCGGCCTGTGCTTGCGCCAGTTGCGCCAGTTGCCGCCCGCAGCGCCAGCCCTGCAGTTGCCAGGCCAGCGCAGAGCACACCATCAACAGCAACACACCAAGGCCAAGTTGCAATCGGCTCAACACAACACCTCGCGCGCACGCGCCCAAAGCCTGAGGCGATCCTCCAGCCCGTTGAGCCCACCATTGATATGGCGCGTGATGCGGTTGAACTCACCGCGATCAGCCAAGGCATTGAGCCCCCGCGAATGCCAGAACCACGCCGCCGACTCGCAGGCCCAGCGCGGTTGTTCGAGCAACTGCGGTTGCGCCAGCAAGCGCTCGTCGCCGAACAGCGCACGGCTGCAGGCCTGATAGTTGTTGCGCCCTGTGACCTGGATCAGGCCGCGCCCGCAGTACAACTGGCCATCGCCATCGGCCTGCGGCGTGTTGCCCAGGCGCAAGGCCTGGCTGCCGGTGTCATAGCGCGCCAGGTAGCGGTCGTTGCCCAGCTCCTTCACATAGCGGAACTGGCCGGACTCATGGCCGACCTGGGCGATGAACGCTGCCACACGCTTGGGGTTGTCGATTTCCCAGCGCGGCAGGGTAACGTTCAGTGCCGAAAGAAAAACGCCCGCAACGGGGCGGGCGTTCGGCAAAATCTGTAGCAATTGCGTTTCAGTGAGCATGTCTGACACTCCTTCCCTGTATCGTCCTCAAGCCTTGATCGCAGCCTTGCGACGGGGCGCTGCGCCCTTGGCCTGTACCTTGCCCGCCTTGCCGCCATTACCCAGCAGCGTGGTGCGCCAGCCCGAGGCGGTGAACACCTGCTCCACCGAGTCGATCTGGTATGGCCCGTCGAGGCCATCGACAAAGCCCTGCAGGTCGATGCTGCGTTCGGCGAACAGGTCGGTGCGCCCAGGCAGGTCGAGGCGCACATGGGCGGTGCTGCGGTTGAAGCTGGCCAGCCGCGCCCTGGCCGCCTGCTCGGCGGCGGCGCGGTTGGGGTACAGGTGACGGTCGGTGTGCACCGGCCTCTGGCCGTCCGCAGCGCCGTCGTTGGCCAGTTCGACCGTCACCAGCTCACCGCTGGCACTGTCCTGGTGACGGGTGCGTACGGCCTTGCGGGCGGATTTGTCGTCCAGGCGGAAATACCACTGGCTGACATCGCTACGGGCGATAGCGACTACATCCAGGGGCTTGCCACTGGCGCTTTGCCCGCCCTGGCGCGGCAGCACCAACAGCTGGCCGTTGGCGAGCTTGGCGGTGCTGTCGTACTGCAGGGCCAGACGGGTGATGAAGTTGAAATCCGATTCGTTGTACTGATCGACTCGCGGCACCAGGGTGAGCACCGGGCAGATCGCCTGCCAGCCATTGCGCGCACCAATTTCAGCGACGATACGCTGCAACGGCACGGCCTCCCAACTGCCGCTGCGGATGGTCCGGCCCGTGCCACGCAGGTCACTGGCCTTGCCTCGGATCACCAGGGTGTCAGGCGGGCCGGACAACTCGACCTCATCGACGGTGTAACGCCCCAGCCGGGTCAGCGGCTGGCCGGCGTACCCCAGATGCACCTCGATCAACGCGCCGCGCGCGGGCAGCGCCAAGGCGCCGTCACGGGCGTCGATGCGCAGTTCGAAGTCGTCCGACTCCATGCCCGGCTTGTCGGTGGTGCGCAGCAACAACAGGCGGTCGTTGATCAGCGCAGTGATGTCCTTGCCGTCGGCCTGGATGCGAAATTGCGGTTGCATGGCATCAATCCCACAGCTGCACGACGTTGGCCTGCGCCAGCGCCAACATCGGCAAACGAATCATCACCCCGCTGCGAAACGGCTGGGCCTCGTCGGCCAGCCCCTGATTGGCTTGCAGCACCGCTTCGACACTGCCGTCGAGGTGCCCGTAATAGTGGTGGCAGAGGGTATCGAGCACATCGCCCTCAGACGTTTTGCAGGTCTTGTCCATAGCTGACGAACTCCAGTGAGAAGCCTTGTTTGCGGGGAATGCCGCCGGCCAGCAAGACGCCCTGGTCTTCCTCGATGCTGGTCAGGCACCAGGTACCGAGCACTTCGCCGTAACCGGTGGTCAGCGACAGCGGCAGCAACTGGCGGCCAATGCCGCGCAGGGCCTGCAACTGGCCGAGGCCACCTTTGAAACCGGGGAATATCGCGCCGTGGATGCTGATGGTTTCTTCACCCAGGCTGACCGCCTGCTGGGCGTTTTCCCGGCTCAGGCGCTCCTGCCCCGCCCAGCGAAAACGCGTTTGTCGGCGCAGCTGGTCGAAAGCGGCGGTGTCGAGGTTGAAGTAGTAAGGCGCGGCGTTGGCCTTCAAGGGTTGCAGCACCAGCAGGTGCGGGAACGGCTTGATCGCCTCGGCCGCCGGCGTGGCCTCGGGCGCGAAGCCAAAGGTCGACAGCACACCCTTGGCCACCGCCTTCACATCGCCGACCACTCGGCGAATGGCCGCCCCGGCCTTGCCCAGGTGCTCGGCAAAGGCATCGACCTGGTCACGCACCTTGCGCACCACCGCCAAGGTCTGGTCGTACTTGGCGATCACCTTTTCGACGCGCTGCTTGGCCGAGTCGATGGCGCGCATCGTGCGTTGCAGGCGCTTGCCGATTTCCTTGCCGATCCATGGCAGGGCTTCGAGTTCCGCGGCCGCCTCCTTGGCGTGGCCGACCGCCTGCTGCATCGGGTCGAGCATGGCGTCGGCACGCCGACGCCCCTCCTCGCCCGCCTTGACCAGTGCATGCAAGCCGCCTTGCAACTGTTCCAGGTAGGTCATGGGTCCTCCTCAGGGTTGGGGTTGATCGGCCATCTGCACCGAACGCGCCTGGCGCATCAGGTCTTCGAGCATGCGCCGGGCGATGGCTTCCAGTTGTTGCAGGGTGGTCGGGTCGTCGAGGCTGTTGTTGAAGGTCACCGGCATGTTGGCGGTGAAGGTGAATTGCTGGTTGATGGTGGGAGGGGCAACAGGCTGCGCGGTTTGCCCCGACGTGCCGATCGGCGGAGCGGATACGTCAGCGCGTTCCCTGGCTGTCTTGAGTTGACCTGCAGCGTCATTGCTCGAACCAGGCGCAGCGTTGCCGGTGATGGACGCCACCGTGCGGCCCAGCCAGCCACCTGCGGACTCACCGCCCATGCCGCCCAGCACACCACCGATCAGCCCACCGATCGCGGTGCCGATGAACGGCACCACCGAGCCAATCGCAGCACCCGCTGCCGCCCCTGCGAGCGTTCCACCCAAGCCTCCGGCAGCACTGCCGTACGCGCCCATCTTCTGAGCAGGCGTGCCGTCGCTGTTGTAGGTTTCCACCATCTGCAGCGACGCATCCACCAGCGCGGCACCGGGTACTTTCTTGAACAGCTTGCCAAAGCCGGGCAACCGAATGCCTGCACCTTTCTTCAGCAACGAGGGCAAGCTAAGGCCTACAGGCATTCCTGCCTCATCATCCTGCCCGGTGAGTTGTGGCGTTGCGGCTTCTTGAGCCTGCGGCTGCGCCTGAACTTGCGAGCCTTGAATAGCGCTTGCTGTTCGCGCGGCAGCCGGGTCAGGCGTAACTTCGGCATCCGGCTCAGCCTTGGCATCCTGGTTCACCCAGCCATACAGCTTGCCACCGACCAGCGAGCCGAAAGCGTCGCCCAGATAGGCGCCGGCTTCGGCGCCATGTTTTCTGGCCAGTCGACTTTTGGTCAGCCTGGCCAGTACGGCACCCAGAACACGACCGCCGACTTCGCCGACCGCAGCACCGACAACCTGTGCCTGTTCTTCACCACTCTCACCTTCGACCAGCGCCTTGCCGGCCTTGCCGATGGCATCGGCACGGTGTTTCTGCCACTCCTTGCCGGCGACCCTGGCAATCCTTCGCTGAGTGTTACGGGGCTGACGACGCATGACTGCTCGAGCGCCGCGACGACTAGCCAGCGCTGTCAACCCGAGCCCTGCGGCGACCACCGCGCCTCTGGCCACAGCCAGTTGCGGTGGTTCCTGGTCTTGCTCAGCAGGCAATGCGCTTGCCGCTTGCGGGTCAGGACTGGCCGGTGCCGCACCCGTGTCCGGTTGGGCAACAGTAGCCTGGGTTACCCAGCCATACAGCTTGCCACCCACCCACTTGCCGAAAGCGTCGCCCAGATAGGCACCGGCTTCGGCGCCATGTTTTCTGGCCTGCCGGCTCTTGGTCAGCCTGGCCAGCACGGCACCCAGCACACGACCGCCGACTTCGCCTAGCGCAGCACCAGCGCCCTGCGCCTTTTCCTCATCACTCTCGCCTTCAACCAGCGCCTTGCCGACCTTGCCGATGGCATCGACGCGGTGTGCCTGCCATTCCTTGCGGGCGACCCGGGCGATCCTTCGCTGGGTATTGCGAGGTTGGCGCCGAATGACTTCGTGAGCACCACGACGGCCGGCCAGCGCCGTCAATCCCAGCCCGGCGGCTACTGCAGCGCCTTTGACCAGAGACACCTTGGGATCAGCTGGGGCAGCTTTGCCCGGCGTCGCAGCATCTGACTGCGGGTCCGTTGCGTCACCCTTTTCCTCTCGCGCCACAGAAATCGACGCGCGAAAAATACTGAGGATCAAGCTTGCCTTGAACGGCTTCAACCGGGCCAATCCGGCAATCACCCGGTCCAGCATCAGGTAATGCTGACGTAAACGCTCGACGGCCTCGGTCTCATCGCCCAGCCGGGCGATCTGGTCTTCATGTTGCTGTTCCTGGTCCAACGCCAGCTGACGTTCGACCTGACGTACCTTGCCGAGCTCCAACCCCAGGCGGATCACCTCGCCGATGAGCCGGCCCAGCCGGGTGCCGTCGGCCTGCCTGCGCAGGCGTTCGACATCCCGGCGCAGCAGGTCGATGGCCTGGCCCAAGGGGTTGATGACGGTGACGCCGAGCCCGAGGGTGAACACCTGTGTGTTCGCCATAGGTTCCTCCTTGTCACGGCGCGAGCCACCAGACCATGTCGCTGTACGACATGGTCATGATTTCGCTCGCGGAAAAGTTCAGCTCCTTGGCCAGCCGCCTGGCGGCGGCCTTCTGCCGGGCCGGGTCAAAGTTCGTCGTCCTGCACCAGGCGAAAATAGCCGCTCTGCAAACGGCTATAGTCCTTCAGGGCAAGGCCTTCGAGGTCCTTGATGCCGACTTCGGCCAGCGACGCGAACAGGTTCAGCTCGCGCTGCTCGTCATCCGCCGCGCCGCCGGCCTGGGCATTGCGGATATCGCGCACGGTCGGCGCCCGCAGCGACAGGCTGTCGACCTGCACGCCGTTGGCTTCGCTGGGGCGTGACAGGCGCACGGTGACACGGTCGGCACTGAGGGTCAGCCAGTGCGGCTGTTTTTTCGCTTGAGCCATGGTCGCCTCCTTACAGGCCAAGCGCAGCGCGCTGGGCGGCCAGTTGGTCGACGCCGTCGATCACGCGCTTCATGCCCAGCGCGTCGATCTCGTAGATCAGGCGGCCATCGACCTCGAGCTTGTAGTAGGTCAGGCCGACGCTGTGCTTGATCTCGGCCTTGTCGCCGGACTTCCAGTCGCCCATGTCGATTTCTTTGAGGGTGCCACGCAAGGTGACCACCACCGGGTTGATCTTGCCCTTGAGGCCCTTGAAGGCGCCGCGGAAGGTGCCGTTGAAACCACTGCCGTCGGCCAGGCCGAAGAATTTCAGCGCTTCACGGCGCACGCCTGTAGTGGTGAAGGCCGCTTCCTGTTTCTCCATGCCCAGGTCCATCTCGACCGGCATGTCCATGCCGCCTGGGCGGTGTTCTTCCATCTTCAGGGTGAGTTTGGGCAGGGTCAGGCTGGGTACATCGCCCTGGAAGCTGACGCCATCGACGAACAGGTTCAGGTTGGCCAGGGTTTCGGGAATCATTGCCATGTGGATGCGCTCCTTAAGCGGCGGTATCGAGGACTTCGGTCAGCCACTGGTTAGTGACTTCAACGCGGAAATTGGGGTTTTCGGCAGGCGGCACGTCGGTGAAGCGGATGTTCCAGTACACCTTGCCCTGCTCGAGCTGGCTGGCCGTGTTCAGCTCCGGGTCGGCGAAGACCTCAAAGTTGATGATCGCGCCCTGGTTCTTCAGGTCGCGCATGAAGGCTTGCAGGCCTTCGGTGACGTCCTTCACGTAGGTGGCAGTGATGGCGCGGTCGACCGCCCACTTGTGACCGTAGAGGATCGCGTCCATGACGATGTCCATGGTCCGCACCCGGGTGACGAAAGCCCATTTCGGGTCGCTGGACAGGGTGCGGTTGCCCCACAGGCGGAAGCCGTCGTCGCGGATGATGGTGGCAATGTTGGCGTTGTTCAGCAGGTTGGCGCGGCAGCTGTCGTCGCCATCGAGGAACTCCACCGGGCGGACAGTGCCGGTAATGCCGACGAACTCCTTGTTCGACGGCGAGGCCCAGAAGCCGTATTCGCTGTCGGTCCAGGCGAACAGGCCGGCCACCCACGCCGAGCCTGGCGCGTCGACAGTCGCCTCTTCGCCGTTGTCCCAGTACTGCACACCCGGGTCGACCAGGAAGGCGCGCTTGGCGCCGAAGTTCTTGGCGTAGTCCAGGGCTGCCTCGTCGGTGGTGTTGGGGCCGTCGATGATGGCGATGCCACGCAGCTTGTCGGCCAGGGCTACCAGCGCGGTGCCGACCGCCTGGGTGGCGCTGTGGCGAGGTGCGGCAAGCAGACGCGGCTGGGCGTTGAAACGGCTCTTGCCGTCGAGTAGCGCCTGCAGGCCAGTGCGTTTGCCATCGGCCTGCACACTGCCAATGATTGCGGCGGTCTGCTCCGCGGCATCGTCCAGCTTGGCCACGCCACAGGCGACGATGACCGCCTTGGCGCGGGTGTAGATGGCTCGGCAGGCCTTGGTGATGGCGGCATTTTCGCCGAACGCGGCGACAGCTTCACGCTCACTGGTGATCAGCACCAGGTCGTTGGCCTTGGCCGTGGCAGCAGGTCCAGGGGTAAAGGTGTCGACCAAGCCAATGATCGAGGACGACGGCAGGGCGATGGTGCGCGCGCCGGTGTCGACGTTCGTTACGGTAACGCCGTGAAAGAATCCAGACATGATTACTCCAGGTATGAAAAGGCCCCGCAGTGCAGGGCCAGGTGGTAACGCGGAAAAGAAAACGCCCCGTCAGTGCGAGGCGTTCGGGTCGGCGCTACGGCCTTAAATCAAGGGGTCGAGCGCCTTATTCACTTTGTCGATCGCTACGATGATCGACTCGTACAACTGCAAGCGAGGCTCATCCGGCAATGCGCTTAACTCGAATTTGCGCACGCGCAGCTGACCAAGCTGGATCTGCGCCGCCCGCAGGCTTTCGGCCTGCAGCAAGATGCGCTCGGCAGCTTCCTGGCAGCCAATCCCAGCAGCCTCGGCATAGCTGCTGATCCATACACTGACCTCGCCCTCGTAAGCGGCCGCCTTGTATGCCTGCGCAGCGGCTTCCTTTGCCTGATACTCCGAAGGAAAGCGGGTCCATCCCTCGTAAATCAGCGCTACTTTCTGATCGATCAGCGCGGCCAGCTGGGTCGCTGGAGGCCAAACCTTCTCGGGATCTCGCAGCATTGGCGGAACCACCGAGAAGTCGATGACCTTATTGTTTGCAGGCCCCTGCAAGAGCTCTTGGTAGTGCTTCAAGGAGATTTCAGTGGCGTCGTCAGGCATCTGATCAGGTGCATACAGATCGCTGCTGAAAAATGCTTTCTCACTTCTGCTGGAAAAAAATTTCATAGGTATTCCTCAATAGCCCCAGGCTTCCCAGCTGCATTGGGCGGCAGTTGGTGCCTGCAACTGGGGCGGGCTTCCACCTGTGATAGCGCACAGGTTTGTACACCGGACCCCCGATTTGGTCTGTGCCGAAAACTGCCAGAATGATCTCGTGTTTCCGCCTGAGCCGGTGTAGTCGTGCTCATTGAGCGTCAGAAGCGCGTTAGGGAAAGCAACAGGGAAAACGATATCAACATTTGGAGTCGCAGCAGTAGCGGCACCGCTAATCCCCCACTGCCTGATCAGGCCGGAGGGGAGCACTTGATAGCCAGTTACACCAAGCGAGGCTCGGAAAGAGCCGGAGAACTGGCTGGCGGCGGTGCCACCCACGATGAACCATAGGTTTGTGCCCGCAAGAAGCGACACGCTGTCCCCCGGCAGGAGCGTCATAGACGCCACCCCGCCACCGCCACCCGATCCGATCAGGTCCGCCCCCTGCCTGGCGATAGTGACGGGTACCGTCGCGTAGTTGAACAGCAGGATAGCGTCAGCACTTCGCACGTCAGACGAGAGCGGAAGCATCAATGTCTGACCAGCTGTTGACCCGTAGAACTCAACCGCAGAGCCCGCCACGGTAGCGGGCAGCGCCGCACTGACGGTGTAAGCGTTGAACCTTGAAAGAGACAGGCCGTTAGATTTGATGAATTCGGTGGTGGCTAGCCTTTTGGAGTTGTCGAACCTGGGCGGAGTGACCCAGTTCGGACCGGCCATTACGCCGGCCCCCTTGAGCGCCAGAGACCCGCCCATGATCACCCAGCCGTTAAACGAGTGCAGCTCAACCGTATCGCATGGCTCCAAGACAATCGACGTTGACGCTGGCGAAGTCAGGAAGCCATCAGCTCCCTGGCAAGCGATTGTCATATTGACAGTTGCCAAGTTGATAAACCGAATCGCGGATTTACCGCCGACGGCCGACAACAGCGGCAAGGTAATGGTGCGTGATACGGACCCGTACAGTTCGATATCGCTACCGCAATGTTCAGCGGTCAGGGTTTCAGCAGTGTTGTAAAGGAAAGAACCTCTGAAATTACCCGCTGATCGCTGCACAAACTCGGTGGTGGCCAGCTTTTGGGTATTGTCGAACTGGGGCGGGGTAACCCAGTTCGCACCCCGCATGACTGCGGCATACCTGAGCAGCACTGACCCGCCAATTAGGTACCACAAGTTGGTGCCATTGCGGATGAACTCAGCGGTGTCACCCTGAGCCAGTGCGATGTTGCCTGGTGCATTGATCGCGCCTATCGAATCACCGCTTGCCGCAGTCACAGTGAGCGTGCCTTGAGAACACAGGACCGTCACGGTCACGCCAGGCGTGATACCTCCGCCCGTGGGAAGCGTTGCGACCAGTGCGTTCGTAGGATGACTGAAAGCGACCAGCTTGCCGCAATCTTCCTGGGTCAGGGTCGTCGATACGGGGTAGTTCACGTAACCGCCGTACTCCACCCCCATTCGCTTGAGAAACTCGGCGTTGACCACCTTCTGCGTCGCGTCGAACTGCGGCGGCGTAGGCACCGTCGGCGTGCCTGTGAAGGCCGGCGACAGAAGACGGGCGAAACCGTCGGTAATGTCACGGAAGCTCAGCGCCGTGGTGCCCAATACAATCGGGGCATCGGTAATCAACTGCCAGATCGTATCGGCTTGGGTCGCGCCCTGCTCAACCGCCACCACCAACCCTGGCGTTACCTCGGCGCTGGTGTCCGCATCGGAAGTACGCGACCAGGCACCAGCTGCCACGATATACAAACCGTTTTCCTTACCTTCGGTTTGGTTCTTGACGAGGATCCGATCCCCGGCCGCAAGCACAACACCGTCGACCGTCCGCAGCCCCGACAGGGTGATATTGGCCGTGGTGGCCGCGCGCACCGATTGCTTGTTGTCCAGCTTGCTGATTTCCTCGACCAGCCGGCTGTCAACGTACTCACGCGTGGCCAGCACCACCGCCGGATCAATCTTCAACTGCACGTTACTGGCACTGCTGACCACCAGGTTCATCCGCACCACCTGGGTACGCCCCGAGCCCTGGCTCAGTAACGGTTTATAGGTCGGCGCACAGTTGGCCACAGCCACCATGTCGCCATCGGCATCATAAAGCGCGATCTCGCGGATCCACTTGCCGCCGACATCCGCCGGAATGACCTGCTCGGCAATGATGATCGCGCTGTTCTTGTCATCCACCTTCAGCTGGTTCAACGGCGCGCGGCGCCATTCGTTGATCAGGCTGGTCTGGGTGGCGTTGGGGGTGGGGTCGGTGCCGTTGGCGTCGCCTACGCCCATCTGGGTGATTTTCCAGGCAACGCCCAAGGCATCGGCATTGGCCTGTTTCGCCGCCCCCACATTGGTGAGGATGGCGTAGAACTGAGAAGTCTGGTCAACCATGTGCAATGTCCAAGGTATCGATTGTATGTTCGCGGCCCCCCCGCCCAACGACGCCGGTGATCTCGATGTCACGTGGCGTCGGTGGGTAGATGTCCAGTTCGTCACCGTCCTGGATTGCGCAGCCGACATGAAGGGCGCCTCGGCTTTCGAGGCTGATCACCAACCCGGTCAGGTGGCGGCTGACGGGCCGGGCGTCGTCGATCAGCGACGACAGTTCCTGGTAGGTGCTCTCGCTGATGCCCGCATCGGAAACGCCGATCTTCAGGGCAAAGGTGCCCGCCTGTGCGGGGGGCGTGGTTTGCCACCACTCCTCCACCTCGATCAGGTAGCCGAACGGTTCCACCACCCGCCTGAGCGCACCGAGGGTGCCCTTGTGGGCGTGGACGAAGAACGCAGCGCGGATCACCGAACGCTTGATCTCGTCGCTCCAGCTGTCTTCCCAGCGGTCCACCGACCAGGCCCAGGCCAGGTGATAAAGCAGGTGCGCGGGGCAGCTGTCCGGGCTGTAGAGACGGCGCAGGCTGACTCTCAGGTCCTCATCGGCCGCCACTTCGATGGCTCGCTCCAGCGCTGTGCGATTGAGCGGCAACAAGCTCTGCATGTCAGCCACCCCGCTTGAGCGTGTAGCCCGCGCACCAGGCCGCCTGCGCCTTGCTTGGGCGGATGTCGGTCCATCCGCTCAACTCGACCCGGCTGACACCGTCGATATGCAGCTGGGCATCGATGCCCGAGCGGGCCACTTCCACGCCCAAGCGACGACGTGGATTGATCCAGGCCTCGAGACGGCGCTGGCACTCGGTGAGGATCGCCTCGTACTCAGGACCGCTGTCGGCCAGGTACAGCACGGCATCGATGCGATAAGGCAGGATTTCGGCGCTGCGCACATTGACCCGATCGGCGACCGGGCGGATGTCGTCGTCATTAAGGTAGCTGGCCACCTGCGCCAGCAGCTCGGCACTGGCCTGGCCATAGCCCTCCAGCCCCAGCACGGTGACATCCACCACCGCCGGCGACGGGCTTTCGGCGGTGGCGTCAGCCACCTGCCCCGAAGCGTTGCGGGCGTGCAGGATGTAACTGTTGCGTGGACCGGCCGTGGTCAGGCCTTCGTAGACCAGTTGAACCCGCTCACGCAGGGCATCGTCGGACTCCAGCAAGGCCTCGACGGGCGGCACGCTGGCCAGGTCCTCGGCCTGGATCACCAGGCGCTGCAGGCTGACGTTGGCCGCCAGTTGGTCCAGGTCACTGCCTTGGGCGTAGGCCAACAGCAACGCCTTGGCAGCGTCGTTGATACGGGCCCGGTTGAGCAGCTTGCGATAGGCGCCGACCTCGAGCAGTTTGGTGACCGGATCGCTCTCCAGGCTGACGGTCCAGCCGTCGCCCAGGTATTCGCGAAAGGTCTGCAGATCGGCCTGATAGAGGGCTTCGTAGTCGAGGTCCTCCAACAGTTGCGGAGCTGGCAGTTGTGACAGGTCGACCTGGCTCATACACGCACCTCCAGCAACGCTTCATCGCCCAGGTAGCGACCCTTCAAGGCCAGGCTGACCTGGCCATCGAGCACGGCGACGACCTTGACCCGATCCAGTTGCAAACGGGGCTCCCAACGGCCCAGTGCGCGAGCCACTTCGGCCTGCACGGCACTCTTCCAGCCCTCGTTGACCGGCAAGTCGACGAAACGCCGCAGCTGGCTGCCGTATTCAGGGCGCATGCGCCGGCTGCCCAGCGGCGTGGTCAGGATGTCTTCAATGGACTGGCGCAAATGATCGATGCCGGCCAGCGGCTGGCCGGTGCGGCGGTCCATGCCGATCATGGTGCACCGCCCTGTTCATGGGTATGCATGGCATTCTCCTGTTATGAAAAAGCCCGCATGCGCGGGCTTGATTCAATGTTTGTGGTTGGCCGTATTGCCGGCGGTGTCGATGATCCGCCCACCGCCATTGATGTCGCCGCTCACCTGCAGTGGGCCGTCGACCGTGACATTGCCTGTGAGATGTATCGCTGCCGCCTGCAGGCTGATCGCCGCTTCACTGACCTGCACGGTGCTGGCGCCGACCTTGATCGTCGCGCTGCCGCCAGGTAGTTCGATGTCGTAGTGGCTGGCCTGCCAGTCGTAGCTGAGCGAACCGCCATCGGCGAAACGCCAGACCTCGACATGCGCGCGGGTGTCCGGCGCACTGCCGGCATTGCCATAAAGCCCTGGCAGGAAGGTGCCCTGGGCCGGCTCGCAGCTGGGGCTGAGCAACACGCCCTGCTCGCCCAGGCTGGGGGCTCGCCAGTGCTGCGCCTGGCCGGCCGCCTGGGCGTGCCAGCGCAGCCAGGCGCTGGTCCAGCCGCTGCCGTCCGACACCCGCACCCGGGCGGCGGCAAGGTCAACCGCCACCACCCGGCAGGGAATGACCAGG
Organism: Pseudomonas sp. 382; assembly: GCF_002759075.1. Lineage (NCBI taxonomy): Bacteria > Pseudomonadati > Pseudomonadota > Gammaproteobacteria > Pseudomonadales > Pseudomonadaceae > Pseudomonas > Pseudomonas sp. 382. The sequence goes on from NZ_PEMX01000012.1 coordinate 111,297, forward strand.
CAGGCCAGCATGCGGTCATGCATGGCGCTGACATAGCTCATGACAGCTCCTCGGGGGCGATGTACTGCGCTTCATTGCCCACCCCGACTTCCGGCGCGAAACCCAGCACCAGGCTACCGGGAGGCTGGTCCGGCCAGTTCCAGCGGGCCTCGCCAAGCAGCACCGGCTGGTCCCAGCGCACGGTCCAGGCGCTGCCCTCGAACTGCGCCTGCACGTTGCGGCTGGCCTCGACGAAGTCCAGTGCCCAATGCTGCTGGCGCAGCAGGTCCATCAGTTGTGCGGCGAGCAGGCTGCCCTGCAGGCGCGCTTGCGGGTTGGCGCTGTCGGCGGTGATGTCGGCCTCGAAGGTGGCGATCAACACCGAGCGGCCATCGCGCGGCGCTGCATCTGCCGTCATTTGCACGATGCCGTGGCGCAGTGCCGGTCGTTCCGGGGCATTTCCTACAGCGGTATAGGCATCGACCGAGGCCAACTCCGGCATTGCCTCACGAATGGTTGCGGTCACGGCCGCATGCAAAGTGGCCAGTTCGCTCATGCATATTCTCCTTATCGCTCGTCGGCTCGCGTACTGTCGCGCAAGCCCAGGCGCCGGATCGCCCAGCGTTCGTAGAGGCGCATGGCGACATCGGCGCCGTCAACCGCAGTCATGCAGCCCAATGCACTGGCCGCCCAGATCGACAGGCCACCGGCATACAGCAGCATCACCGTCGACACGCCGCAGACCATGCAGGCCCCGGAGCGCAGCGCCAGCCGTCGCAGCAGCGACCAGCCCGTGGCACCGGCCTTGTCAGCCCGCCACATCTCTCCGCTGAGGCCCCCCAGCAATGCCAGGACGATTACCAGCCAGAGCGGCATTTCCAGCAACGCTTGTTGCTCGTTCGTCACTGTCCTGTCTCCTGTGTTATGCCTGTTGGCGGAGGCCAGCAGGCGGGTTGTGGGTACTCTGTCTCTTTCAAAAGTCTCGGCATTCCAAAAGGCCCGGCTCGCAGGCCTTTCAGTAATGCGTTGTCGAACCGCCGGACACGACTGGTGACGCCGCGCGGTTCCGCTACAAATTGGTGACTCCGACCGCGGCCGCCTGCCCGCCGGATAACTGTTCGTGGTGCTTTACGCTGCACACCCGGGCCAGTTGCCAACCCTCTGGACAGTTGAGGCCTGTCCATCGCTGCCTGTGTAACAACCGGTTTCCGTCCGGCTTGAGACACAGGCTATGCATTCATGCATATGCAGTCAATGCATTTCTTCACTTTCCTATGCATTGATTTTTGCTGATATGCATGCAGGCCATGCGCGGCCTGGTTTGTAGGGCTTTTCTGCAGACGAAAAAAAACCCGCCGAAGCGGGTTTGTTTGGCAGTGAGACTGTCAGCGAGCGTACATGCCCCACCAGAATACATGCCCAAGCAGGCTGATCTGCTCGTCCTGCATCTGCTGGAAGCTGTAATCCTCGTCGGGATGCTCATCGCGGTTGAAACTGCGCAGGCGGATGCCGGTAGGCAGGCGGTAGACCTGCTTCACCCGCAGCTGGCCATTATGGTTGATGGCGTAGAGATCACCATCGATGATGTCGCCAATCGAACATTTGCCGGTATTCACCCCGACCGTCGCCCCGTCCCGCAGCACAGGCAGCATGCTGTTGCCACGCACGGTCACACACTTGGCCTGGTCGAACTGCACACCATTGTGACGCAGGCTGCGCTTGCCGAAACGCAGCCGCGCACGCTCGCTCTCTTCGATGACGAATCTTCCTGATCCTGCTGCCAATTCGACCTCACGAAGGAAAGGTACCGACACCTCGTCATCCTCGACGGGGGTTTCATCGTCCCACAGGCTGATGTCGCTGAGGTCCGCGTGGCCGTGGGCCGGCAGCGCGGCTTCGCGCGACTCGCCAAGCTCGGCACGACCGCGCAACTGTTCGGTGCTCACGCCGAAGTATTCGGCGATCTTCGACACGTGCTTGTCGGAAGGGTCGACGATCTTGCCGCCGAGAATCCGCGACAAGGTGGATTGAGGGACACCCGTGCGCCGGTACAGCTCCGTCGGGGACAGGCCGTGGCGGTCGAGCAGTTCTCTGAGTACGGAGGCTACGTTGCGTTTTTGCATAGCGTGCATAATGCAGGCATAAGGCAGTGAATGCAATGCAGCGTTCAGCACACCTCGAGGCTTTCACGAGCCATTGCCATGACCACTTGCTCGTCGGTCTCTGGCAGACGTGGCAAGCCCCGGGGCCAACCGGTCGACCAGTCGCAACCACCCAGCCGGCGCATGTCCTCGACCGCCGAGCGCCACCAGATCACCTTGCATGCCTGTTGATACTCGTCGTTGCCGATGAAACTGCCGTACAGCAGCTTGCGGCCGATGCCACGCATTTCTGGCGGTAGCCGCTTGAGACTCCACTTGGCGATAAGGCGATCGAACCACGAGGGTTCTGGCCTTCGCACCGGCACCTGCAACGCCAGCTCGAGCATGCGCGCATCGAAGCGATCACCATAGCGCGCGAAGAAGACTTCAAGAACGGCATGAATAAACGGCTTCATCGCGAAGTAGTGGCTGATGACGCCCCGCGCCTGGTTGATCTGCCTGCCATGTAGCTCGAATGAAAAGGCGATCTGCTCAATGGTATGCAGGGTAGCAGCATAAGGCGTCCAGGCGTCTATGCGATGCACGGCACGCTCGGCGATACCGGCGTTTTCCAGGGAAAAGCCCAGTACTCCGCTGTTACAAAGCCGCAAGTCGCTTGCCGGCGCGTCCCCGCAGTCGGTCAGCGCCTGGGTGAAACTTGCGTAGTAGTTGGCGCGTGAAGCCTCTAGCCAGCTCATCTCGATTTCATCCACCAGGAACTGGCGAGCATCGACCTGCTGGAACAACTGCATCGGTGACTGCAGGAACACCGTATCGGTATCGATGAAGATGGTCTTTTCTGCCCACGGCGCAGCATGGGCGATTGCGCATGCCTTGCGGCGGTGAATATAGCCACCGTCGCCGCTCCAGGCCTGGAGCTGTTCAGCCTCAAGAGTGATCACTTCCACCGGCCAGCCATCGAAGGCCTGTGGCTGGTCGGTCAGCACGCGAATGGTCGGCAGCTCCCCAGGCTTGTTGCGCGCCAGCGCAGTGAGGATGCTCAGCTTCGCCTCCAGCTGGTAGATCCGCCGCTCACCATAAAGTAGGTAGATCAGCTGCTGTTTGGCAAAAGAGACCGTGCTGGAAACATTCATCGTGAAATTCAGGAATCGCGCTGCAAAGGGGGGGCATTGTAGGGAAGTGCGCGGCGCTTAACCACACTGCTTGCCGCGCGCCTCGCCTGCAACTCGGCGAAAAAGCCTGTACCATTGCCGGTTTCACAATCGCCAACCAGATCACCCGCTGTAAGGCCCCGAATGTCTGATCTTTCCGCACACACACCGATGATGCAGCAGTACTGGAAGCTGAAAAACCAGCACCCGGACCAGCTGATGTTCTACCGCATGGGCGACTTCTACGAAATCTTCTACGAAGATGCGAAGAAAGCCGCGAAGCTGCTGGACATCACCCTGACCGCGCGCGGTCAGTCGGCCGGCCAGTCGATCCCCATGTGCGGGATTCCGTTCCATTCGCTGGAGGGCTATCTGGCCAAGCTGGTCAAGCTTGGCGAGTCGGTGGTGATCTGCGAGCAGATCGGCGACCCGGCCACCAGCAAGGGCCCGGTGGAACGCCAGGTGGTGCGTATCATCACCCCCGGCACGGTCAGTGACGAGGCCTTGCTCGACGAGCGCCGCGACAACCTGATTGCCGCCCTGCTCGGCGACGAACGCCTGTTCGGCCTGGCGGTACTGGACATCACCAGCGGCAACTTCAGCGTCCAAGAGATAAAAGGCTGGGAAAACCTGCTGGCCGAGCTCGAGCGCCTGAACCCGGTGGAGCTGCTGATCCCCGACGACTGGCCACGCGACCTGCCCGCCGAGAAGCGCCCGGGTGCCCGTCGCCGCGCGCCGTGGGACTTTGACCGAGATTCGGCGCGCAAAGCCTTGTGCCAGCAGTTCGCGACCAAGGATCTCAAAGGCTTTGGCTGTGACAAACTGACCCTGGCCATCGGTGCCGCCGGTTGCCTGCTGACCTACGCCAAGGAAACCCAGCGCACGGCCCTGCCGCACCTGCGCAGCCTGCGCCACGAGCGCCTGGACGACACGGTGATCCTCGACGGTGCCAGCCGCCGTAACCTGGAGCTGGACATCAACCTGGCCGGTGGCCGCGACAACACCCTGCAATCGGTGATCGACCGCTGCCAGACCGCCATGGCCAGCCGCCTCTTGACGCGTTGGCTGAACCGCCCGCTGCGCGACCTCAAAGTGCTGCAGGCACGCCAGGACTCGATCCGCTGCCTGCTCGACGGCTACCGCTTCGAAAAGCTGCAGCCGCAGCTCAAGGAAATCGGCGATATCGAGCGCATCCTGGCCCGTATCGGCCTGCGCAATGCCCGACCGCGAGACCTGGCGCGCCTGCGCGATGCTCTCGCTGCCTTGCCCGAACTGCAGAACGCCATGAGCGAACTGGAAGCACCGCACCTGGCACGCCTGGCCGCCATCACCGGCACCTACCCGGAGCTGGCCAGCCTGCTGGAGCGCGCGATCATCGACAACCCGCCAGCGGTCATCCGTGATGGCGGCGTGCTCAAGGCCGGCTACGACAGTGAGCTGGACGAGCTGCTGGCGATCAGCGAGAACGCCGGGCAGTTCCTCATCGACCTGGAAACCCGCGAGAAGGCCCGCACCGGCCTTGCCAACCTCAAGGTCGGCTACAACCGTGTGCACGGCTACTTCATCGAGCTGCCGACCAAGCAGGCCGAGCAGGCACCGGGCGACTACATCCGCCGCCAGACCCTCAAAGGCGCCGAGCGTTTCATCACGCCCGAACTCAAGGCCTTCGAGGACAAGGCGCTATCGGCCAAGAGCCGTGCCCTGGCGCGCGAAAAGATGCTCTACGACGCGCTGCTGGAAACCTTGATCAGCCACCTGGCTCCGCTACAGGACAGCGCCGCCGCGCTGGCCGAGGTCGACGTGCTGAGCAACCTTGCCGAACGTGCGCTGAACCTCGACCTGAACTGCCCGCGCTTCACCGACGAGCCGTGCCTGCGCATCGAGCAAGGCCGCCACCCGGTGGTCGAGCAGGTGCTGACCACGCCGTTCGTGGCCAACGACCTGAGCCTGGACAACAGCACGCGCATGCTGATCATCACTGGCCCGAACATGGGTGGTAAGTCCACCTACATGCGCCAGACCGCCCTGATCGTGCTGATGGCGCACATCGGCAGTTTCGTTCCGGCCGCCAGCTGCGAGCTGTCACTGGTCGATCGCATTTTCACCCGTATCGGCTCCAGCGACGACCTGGCCGGTGGGCGTTCGACGTTCATGGTCGAGATGAGCGAAACCGCCAACATCCTGCACAACGCCACCGACCGCAGCCTGGTGCTGATGGACGAAGTCGGCCGCGGCACCAGCACCTTCGACGGCCTGTCGCTGGCTTGGGCTGCAGCCGAGCGCCTGGCCGAACTGCGTGCCTACACCCTGTTCGCCACCCACTACTTCGAACTGACCGTGCTGCCGGAGAGTGAACCACTGGTGGCCAACGTGCACCTGAATGCCACCGAGCACAACGAGCGTATCGTCTTCCTGCACCACGTGCTGCCTGGCCCGGCCAGTCAGAGCTACGGCCTGGCCGTGGCGCAGCTGGCGGGCGTGCCGGCGCCAGTGATCCTGCGCGCACGCGAGCATTTGGGCCGGCTGGAAACCACCAGCCTGCCCCATGAAGCCCCGCTGAGCAAAAAGGCCAAGGACGAGCCGCAAGTCCCGCACCAGAGCGACCTGTTCGCCAGCCTGCCACACCCGGCCATCGAGAAGCTGGGCAAGCTGGACCTGGACGACATGACCCCGCGTCAAGCTATCGAAACGCTATATCAACTAAAGAACCTGTTATAACGGCGCCCACTACAAGCTGGTAGAATCCGCCGCGGTTTGCTGGTGCTGCAGGCTATTAGCCTGGCCTGCAGCCACATGCCCGTAAACCGCGCGGCCCTGAGAGGAAGGGCCGCCGCCGTCGCCTGAGGAGAGAACTAGAAATGACCTTCGTCGTCACCGACAACTGCATCAAATGCAAATACACCGACTGCGTGGAAGTCTGTCCGGTGGACTGCTTCTACGAAGGCCCGAACTTCCTGGTGATTCACCCGGACGAGTGCATTGACTGTGCACTGTGCGAGCCTGAATGCCCGGCCCAGGCGATCTTCTCTGAAGACGAGATCCCCGCAGGCATGGAAAACTTCATCGAGCTCAACGCCGAGCTGGCAGAAATCTGGCCAAACATCACCGAGCGTAAGGACGCCCTGCCCGACGCAGAAGAATGGGATGGCAAGCCTGGCAAGATCGACGCTCTGGAGCGCTAAGCGCCCGGACACGAAAAAGGCCCGCAATGGGCCTTTTTTCATTTTCTGCAGGCGAAAAAAAGGGGCGGTTTGACCCGCCCACATTTTTTCCGTAGTCCCTGCTTGTCCCAAACATCGTCCTGATGAAATCGCTTCTTGCGATGTCCTTGGCTTTCTTCCTGAAAGCCTGTGCATGTCCGTGTGCACAGTTCGAATACTAGCGAGTTCCCCAAGCCGGGCAACTGCCAGATATCTCAGGATATTACTGGGGACACATTTCCACATAGCCAAAAAAATCATGAATTTCAGATGGTTACGAAAAAACCTGATGTGAAAACGGCTTTGATTTACTGGCATTTACACTGATGGCTTACATAAAGAGTAAGCAAAGGCTTACACGCCATGCATCAAGGGTAGCGCCGTACATATTGCTCGGCTCCGGATTACCGCCAGTCTGTTCCGGCCTCTTCGCGGGTAAACCCGCTCCCACAAAGGGAGTGCGAGACCTGAAGACTTTGCAAAATCAGTGGCAGCGGGTTTACCCGCAAAGAGGCCGGAACAGGCTGGCTCAATCTTGAATGCAAAAACGCCCCGAGGTGATCGGGGCGCTTCAGATGCGGTGAAACCTGTCTTACTGGAACAGCGACTCGCTGGAAAGCCCGTTCTTCTCAAGGATCTCCCGCAGGCGCTTAAGCCCCTCCACCTGAATCTGCCGCACGCGTTCACGGGTCAGGCCGATCTCCAGGCCAACATCTTCGAGGGTGCTGCTCTCATGCCCACGCAGGCCGAAGCGGCGCACCACCACCTCACGCTGCTTGTCGGTCAGCTCACCCAACCACTGATCGATGCTTTGCGACAGGTCGTCATCCTGCAGCAATTCGCACGGATCGGTCGGGCGGTCGTCGGTCAGCGTATCGAGCAGGGTCTTGTCCGAGTCCGGGCCGAGCGACACGTCCACCGAAGACACTCGCTCGTTCAGGCCCAGCATGCGCTTGACCTCGGCGACCGGCTTTTCCAGCAGAGTGGCGATTTCTTCGGGCGAAGGCTCGTGGTCGAGCTTCTGGGTCAGTTCCCGCGCGGCACGCAGGTAGACGTTGAGCTCCTTGACCACATGGATCGGCAGGCGGATGGTGCGGGTCTGGTTCATGATCGCCCGCTCGATGGTCTGACGGATCCACCAGGTCGCGTAGGTCGAAAAGCGGAAGCCGCGTTCCGGGTCGAACTTCTCCACCGCGCGGATCAGGCCCAGGTTGCCCTCCTCGATCAGGTCGAGCAGTGACAGACCACGATTGACGTAACGGCGGGCGATTTTCACCACGAGGCGCAGGTTGCTTTCGATCATGCGCTTGCGGCCGGCAGGGTCACCCTTTTGCGACAGGCGCGCAAAGTGCACTTCTTCTTCCGGCGAAAGCAGAGGCGAGAATCCGATCTCGTTGAGATACAGCTGGGTGGCATCGAGCGCCCGGCTGTAATCGATGTACTTGTGTTGCTTGAGCGAAGAGCCCGATTTCGCTCTGGTCCGAACCGAAGGTACAGCAGGTTCGTCTGACACCACATCCGTTTCCAAAACGATGCCCGTCTCCATGAGGAGGACGTCATCGTCGATGTCAAACTCCGGCGCTTCTTTACTGAGAGCCATTGTTATAGTCCTTTGCTGAGTTCGAACTCAGACTCTTGCGGCGCCTGTCTCCCTGGCATCGCAGGAGCCTGTCCCCTCTACATCCAAGGAACAGGCCGGGGTACAACGATCAACGGCGTGGCAGGAACTGGAGCGGATCGACGGGTTTGCCCTGGCGGCGAATCTCGAAATGCAGCTTCACCCGATCTGTGCCCGTAGACCCCATTTCAGCAATCGACTGCCCTGCTTTGACCTGCTGCCCCTCCCGAACCAACAGCCTGCGGTTGTGACCGTAGGCACTGACGTAGGTGTCGCTGTGCTTGATGATGATCAGTTCGCCGTAGCCCCTCAAGCCACTCCCGGCGTAGACCACCGTACCATCAGACGCAGCAAAAACAGGCTGTCCCAAATCACCGGCGATATCAATGCCTTTATTCAAACTACCGTTTGAAGCAAATTTTCCAATCAGCACGCCATTGGCCGGCCACGTCCAGTTCCCCACCGCACGCTCTGCGGCGGGCACCGTGGTAACCACCGGAGCAGGCGTGGCGGGGGTTGTTGGCGTCGACTTTCCGCCGTTTCCAGCGGGGCTGATAGGTGTCCCGGCAGGGCGACGAATGACCGTTGTCCGGCTCGATGAGGACGGGCTGGAGACCACGGTACTGCTGCCGGAGGAGCCGCTGCTGAAACGAATGGCCTGGCCCGGGCGAATGGTGTAAGGCGCGGCAATGCCGTTACGTGCCGCCAGCTCCTTGTAGTCCCATCCATAGCGGAAGGCGATGGAGAACAGCGTATCGCCAGGCTTGACCACGTACTGCCCCGACGTCACGGCCGGCCGCTTGGGCGCTGCAGCGTTTCGATCGACCACGCGCGCACCGCTGGAACTGCTGCTGGTGCTGGAGCAACCTGTCAGCAAGGTGCCCATGGCCAGTGCAATCAGCAGAAGCTTGAAAGCCGACCGATCCTTGCGCTGCCGAATGACTGTGTGCCCCACCCGCGCTCCCCTCATGGTGCCGAAAATCGATAAGACGAAAAGAAATGCAATATTGTTGCAATTATAACCAAGCCACACGACATTGGCAGGGCTCTGGCCCCGCCAGATAGACAGGGCCGTGCCGCAAGAATTCGTTGCTGCTGCAAATATTCCCGGCGCTTCAGGCCAGTGGGCCGTTGAGCAGCGGCACGAACCGGACCGCGCCCAGGACGCGACGGGAGAAACCGTGCTCTTCGCGCACGATCAGCATCAACTGCTGCACCTCACCGGCCTGGCCTACCGGGATCACCATGCGCCCGCCCGGCGCCAGCTGATCGAGCAGCGCCTGCGGCACTTCCGCCGCCACTGCCGTGACGATGATGCCATTGTAGGGCGCCAACGCCTGCCAGCCGTCACAGCCATCCCCCCAGCGAAACACCACGTTACGCAGGTTGAGTTCGACCAGGCGCTCCTTGGCTCGATCCTGCAGCACCTTGATCCGTTCCACCGAGAACACCCGCTCGACCAGCTGGGCCAGGATCGCGGTCTGATAGCCGGAACCGGTGCCGATCTCCAGCACCTTGTCTAACGGCCCGGCTTCCAGCAGCAGCTCGCTCATGTGCGCCACCATGAACGGCTGGGAGATGGTCTGGTTGTGCCCGATCGGCAGCGCCGTGTCTTCATATGCCCGATGCGCCAGCGCCTCGTCTACGAACAGATGGCGCGGGGTACGGCGAATCACCTCGAGCACCTTGGCGTTCGACACGCCTTCCTCGTAGAGGCGCTGGATCAGCCGCTCGCGGGTGCGCTGAGAGGTCATGCCGATACCGCCACGGCGCTGCAGATCGTCCTGTTCACGCATCAGAGCAGGCCCTCCAGCCAGCCGTCGAGCTGTTCGAAGGCATCGTTGAACGTGCGGTCCAGCTGCAAGGGCGTTATCGACACATAGCCTTGCATGACCGCATGGAAATCGGTGCCAGGCCCACCGTCCTCGGCATCGCCGGCCACGGCGATCCAGTAGCCTTCCTTGCCGCGCGGGTTGACGACCTTGGTCGGTGCCGCCGCCCGCGCCCGATGGCCGAGGCGGGTCAGCTGGATGCCGCGGATGTGCTCCAGCGGCAGATTGGGGATGTTGACGTTGAGCACGGTGCGCGGCGGCAATTGCAGGCGTGGCAGTGCCTCGACCAGGCGCCGGGCGATGTGGGCAGCAGTCGGCAGGTTGTCGGGCTGGCGCGACAACAGCGAGAACGCCAGCGAGGTACCGCCCAGGAAGCGGCCCTCCAGCGCGGCGGCCACCGTGCCGGAATAGATCACGTCATCACCCAGGTTGGCCCCCAGGTTGATGCCCGAAACCACCAGATCAACCGGCTCGGGCAACAACCCATTGAGCCCCAGGTGCACACAGTCGGTCGGCGTGCCGTTGAGGCTGATGAAGCCGTTGGACAGGGTCTGCGGGTGCAGCGGCCGGTCCAGCGTCAGCGAACTGCCGGCGCCGCTCTTGTCTTGATCCGGGGCGATCACCACGCACTCGGCATAATCCGCCAGCGCACCGTGGAGCGCGGCGAGGCCAGGTGCCGTAACACCGTCGTCATTCGAAATCAGAATACGCATGGGCTGTCCGTCTGCCCTGCCGGCACCAGATCGACGAGTTCGCGCACCACCACGGTGGCGAAGCATCCGGCCGGAAGGACGAATTCCAGTTGCAGGATATCAGGCTCGGGATAATGCCACGTCAGGCCGCCAATAGGGAGCCGCAGGATGCGCCGTTCGTGACTCATGCCCGCATATGCCAGCCATTGGCATAGCGCCAGGTGCTGCTCGCCGATCGCCGCTTCCCGCTCGAAAGTCGCACCGGTTGCGGGCGACGGCCCTTCTCCCCACATCGGGCCGGTGGGATGCAAGTCAAGTATTGCCAGGCGAGGATCAGAACACTCCTGCTCACCCGCCAGAAAGAAACTACGGCTGTCGGTGAATGCCAACAGATCCCCGACCTGAGCGCGTTGCCAGCTGCCATCGGCGACTCGCGCCGCCAGCACCTGGTTGAACACGTAGCTGCGTGCTGCCGAAAGCAGGCGCGAACGCACGTTGCGCTGCTCTGGCAGGGCCTTGCGCGATGCCCAGTCCTGAGCATCGTGGACATTGCCACCGCCGTAGCCGAAACGCTGGCTGCCAAAGTAGTTCGGTACGCCCTGCACCTTGAGCTGTTGCAGGCGTGCATCAAGGGCCTGGTGGTCGGCTGCCAGGGCGGTCAGGCGCAGGGTGAAGCCGTTCGCCGAATGAGCGCCGCGCTGCAGCTTGCGCTGGTGGCGCACTTGCTTCAATACGCGCAGGCTGTCGTCTTCGGCCCGCGACAGGTCCGGGTCGGCCTTGCCCGGCAGGTGCAGGCTGAACCACTGGCGGGTCAGGGCCTGGCGGTCCTTGAGGCCGGCATAGCTGATGGCACGCACCGGTACACCAGCAGCACGGGCCAGGCGGCGCGCGGCTTCTTCGGTGTTGAGGTCACGCTTCTCTACCCACAGCCACAGGTGCTCGCCCTGGCCGGACAGCGGTATGTCCAGCACCTCGTCGACCTGGAAGTCTTCGGCGACGGCTTTGAGCACTGCGCTGCCCAATGATTCACCCGACGCGCGCGGGCCCAGCAGGTCCAGTTCGGTCATGCTGGCAGCAGCAGGGCGACCGCATGCACGGCGATGCCCTCCTCGCGACCGGTGAAACCAAGCTTCTCGGTGGTGGTGGCCTTGACGTTGACCTGGTCGAGTTCGACCTGCAGGTCTTCGGCAATCAACTGGCGCATGGTTTCGATATGCGGAGCCATTTTCGGCGCCTGGGCGACGATGGTGGCGTCGACATTGCCGACCTTCCAGCCCTTGGCCTTGACGATAGCGACCACATGACGCAGCAACACGCGGCTGTCAGCGCCCTTGAATTGGGGGTCGGTATCCGGGAAGTGCTTGCCGATGTCGCCCAGCGCCGCAGCACCGAGCAAGGCATCGCTCAAGGCGTGCAGCAGCACGTCACCGTCGGAATGGGCCAGGAGGCCGTATTTGTGAGGGATACGCACCCCACCCAGGGTAATGAAATCACCGTCGCAGAAACGGTGCACATCGTAGCCGTGGCCAATACGCATAGAAAAACGCCCTGATTGAGTCAGGGCGTGATTCTACCTGCTTTGGACGCTATTGGGGCCGTCATGTAGGAGCGGCCTTGCGTCGCGAAAGGGCTGCGCAGCAGCCCCAGCGACTGAAGCGGTGGCGCCGAAATCCCGGGGCCGCTTTGCGGCCCATTCGCGACACAAGGCCGCTCCTACAGCCGTCCGAGTGCCATCGCGTGATGGCGCAGGTGCTCATCGATGAAGCTGGCGATGAAGAAGTAGCTGTGGTCATAGCCAGGCTGCAGGCGCAGGGTCAGCGCATGCCCCCCTTTGCGTGCGGCCTGCTCCAGCGTTTCAGGCTTGAGCTGCTTTTCGAGGAAGTCATCCCGGTCGCCCTGGTCCACCAGCAACGGCGGGCATTCGCCTGCAGCGGTTTCCGCCAGCAGCACACTGGCATCCCACTCGCGCCAGCGCGCACGATCTTCACCCAGGTAGCGGCTGAAGGCCTTTTCGCCCCATGGGCAATCCATCGGGTTGCTGATCGGCGAGAACGCCGACACCGAGCGATAGCGCCCTGGGTTGCGCAAGGCACATACCAGCGCGCCATGGCCACCCATGGAGTGGCCACTGATGCTGCGCTGGTCGGACGCCGGGAAGTGCGCCTCGATCAGTGCCGGCAGCTCCTGCACGACATAGTCGTGCATGCGGTAATGCTGCGCCCAAGGCTGCTGGGTGGCATTGAGGTAGAACCCTGCGCCGAGGCCGAAGTCCCAGGCGCCTTCAGGGTCGCTTGGCACCTGCTCGCCACGCGGGCTGGTGTCGGGGGCGACGATGATCAGGCCGAGCTCGGCAGCCAGGCGCTGGGCGCCGGCCTTCTGCATGAAGTTCTCGTCGGTGCAGGTGAGGCCGCTGAGCCAGTACAGCACCGGCAGCTTCTCGCCCTGCTCGGCCTGCGGCGGCAGGTAGACGGCGAACACCATGTCGCAGCCCAGCACCTTGGAGTGATGCCGGTAACGCTTGTGCCAGCCGCCGAAGCTCTTCTGGCAGGAGATGTTATCCAGGCTCATGGCTCACCTCAGAAGTGGATCACGCTGCGGATGCTCTTGCCTTCGTGCATCAGGTCGAAGGCCTTGTTGATGTCTTCCAGGCCCATGGTGTGGGTGATGAAGGTGTCCAGCGGGATCTCGCCCTTCTCGGCCATGTCCACGTAGCTTGGCAGTTCGCTGCGGCCACGTACGCCGCCGAATGCCGAACCACGCCAGACACGGCCCGTCACCAGCTGGAACGGACGGGTGGCGATTTCCTGGCCAGCACCGGCGACACCGATGATCACCGACTCGCCCCAGCCTTTGTGACAGCATTCCAGGGCCGCGCGCATCAGTTGCACATTGCCGATGCACTCGAAAGAGAAGTCCACGCCACCGTCGGTAAGGTCGACGATCACTTCCTGGATCGGGCGGTCGTAGTCTTTCGGGTTGATGCAGTCGGTGGCACCCAGCTGGCGGGCGATCTCGAACTTGGCCGGGTTGATATCGATGGCGATGATGCGCGAGGCCTTGGTCTTGACTGCGCCGATCACTGCCGACAGGCCGATGCCGCCGAGGCCGAAGATGGCCACGGTGTCACCGGGCTTGACCTTGGCGGTGTTGAGCACGGCGCCGATCCCGGTGGTGACGCCGCAGCCGAGCAGGCAGACCTTCTCCAGCGGCGCTTCCTTCTGGATCCTGGCCACGGAAATTTCCGGAAGCACGGTGTACTCGGAGAAGGTCGAGGTGCCCATGTAGTGGAACAGCTGCTGGCCTTTGTACGAGAAGCGAGTGGTGCCGTCCGGCATCAAGCCCTTGCCCTGGGTGGCACGGATGGCCTGGCACAGGTTGGTCTTGCCCGAGAGGCAGAACTTGCACTTGCCGCATTCGGGCGTATACAGCGGGATCACGTGATCGCCCACCGCCACCGAGGTCACGCCCTCGCCCACTGCTTCGACGATCGCACCGCCTTCATGACCCAGGATCGACGGGAAGATGCCTTCCGGGTCAGCGCCGGACAAGGTGTAGGCGTCGGTGTGGCAAACACCGCTGGCGACCACGCGCAGCAGCACTTCGCCGGCCTTGGGCATGGCCACGTCGACTTCGACGATTTCCAGGGGTTTCTTGGCCTCGAAGGCTACGGCAGCACGGGACTTGATCATCACAGGGTCTCCAGACAGAGGATCGGTTCAGTCCCGCAGTGTAATCCAGGCGCTTTTGGTGAATAATCCAGGCAAAGCCAAAACATTATTGCCATACAGGGATAATCCATGAGCAGCCGTTGGGAAGGCATCGACGAATTCGTCGCCGTGGCCGAGTCGGGCCAGTTCACGGCGGCAGCCGAGCGCCTGGGCGTGTCGTCGTCGCACATCAGCCGGCAGATCGCCCGCCTGGAAGAACGCCTGCAGACCCGCTTGCTGTACCGCAGTACTCGCCGGGTGGCCCTGAGTGAAGCCGGGCAGACCTTTTTGCAGCATTGCCAGCGCCTGCAGGACGGCCGCGAGGAAGCGCTGCGCGCCATGGGCGACTTGGCCAGCGAACCCAAGGGGCTGCTGCGCATGACCTGTGCGGTAGCCTATGGTGAGCGTTTTATCGTGCCGCTGGTGACGCGTTTCATGGCGCTGTATCCGCAGCTGCGGGTCGAAGTGGAACTGAGCAACCGTACCCTCGACCTGCTGCACGAAGGCATGGACCTGGCGATCCGCCTCGGCCGCCTGGCAGACTCACGGCTGGTGGCCACGCGCCTTGCACCGCGGCGCATGTACTTGTGCGCGTCGCCAGCGTACCTGGAGCGTTACGGGCGGCCGCACAGCCTGTCGGAACTGGCCCGGCACAATTGCCTGATCGGCAGTTCCGACCTGTGGGCCTTGCAGCAGGATGGCCGCGAGATCAGCCAGCGGGTGCAGGGCAACTGGCGCTGCAACAGCGGCCAGGCAGTGCTGGATGCGGCGCTGCTGGGGATGGGGTTGTGTCAGTTGCCGGACTACTACGTGCTTGAGCACTTGAACAGTGGCGCACTGGTATCGTTGCTGGAAGGGCATCAGCCGCCGAACACGGCGGTGTGGGCGCTGTATCCGCAGCAGCGGCATCTGTCACCGAAGGTCAGGCGGCTGGTGGATTATCTGAAGGAAGGGTTGGCGGGGTTACCGGAGTATCGGCATGGCTGATGTACTGGCTTTACCGCCCTCTTCGCGGGCACGCCCGCTCCCACAGGATCTGCCCCGGTTCTGAACTCTGTGCAATCCCTGTGGAGCGGGCGTGCCCGCGAAGAGGCCAGAACCGATCTGAAGATTCAGCGCCGCCCGGCCCAGCGCTGGCGCAGCCATTCCAGGTCTTCCGGCCGGGTGACCTTGATGTTGTCACTGCGCCCTTCGACCAGCCGCGGCGCCTGCCCCGACCATTCGATGGCCGACGCTTCATCGGTCACCACCACATCGGAAACCAGGCTCTCGGCCAGGGCCCGATGCAGCGCACCCAGGCGGAACATCTGCGGCGTATACGCCTGCCAGATGGTGCTGCGGTCGACCGTCGCGGCCACCCGCCCATTGGCATCGGCACGCTTGAGGGTGTCGCGCGCCGGCACCGCCAGCAGCCCGCCTACCGGGTCGTCGGCCAGTTCCGACAGCAACTTGTCCAGGTCGCTGCGCGCCAGGTTCGGCCGCGCCGCATCGTGCACCAGCACCCAATCGTTGTCCGACGCCCCTTGGGCATGCAGCAGCAACAAGGCATTGAGCACCGAGTCGGCACGCTCGTCACCACCCGCCGCCCGCTGGATACGCGGGTCGCTGGCACAACGCAGGCCTGGCCAGTAAGGGTCGTCTTCGGCAATGCTGACCACCACGCCCTTGAGCGAGGGGTGGCCAAGAAAACAGTCGAGGCTGTGCTCGAGAAGGGTCTGCCCCGCCAGCTCCAGGTATTGCTTGGGGCGGTCGGCAGCCATGCGGGCACCGACGCCCGCTGCAGGAATCACGGCCCAGAAGGCCGGCAGTGTTTCAGTCATTTTTGCGGCAACTGGAAGAGGGTTTCGCCCTCTTTGACCATTCCCAGTTCATGACGAGCCCGCTCTTCGACGGTCTCCATACCTTTCTTCAACTCCATCACCTCGGCATCGAGCACACGGTTACGCTCCAGCAGCCGTTCGTTCTCGGCATGCTGTTCGTCGATCTGCTGCTTGAGCTCGGCCACTTGCGCCAGGCTGCCGTTACCCACCCAAAGGCGGTACTGCAGGCCACCGAGCAGCAGGAGCAGGACAAGGAACAACCAATAGGGACTGCGCATCAAGGTATCCAGGTTAAAGACCGCCGCACACGGGCGTCATATAGCACGAAGCCTGGCCGAGGCCAGGCTTCGTTGACAGAAACCCGCATGAAGCGTCAGATGATTACGTACGAAAGCTCAGTACGGAAGATCCGACAACCTCGGCAGCTGTCTTTTTACCATCTCTTGCTTAGCCGCGAAACTCGGCACGACCACGGTAAACCGCTTTGGCGCCCAGCTGCTCTTCGATGCGCAGCAGCTGGTTGTACTTCGAGACGCGGTCGGAACGGCACAGCGAGCCAGTCTTGATCTGGCCAGCAGCAGTACCCACGGCCAGGTCGGCAATGGTCGAGTCTTCGGTTTCACCGGAACGGTGCGAGATCACCGCGGTGTAGCCGGCAGCCTTGGCCATCTGGATGGCTTCCAGGGTTTCGGTCAGCGAGCCGATCTGGTTGAACTTGATCAGGATCGAGTTACCGATGCCCTTCTCGATGCCTTCCTTGAGGATCTTGGTGTTGGTCACGAACAGGTCGTCACCGACCAGCTGGACCTTGGCACCGATCTTGTCGGTCAGGATCTTCCAGCCAGCCCAGTCGGACTCGTCCAGGCCGTCTTCGATCGAGATGATCGGGAAGCGCTCGGTCAGGCCCTTCAGGTACTCGGCGAAACCTTCGGCGTCGAACGACTTGCCTTCACCGGACAGGTTGTACTTGCCGTCTTCGTAGAATTCGGAAGCCGCGCAGTCCAGGGCCAGGGTCACGTCGGTGCCCAGCTTGTAGCCGGCTTTCTCGACCGCTTCGGCGATGGCAGCCAGTGCGTCTTCGTTGGACGCCAGGTTAGGGGCGAAACCACCTTCGTCACCCACGGCAGTGTTCAGGCCACGGGCCTTCAGCACGGCTTTGAGGTGGTGGAAGATTTCGGTACCCATGCGCAGGCCGTCGGAGAAGGTCTTGGCGCCAACCGGCTGAACCATGAACTCCTGGATGTCGACGTTGTTGTCGGCGTGTTCGCCACCGTTGATGATGTTCATCATCGGAACCGGCATCGAGTACTGGCCCGGGGTGCCGTTGAGGTTGGCGATGTGCGCGTACAGCGGCAGGTCCTGATCCTGTGCAGCGGCCTTGGCGGCAGCCAGGGACACGGCCAGAATGGCGTTGGCGCCCAGCTTGGCCTTGTTCTCGGTACCGTCCAGTTCGATCATGGCGCGGTCCAGGGCTTTCTGGTCGGAAGGATCCTTGCCCAGCAGCAGGTCACGGATCGGGCCGTTGATGTTGGCGACGGCCTTCAGCACGCCCTTGCCCAGGTAACGGCTCTTGTCGCCATCACGCAGCTCCAGCGCTTCGCGCGAGCCGGTGGAAGCACCGGACGGCGCGCAAGCGCTGCCGATGATGCCGTTGTCGAGCAGTACATCGGCTTCCACGGTGGGGTTGCCACGCGAATCGAGAACTTCACGACCTTTGATGTCGACGATTTTTGCCATTGTTGTAAGCACTCCAGAATTGACGAAAACAACGCAACTGTAGGGAATTCTTGCCTTGCACCAGGCGGGGACGCAGCAGGCAGGCCTGGCAGAAGCAACCCCTGACCGAGCGGTCAGGGGTAGATCGGGGCGTACTTTACCCGAGAAATGAGCCTTGCGCGGCTTTAACCGTCGGAAAACTCATCAAAGACCTGAAAAAATCAGGCCTTGTTCTTCTGCGCCAGGGCCGCCTTGACGAAGCCGCTGAACAGCGGGTGACCGTCACGCGGGGTGGAGGTGAACTCCGGGTGGAACTGGCAGGCAACGAACCATGGATGGTCCTTGGACTCGACCACTTCAACCAGCGCGCCGTCTTCGGAACGACCGGAAACCACCAGTCCAGCGTCCACCAGCTGTGGCAGCAGGTTGTTGTTGACCTCGTAACGGTGACGGTGACGCTCGGTGATCACATCCTTGCCGTAGCAGTCGTGCACCTTGGAGCCGGCAGCCAGTTGGCAATCCTGCGCGCCCAGGCGCATGGTGCCGCCCAGGTCGGAGGCTTCGGTACGGGTCTCGACGGCACCGGTGGCATCAGCCCACTCGGTGATCAGGCCGACCACGGGGTGGCCGCTGTTGCGGTCGAACTCGGTGGAGTTGGCGTCTTTCCAGCCCATCACGTTACGGGCGAACTCGATCACGGCTACCTGCATGCCCAGGCAGATCCCCAGGTACGGCACCTTGTTCTCACGGGCGTACTGCACGGCGGTGATCTTGCCTTCCACGCCGCGCAGGCCGAAACCACCCGGTACCAGGATGGCGTCGGCGCCTTCGAGCAGGCCGGTGCCCTGGTTCTCGATGTCTTCGGAATCGATGTAGCGCAGGTTGACCTTGGTACGGTTGGTGATGCCGGCGTGGCTCATCGCTTCGATCAGCGACTTGTATGCATCCAGCAGCTCCATGTACTTGCCGACCATGGCGATGGTGACTTCCTGCTCAGGGTTGAGCTTGGCATCGACCACCTTGTCCCACTCGGACAGGTCGGCGCTGTTGCACTGCAGGCCAAAGCGCTCGACGACGAAGTCGTCCAGGCCCTGGGCGTGCAGCACGCCTGGGATCTTGTAGATGGTATCGACGTCTTCCAGCGAAATCACCGCACGCTCTTCGACGTTGGTGAAGAGGGCGATCTTGCGGCGCGACGATGCGTCGACCGGGTGGTCGGAACGGCAGATCAGCACGTCAGGCTGCAGGCCGATGGAGCGCAGCTCCTTGACCGAGTGCTGGGTCGGCTTGGTCTTGGTCTCGCCAGCGGTGGCAATGTACGGGACCAGGGTCAGGTGCATCAGCATGGCGCGCTTGGAACCCACTTCGACACGCAGCTGGCGGATCGCTTCGAGGAACGGTTGCGACTCGATATCACCCACGGTACCGCCGATTTCCACCAGGGCCACGTCGGCATCGCCGGCACCCTTGATGATGCGACGCTTGATTTCGTCGGTGATGTGCGGGATGACCTGGATGGTTGCGCCCAGGTAGTCACCACGGCGTTCTTTACGCAGCACGTGCTCGTAGATACGACCGGTGGTGAAGTTGTTGTTCTGGGTCATGGTCGTGCGGATGAACCGCTCGTAGTGGCCCAGGTCAAGGTCGGTTTCGGCGCCATCGTGGGTGACGAACACCTCACCATGCTGGAACGGGCTCATGGTGCCCGGGTCGACGTTGATGTACGGATCCAGCTTGAGCATGGTGACCTTCAGGCCCCGCGCTTCCAGGATGGCCGCCAGGGATGCCGAGGCAATGCCTTTCCCCAATGAAGAAACAACACCGCCCGTGACGAATATGTAGCGCGTCATGAAAAACCCTAGAAGTCTGCGTTAAGGCGGCCAGCGCCGCCGGAGAAAGCGAAGGAAGGCCGAAGCCCCCGATCACCTGCGTCAATCACAGTGCATCTCGAAAAACTGCCGCGTCTGTACAGACCAGGGGTATCCCCGGCATGGAGCTCGCTCGTCATTTCCAGAATCAGCCCAGCAAAAAACTGCTTGGTAATCGGCAACTGCTGTGTTTCCGGGGAAGCCACAGAAGTTGTATCAAGAAGGGAGGGTAGTCTACCGGAATGTACCCTTCAGCTCAAACCTTGCGCGTTCGTCGGCGGCTGCCAGTGAAGCTGGCAATCGGCCTGCGCCAGTGAAGGCAGATTGGCCACCGCCAGCAGGCGCTCGCCACAATATAGCAACGGCAGTCGCGGGCGCACGAAGTGCGGGACCTGCAGCTCGTTGAGCAGGCGCTTGAGGTCGCGCCGGCCGCGGCCGGGGATGTCCAGCACTTCGCCGCCCTGGCGGTAGGCGATACGCAGTTCGCCCAGCGGCGCGGTGACATCAAGACGCACACTGCCATTGCCCGGCAATGCCAGGACCGCTCCGGGGTCGGCCCAGGCGTACTCGCCCATGGGTTGCTGCAGCCAGTCACCACTCAACCACCAGATACGGCCATGACTACGCAGCAACCGACCGTCGGCCAGCCGCCAGACCGGCTGCGCATCTGCCGCAGCATCGCGCAGATCGGCCCAGCCGGCCCAATGACGGGTATCGGGCAAGCGGGTTCGCGGGCGTAACCAGTGCTGCAGGGCATTGCGCTGCCGAGCAGGCGACAAGCGGGTGAGCGCCGCCAGGTCGAGTGACGGCAAGGCTGCCCAGGCGGGTGCAGCGCCCTCCCCGGCCTCGGCCAGATCGCCCTGCGCCAGTTCGTCGAGCAGGCCCAGTGCCTCACCCAGATGCTCCGCACAACGGGCGAAGTTCTGGCTGGCCTGTGGCCAACGCTGGTGCAAATGCGGAAACACCTCTGCGCGCAGATAGTTGCGGTCGAAGGCGGTATCAACGTTCGTCGGGTCTTCGATCCACACCAGCTCATTGACGTGGGCGTAGTCATGCAGCTGCTGGCGCGCGGTGGCCAGCAGCGGCCGGACCAGGCTGCCCAGCCCTAGCCTGCGCTGCCCGGGCATCGCCGCCAGGCCACGCAGGCCGGCACCGCGCAGCAGGCGGAAGAGCAAGGTCTCGGCCTGGTCGTCGCGGTGCTGGGCAGTGAACAGGATGTCGCCAGGACCGAGGACTTTCCCCAAGGCGGCATAGCGGGCATCACGGGCGGCCTGTTCGAGGCTGGCGCCGGGGGTGACCTGGACGTGGATGACCTGTAGCTCGATACCGAGCTGGTCGCAGATGGACTGGCAGTGGGCAGGCCAGGCGTCGGCGGCGGATTGCAGGCCGTGGTGGATGTGCAGGGCGCGTAGCGGGGGGGATGCGTGGTTGCGGGCGTGGTTGGCCAGCAGATGCAAGAGGACGGTGGAATCGAGGCCGCCAGAGAAGGCGATGTACCAGGCGGGGGCGTTGAGCCAAGGGGTGAGGTTGATCATCTGGGCCTCACTTGGCTTGAGATTGCCGGGGGTGCTTTGCACCCCTTTCGCGACACAAGGCCGCTCCTACAGGCGATCGCGTACCCATGTAGGAGCGGCCTTGTGTCGCGAAAGGGCCGCGAAGCGGCCCCCCAGGGCATATCAGAGGCCGTAGCTCATCAGGCGCTCGTAACGACGGGCCAGCAGCGCATCGTTATCGAGCTTGCCGAGCATGTCCAGCTGCTGCACCAGGTCGGCGCGGATGCTTTCGGACATCTTGACCGGGTCGCGGTGGGCGCCGCCCAGCGGCTCCTGGATGACCTTGTCGACAATGTTCAGGCTCTTCAGACGCTCAGCGGTGATGCCCATGGCTTCAGCGGCGTCGGCCGCCTTGTCGGCAGTCTTCCACAGGATCGAGGCGCAGCCTTCCGGCGAGATCACCGAGTAGGTGGAGTACTGCAGCATGTTCAGCTGGTCGCACACGCCAATGGCCAGTGCACCGCCGGAACCACCCTCACCGATCACCGTGGCGATGATCGGGGTCTTCAGGCGGGCCATGACGCGCAGGTTCCAGGCGATGGCCTCGCTCTGGTTGCGCTCTTCGGCGTCGATGCCCGGGTAGGCGCCCGGGGTGTCGATGAAGGTCAGGATCGGCATCTTGAAGCGCTCGGCCATTTCCATCAGGCGGCAGGCCTTGCGGTAGCCCTCCGGGCGCGGCATGCCGAAGTTGCGGCGCACCTTCTCGCGCACTTCGCGACCTTTCTGGTGGCCGATGACCATGACTGGCTTGCCGTCCAGACGCGCCGTACCACCGACGATCGCGGCGTCGTCGGAGAAGTGGCGGTCACCGTGCAGTTCTTCGAACTCGGTGAAGATGTGATCCAGGTAGTCCAGGGTGTATGGACGACGTGGATGACGGGCCAGGCGGGCGATCTGCCAGCTGGTCAGGTTGCCGAAGATGCTTTCGGTCAGGGTGTTGCTCTTGTCTTGCAGACGGGCAATTTCATCGCTGATGTTCAGCGAGTTGTCGTTGCCTACCAGGCGCAGGCCTTCGATCTTGGCTTGCAGGTCGGCAATCGGCTGTTCGAAATCGAGAAAATTCGGGTTCATAGTCATCCGTCTTGGGTCTACGGCCAGGCGGCCGGCCGGTTGATCCGTTTGGCGCCCTACCTTAAGGGATCAGGCGCATATAGGTCGAGATTAAATTTCGTCGATTCAACGATATTGCAGGAAGACGTTCTCACGCCCGAACTGGTCACGCAGCGCCTGAATCAGGCCATCAGCCGGGTCGATCTTCCACTGCTCGCCGAACTGCAACATGGCCTTGGCATCGCTGCCGGTGTACTCCAGCGTGATCGGGCAAGCCCCACGATGGCGGGTGATCAGTTCGCCCAGCCACTTCAGGCGGTCGCCCTTGAGCGCCTCGTGTGCCACTTTCAGGCGCAGGCTTTCGGCCAGCTTGGTGCGTGCGTCCTCCATGGTCATCACCTGCTTCACCCGCAGGCGCAGGCCGCCAGAGAAGTCATCGTTGCTGACCTCGCCCTCGACCACCACCATCGCATCCGTCTGGAGCAAGGACTGTGCCGCCATGTAGGCGTCGGCAAACAGCGAGGCCTCGATGCGCCCGGAACGGTCATCGAGGGTGACGAAGCCCATCTTGTCGCCTTTCTTGTTCTTCATCACCCGCAACGCAATGATCATCCCGGCGATGGTCTGGGTCTCACGCGACGGCTTGAGGTCGATGATGCGCTGGCGAGCGAAGCGGCGAATCTCGGTCTCGTATTCGTCGATCGGGTGGCCGGTAAGGTACAGGCCCAGCGTGTCCTTTTCGCCCTTCAGGCGTTCCTTGAGGGTCAGTTCGCGCACCTTGCGGTGGTTGGCGTAGACATCGACATCCGCCGCGTCGAACATGCCGCCGAACAGGTCGACGTGGCCGCTGTCAGCGGTATGCGCCGCCTGCTCGGCGGCCTTGATGGCTTCGCCCAGTGCCGACAGCAGGGTCGCGCGATTGCGGTCGATATTGGCCTGATAGGCCTTGATCTCGTCATGGAAATACGGGCCCAGGCGGTCCAGCGCACCACTGCGGATCAACGCATCGAGGGTGCGCTTGTTGACCCGCTTGAGGTCGATGCGCTCGCAGAAGTCGAACAGGTCCTTGAACGGGCCTCCCTGGGCACGCGCCTCGACGATGGCCTCCACCGGGCCTTCGCCGACGCCCTTGATCGCACCCAGGCCGTAGACGATGCGCCCGTCGTCGTTGACGGTGAACTTGAAGTCGGAGAAGTTCACGTCCGGCGCATCGAGGCGCAGTTTCATGCTGCGCACTTCCTCGACCAGCACCACCACCTTGTCGGTGTTGTGCATGTCCGCCGAGAGTACCGCAGCCATGAACGGCGCGGGGTAGTGGGTCTTCAGCCAGGCAGTCTGGTACGACACCAGGCCATAGGCAGCGGAGTGGGACTTGTTGAATCCGTACCCGGCGAACTTCTCTACCAGGTCGAAGATGTTACCGGCCAGATCCGCATCGATGTTGTTGGCCACGCAACCTTCGATGAAGCCGCCGCGCTGCTTGGCCATCTCCTCCGGCTTTTTCTTACCCATGGCTCGACGCAGCATGTCGGCGCCACCGAGGGTGTAGCCTGCCATCACCTGGGCAATCTGCATCACCTGTTCCTGATACAGAATGATGCCGTACGTCGGTGCCAGTACCGGCTTGAGGCCTTCGTACTGGTAGTCGGAATGCGGGTAGGCCAGCTCGGCGCGGCCGTGCTTGCGGTTGATGAAGTCGTCCACCATGCCGGACTGCAGCGGGCCCGGGCGGAACAGTGCCACCAATGCGATGAGGTCTTCCAGGCAGTCGGGCTTGAGCTTCTTGATCAGCTCCTTCATGCCGCGGGATTCGAGCTGGAACACCGCCGTGGTCTCGGCTTTCTGCAGCAGCTCGTAGGTCTTGCGGTCGTCCAGCGGGATGAAGTCGATATTGACGTTGGGCAGGTTCTTCTTGGCCTGCTCGCGGTTGATGATCTCCATCGCCCACTTGATGATGGTCAGCGTCCGCAGGCCGAGGAAGTCGAACTTCACCAGGCCGGCAGCCTCGACATCATCCTTGTCGAACTGAGTCACCAGGCCGCCGCCTTCTTCGTCACAAGCGATCGGCGAAAAGTCGGTGAGCTTGGTCGGGGCAATCACCACGCCACCGGCGTGCTTGCCGGTACCACGGGTGACACCTTCGAGCTTGAGCGCCATGTCCCAGATCTCGCGGGCATCCTCGTCGCCCTTGAGGAAGTCGCGCAGGATTTCTTCCTGCTCGTAGGCTTTCTCCAGGGTCATGCCCACTTCGAACGGAATCATCTTCGACAGGCGGTCGGCGAGGCCGTAGGACTTGCCCTGCACCCGCGCCACGTCGCGCACCACGGCCTTGGCGGCCATGGTACCGAAGGTGATGATCTGGCTCACGGCGTTGCGGCCGTAAGCTTCGGCCACGTAGTCGATCACCCGGTCACGGCCGTCCATGCAGAAGTCGACGTCGAAGTCGGGCATGGAAATACGTTCAGGGTTGAGGAAGCGCTCGAACAGCAGGTCGTAGGCCAGCGGGTCGAGGTCGGTGATCTTCAACACGTAGGCTACCAGCGAGCCGGCACCCGACCCCCGCCCCGGGCCAACCGGCACGTCGTTGTTCTTGGCCCACTTGATGAAGTCCATAACGATCAGGAAGTAACCGGGGAAGCCCATCTGGATGATGATGTCCAGTTCGAACTTCAGGCGGTCCAGGTAGACCTGGCGCTTCTCTTCGTAATTCGGTGTGGTCTCTTTCGGCCACAGCACCGCCAGGCGCTCTTCCAGGCCTTCGTAGGAGACGTGCCGCAGGTAATCGTCGATACCCATGCCGTTCGGCGTCGGGAAATCGGGCAGGAAATATTTGCCGAGCTGCACCTGGATGTTGCAGCGTTTGGCGATTTCGACAGTGTTGGCAAGGGCGTCGGGCAAGTCGCTGAACAGCTCGGCCATTTCCTCGGCCGATTTCAGGTACTGCTGGTCGCTGTAGATACGCGGCCGGCGCGGATCGTCGAGAGTCCAGCCCTCGCCGATGCAGACGCGGGTTTCGTGGGCGTCGAAGTCGGACTGCTTGATGAAGCGCACGTCGTTGGTGGCGACCAGTGGAGCGCCTAGTTGATCGGCCAGGGCCACGGCAGCGTGCACGTATTCTTCGTCGCCGGCACGATTGGTGCGTTGCACTTCGACATAGAAGCGCTCCGGGAACATGCCCATCCAGTCGCGCAGCAAGGCTTCGGCTTCATCCTGGCGACCACTCATCAGGGCCATGCCGATATCGCCTTCCTTGCCGGCTGACAGGGCAATCAGCCCCTCGCTCGCGGGCGCGATCCATTCACGCTGGAGGATCACCAGGCCGTTGCGCTGGCCCTCGGTCCAGCCACGGGAGATCAATTCGGTGAGGTTGCGATAGCCCTTGGGGTCCATGGCCAGGAAGCAGATACGCGACAACGGAGCTTCCGGGTCGTTGCCGGCCAGCCACAGGTCGGCACCGCAAATCGGCTTGATCCCGGCGCCCATGGCGGTCTTGTAGAACTTGACCAGCGAGCACATGTTGCTCTGGTCGGTGATCGCCACCGCGGGCATGTTCATGCCCGCCAGCGCCTTGGCCAGCGGCTTGATCCGCACCAGGCCGTCGACCAGCGAGAATTCGGAGTGGACGCGCAGGTGAACGAAGGGAACCGACATGGATAGTCCTGTAGCAGTGCTGAACGACAAGGGCGGGATTGTAGCGTAATTGAGTGGGGAATTTGGGGCCGCGTTGCGGCCCTTCGCGGGCACGCCCCACAGGAGAGAGTAACCCTCACGAATAGCGCTGTACCTGTGGGAGCGGGCTTGCCCGCGAAGGGCCGCAACGCGGCCCCCTTTCATCAGATAAGAGAATCGATAATGCCTTCGCGGGCTTCCCAGGCGGCCCGCACCGGGGCGAACGAGCGCCGATGAATGGGCGTCGGGCCAAGGCGCTCGAGGGCTTCGAGGTGCACAGGCGTTGGATAGCCTTTATGCCCGCCAATGCCGTAACCCGGGTAGATCAGTTCGAATGCGCTCATCTCCCGGTCCCGGGTCACCTTGGCCAGGATCGATGCGGCAGCGATTGCCGGCACCTGGCTATCGCCTTTGACCACTGGCGACGCCGGCACCGCCAGCTTGGGGCAACGGTTACCGTCGATCAGTGCCAGCTTCGGCGTCACATGCAACCCTTCCACCGCGCGCTGCATGGCCAGCATGGTGGCATGGAGGATGTTCAAGCGGTCGATTTCCTCGACTTCGGCGCGGGCGATGCAGAAGCTCAAGGCTTTTTCGCAGATCTCGTCGAACAGCGCCTCGCGCTTGGCTTCGGTGAGTTTCTTCGAATCGTTCAGGCCAAGAATCGGCCGAGCCGGGTCGAGGATCACCGCCGCCGTGACCACCGCACCGCACAGCGGGCCGCGGCCAACTTCGTCGACGCCGGCGACCAGGTCTTCGACCAGGTTGAAGTCCAGTCCAATCTGCATGTCAGCGGTCCTTGAGCAGGGCCAGCACTGCGTCGGCAGCCTGGTTGGAGGCGTCGCGGCGCAGGGTGCGGTGAATATCGTCGAAGCGTTCGGTCTGCTGGGCACCGTCGGTGACCAGCGGCGCCAGGGCCTGGGCCAGGGCTTCGCTGGTCGCGGCATCCTGCAGCAGCTCAGGCACCAGTTCACGCTGGGCCAGCAGGTTGGGCAGCGACACGTAGGGACTTTTCACCAGACGCTTGAGAATCCAGTAGGTCAACGGTGCCAGGCGGTAGGCTACAACCATCGGCCGCTTGTACAACAGCGCCTCCAGGGTGGCGGTACCCGAAGCGATCAACACCGCGTCGCAGGCAGCAAGGGCCCGGTGCGACTGGCCATCGAGCAAGGTCAACGGCAAATCGCGCCCTTCGAGCATCTGCTCGATCTGAGCACGACGCGCTGCGTTGGCGCAAGGCAGCACGAAGCGCACGCCAGGCACCCGTTCGCGCAGGCGCTGGGCGGCGTCGAGGAACAGCGCGCCCAGACGCCCGACCTCTCCACCACGGCTGCCCGGCATCAACGCCACCACCGGCCCTTCGGCGAGGCCCAGTTCGTTACGCGCAGCCTGACGGTCTGCCGTCAACGGAATGGTGTCGGCCAACGGATGGCCGACAAACCGCACCGGCACGCCCTGCTCTTCGTAGAAGCGTGCTTCGAAGGGCAACAGCGTGAGCATCAGGTCGCAACCTTCGCGAATCTTCAGCACGCGCTTCTGCCGCCACGCCCACACCGACGGGCTGACGTAATGTACGGTCTTGATCCCGGCCTGACGCAGTTTCAGTTCGATATTGAGAGTGAAATCGGGGGCATCGATGCCGATGAACACATCGGGCTTTTCGCCGATCAAGGTCTGGATCAGCAGCTTGCGTCGCTTGAGCAACTCACGCAGGCGCCCCAGCACTTCGACCAGGCCCATGACCGCCAGACGTTCCATGGGGAAGTAAGACTGAAGGCCTTCGGCCTCCATCAACGGGCCGCCCACACCGATGAAACGCACATCGGGATGGCGCGCCTTGAGGGCGCGCATCAGACCAGAACCGAGGATATCGCCGCTGGCCTCACCTGCGACCAGGGCTACGCAAAGCTGCGCCATGTCAGCGGGTGATGCCGCGGGCAGAGTTCACGATCGACTGGCGGAACAGCTCGACCTGTTCGTGCTTGGCGGCCAGTTCGTCCAGCTCTTTGATCGCCTCTTCCACGGTCAGACCCTGGCGGTAGACGATCTTGTATGAACGGCGCAAGGCATGGATGACCTCGTCGCTGAAACCACGGCGGCGCATGCCCTCGAAGTTCATGCTGCGGGCTTCGGCAGGGCTGCCGAACACCGTGACGAAGGCCGGCACATCCTTGCCGATCGCCGTGCCCATGCCAGAGAACGCATGGGCGCCGATGTGGCAGTATTGATGCACCAGGGTGAATCCGGACAGGATCGCCCAATCACCCACGTGTACATGCCCGGCCAGCGCGGTATTGTTGACTAGGATGCAGTGATTGCCGATGACGCTGTCATGGCCGATATGGGCATAGGCCATGATCAGGTTGTGATCGCCCAGGGTAGTTTCCGAACGGTCCTGGACCGTACCACGATGAATGGTCACCCCCTCGCGGATCACATTGTGATCACCGATCACCAAGCGTGTCGGCTCACCCTTGTACTTGAGGTCAGGGGTGTCTTCACCAATCGAGGAAAACTGGTAGATCCGGTTGTGCTTGCCAATCCTGGTCGGCCCTTTAAGCACGACATGGGGGCCAATGACGGTGCCCTCGCCGATTTCGACGCCGGGGCCGACGATCGACCACGGGCCAACCTCGACGCCCTCGGCCAGCTTGGCCGAGGGATCGATGATCGCCCGCGGATCAATCGAACTCATAGGGAGCGTTCCGCACAGGTGATCTCAGCCGAGCACACCGGCTTGCCGTCGACCAGGGCGCGGCATTCGAACTTCCAGATCATGCTCTTGCGGCTGAGGAACTTGGCTTCCAGCACCAGCTGGTCGCCCGGCAGCACCGGCTGACGGAAACGCAGCTTGTCGGAACCGACGAAGTAGTACAGGGTGCCATCGGCCGGCTTGGCATCGAGCATCTTGAAACCAAGGATGCCGGCCGCCTGGGCCATGGCTTCGATGATCAGGACGCCCGGCATGATCGGATGTGCCGGAAAATGGCCATTGAAGAACGGCTCGTTGATGCTGACATTCTTGTAGGCACGAATGCTCTGGGCCTCGAAGTCCAGATCCGTCACGCGATCTACCAGCAGGAACGGGTAGCGGTGAGGCAGGTATTCGCGAATCTCGTTGATGTCCATCATTTCGGGGGGAAGCCTGTAATAAGAATAGGGAGCGCAGGTGCTGACCACACGCTCCTTTTGCAGTCCAAAGAGGAGCCAGCTAGCGACTGTTCACTCTTGCTCAGGAAATGGTATCAGCCTTCTGATGTCGGCTGGCCACCTGAGGTCACGGTATCGACACGTTTTTCCAGCTGCTGGAGCCGTTTGGCCATGTCATCGAGCTGGCGAATGCGCGCCGCGCTCTTACGCCAGTCAGCCAGGGGCTGCATGGCCGTGCCGGATGAATAGGAACCAGGTTCGGTGATCGAGCGGGTCACCATGGTCATTCCGGAAACAAATACGTTATCGCAGATATCGATATGCCCCACCAGGCCCACACCACCCGCCAGCATGCAATGCTTGCCGATGCGCGCACTGCCGGAGATGCCGACACAGGCAGCCATGGCCGTGTGATCACCGATCTGCACGTTGTGGGCGATCTGGATCTGGTTGTCGAGTTTTACCCCATCACCGATCCGGGTATCGGACAGCGCGCCTCGGTCTACGGCGGTGTTGACGCCGATCTCGACGTCATCGCCGATGGTGACCCCGCCAATCTGGGCGATCTTGCGCCAGATGCCCTTCTCGTTGGCGAAGCCGAAGCCCTCACCGCCGATCACTGCGCCCGACTGGATGACCACACGCTTGCCAATGGTCACGTCGTGGTAGAGCGTGACGCGCGGGGCCAGCCAGCCACCTTCGCCGACCACGCAACGCGCACCGATGAAGCAATGCGCCCCGATGCTGACGTTGGCGCCGATGCGCGCACCGCTTTCGATGACCGCGAACGGCCCGATACTGGCGCTCGCATCCACCTGGGCATCCTCCGCCACCACGGCGCTGGGATGAATACCCGCCACAGCCTTGGGTTTGGGGTCGAACAGGTGGGAGATACGCGCATAAGCCAGGTACGGGTCAGCCACGACCAGGGCATTGCCGGCGAAGCCTTCGGCGTCCGCAGCCTTGAGCAGCACCGCGGCGGCCTGGCAGTTGTCCAGGTATTTGCGGTATTGCGGGTTGGCGAGGAAGCTCAATTGACCGGGGCCAGCCTCCTGCAAGGTAGCCAGCCCGGTAATCTGCAGCGCTTCAGGGCCTTTCAGTGTGGCCCCGAGGGCCTCGGCCAGCTGGCCGAGCGTCATGGTCACGGTCATATCAACGCGCTTGGTTCATACGCTCGATGACTTGGCGGGTGATGTCGTACTGAGGTTTGACATCGATGACCGCGCCGCGCTCGAGAACCAGGTCGTAGCCGCCTTTCTTGATCACTTCCTCGACAGCGCCGTCCAGCTTCGGCTTGAGCTGCTTGAGCATGTCGCGGTCAGCAACGGCCTTGGCCTCGTTCAGTTCCTTGGACTGGAACTGGAAGTCACGGGCTTTCTGCTTGAATTCGAGCTCCAGACGCTCACGCTCCTGCTGCTGCATCTTGTCGCCACCCTTGATCAGGCGGTCCTGGATGCCCTTGGCGCTGCTTTCCAGGCTCTTGAGCTTGGTCAGTTGCGGGCCGAACTTCTTCTCGGCGTCGACCGCGTACTTCTTGGCGGCATCGGATTCGAGCAGGGCCATCTGATAGTTCAGCACGGCGATCTTCATTTCGGCGAAAGCCGGGGTGGCGACCAGCGCCGCGGCCACTACGGCCAGTTGAGCCAATTTACGCACGATGCACTCCTGGAAAAACCGTTGTCGTTAAGCAAGGGCCGACCTTAGAAGGTCTGGCCCAGAGAGAATTGGAACACCTGGGTATCGGCATCGGTCGGCTTCTTCACCGGCATCGCCAGACTGAAGCTCAACGGGCCCAGGGCCGTGATCCAGGTGACACCCAGGCCGACCGAACTGGCCATGCCCGAGAAGCCCACCTTCTCGCAATCCGGCTTGCTGCCGCAGTTGGTGTCGAACACGTTACCCACGTCCCAGAATACCGAGGTACGCAGGGAACGCTGGTCCTTGACGAACGGCAGCGGGAACAGCAACTCGACACCACCTTGCACGAGCACGTTACCACCGAACGGCAATGGATCCTGATCCGGGTCGGCGATGGTACCAGGGTTGGTCCCCTTGCTCGGCGTACTGCGCGGGCCCAGCGTACTGTCTTTGAAACCACGCACGGAGTTGAAGCCACCCGCGTAGTAGTTTTCATAGAACGGCAGGCCCGAGGTGCTACCGTAGCCATCACCATAGCCCAGTTCGGTATGCAGGCGCAGGGTGTAATCGTTGGTAATCGGCTTGAACAGCTGGCCGCGGTAGTCGAGCTTGTAGAACGACAGGTCGCTGCCTGGAATGGTGCTCTCGAGCGTCAGGCTCTGGGAGTGACCACGGGTCGCCAGCACACCTTTGTTCAGGGTCGACTCGGACCAGCCGATCGAGGCCTTGAAGTTGGTGAAGTTGTCACCTTCCTGCTTGAGGAAGTCGAAGATCTCGTCAACGGTGTACTTACCGGTCTTGATCTTGTCCTGCTGAACGCTCAGGCCGTAGGTCAGACGCGAGGTTTCGCTGATCGGGTAACCGAGGCTGACACCGGCACCCAGGCTGTCCACCGCATAGCTGGCCACGTCGACGTCAAGGTCGCTGTAGTCGGTGCTGCGGTAGAAGGCGTTGTAGCCCAGGCTCACGCCGTCGGCAGTGAAGTAGGGATCAACGAAGCCGAAGTTGTAGCGGGTCTGGTACTCCGAACGGGTCAGGCCGATGGATACCTTGTTACCGGTACCGAGGAAGTTGCTCTGGCTGATCGAACCACCGAGGATCAGGCCGGCGCTCTGGGCGAAACCGACACTGGCGGTGATCGAACCGGAGGCTTGCTCTTCGACGCTGTAGTTGACGTCGACCTGGTCGTCGGTGCCTGGCACCGCCGGGGTCTCGACGTTGACTTCCTTGAAGAAGCCCAGGCGCTCAAGACGGGTCTTGGACTGGTCGATCAGGTAAGTCGAAGCCCAGCCACCTTCCATCTGGCGCATTTCACGGCGCAGCACTTCGTCTTCGGTCTTGGTGTTACCGCGGTAGTTGATGCGGTTGACGTAGGCACGCTTGCCCGGGTCGACCACGAACATGATGTCGACGGTGTGGTCCTGGTCGTTCGGCTGCGGCACGCCGTTGACGTTGGCGAAGGTGTAGCCTTCGTTGCCCAGGCGGCGGGTGATCAGCTCGGAGGTGGTGGTCATGACCTTGCGCGAGAACACCTGGCCCGGCTGCACCAGCAGCAGCGACTTGACCTGGTCTTCCGGCACCTTCAGGTCACCCGACAGCTTCACGTCGCGAACCGTGTACTTCTCGCCTTCGTTGACGTTTACGGTGATGTAGACGTGCTTCTTGTCCGGGGTGATCGACACCTGGGTGGAGGCGATGTCCATATTGATGTAGCCGCGGTCCAGGTAGTAGGAACGCAGGCGCTCCAGGTCACCGGAGAGCTTTTCGCGGGCGTACTTGTCGTCGTTCTTGAAGAACGATAGCCAGTTGGTGGTCTTCAGTTCGAACAGCTGCTGCAGCTCTTCATCGCTGAACACGGTGTTGCCAACGATGTTGATGTGCTGGATGGCGGCAACGGTACCTTCGTTGATCTTGATCTTCAGCGCCACACGGTTGCGCGGCTGCGGCACGACTTCGGCGTCGACCTCGGCCGAGTAGCGGCCCTGGGCCACGTACTGGCGCTGCAGCTCGTTGCGCACGCCTTCGAGGGTGGCGCGCTGGAAGATCTCGCCTTCGGCCAGGCCCGACTGCTTCAGGCCCTTCATCAGGTCTTCGGTGCTGATCGCCTTGTTGCCTTCGATCTCGATGCTGGACACCGACGGGCGCTCGACCACGTTGATGATCAGGACGTTGCCATCGCGGTTCAGCTGGATGTCCTGGAAGAAGCCGGTCTTGAACAGCGAACGGGTGGAATCCACCAGGCGGCGGTCGTCAGCCTGGTCGCCAACGTTGAGTGGCAAGGCGCCGAACACGCTGCCGGCGGACACCCGCTGCAGGCCGTTGACACGAATATCGGAGATAGTGAAGGACTCGGCGTGAACTTCAGCGATCATCAGTGCGGACATGACCGCAGTTAGCAGCAGACGTTTCATGAAGTCCTTTTATTCCAACTGGCAATAAACAATCCGCCGCATGGTGACGGCAGGTTCGCAATTGAGCGAAGCTTTTAAAGTCGACCCAGATCGTTGATCAGGGCGAGCAACATCACCCCTACGACCAAACTGATACCGATCTGGACCCCCCAACCTTGCACCCGTTCTGACAATGGACGACCGCGCGCCCACTCGACCAGGTAAAACAGCAAATGCCCCCCATCCAGTACTGGAATGGGCAGCAGGTTAAGAACCCCCAGGCTTATGCTCAGGTAGGCCAGGAAATTCAGGAAATCCCCCACGCCGGACTGGGCTGAAGCGCCCGCCACTTTAGCAATGGTTATCGGTCCGCTCAAGTTTTTTACCGAGAGCTCACCGAACAGCATTTTCTTCAGCGACTCGAGGGTCAGGACGCTCATGTTCCAAGTCCGCGAGAGCCCCTCGCCCACGGCATCCAGCGGGCCATAGCTGACTTCGCGAAGCATGCTGGCAGGCCATTCGGCGCCCTTCACACCCGCGCCGAGGTAGCCACCGGCCGCTTTGCCTTCGCCTTTGTGAGCCAGCATGACCGGCACATCGAGGGCCGCGCCGTCGCGCTCGACTCGCAGCACCACCTGGGAATCAGGGCGCGCACGAACGCTGTCTACCACCTGCTGCCAATCACTGAGCGCCGCGCCGTCGAGGGCGAGCAATTTGTCGCCGGCCTTCAGGCCAGCGGCAGCAGCCGGGCCTTTCGGATCGATCTCGGCCAGTACGGGCGATACCGCCGGCCGCCATGGGCGCAGGCCCAGGGACTGAATAGGGTCCGGCTCGTCGACACCCTTGAGCCAATGCTCCAGCTTCACCTGCAGCTGGCGCTCGGCGGTGGCGCCATCGTCGCGCACCCCAACCTGCAGGGTGCCACTCTCACCCAGGCGGCGAACCAGCTGCAAATTGACTGCCGACCAACCGCTGGTCGCCTTGCCATCAATAGATACAATTTCCTGACCAGCAGCCAGGCCTGCCGATGCTGCCAGGCTACCCGGCTCGACCGCACCGATCACCGGGCGGACCTGCTGGGTACCGAGCATGGCCAGCAGCCAGAAGAACACGATGGCCAGGAGGAAATTGGCGACGGGGCCTGCGGCTACGATGGCGATGCGCTGACGCACCGACTTGCGATTGAACGCTTGATCGGCAAGCGCCGGAGGCACTTCGCCCTCACGCTCGTCGAGCATCTTGACGTAGCCACCCAGCGGAATCGCTGCCACCACGAACTCGGTGCCCTGGCGGTCATGCCAGCGCAGCAACGGCATGCCGAAGCCGACGGAGAAGCGCAGCACCTTGACCCCGCAACGCCGTGCGACCCAGAAGTGGCCAAACTCGTGGAATGTGACCAGTACACCCAGGGCCACCAGGGTGCCGACAATCATGTAGAGCGCAGTCATATCTATCTCCGAATGACGTTCAGCAGAACCCTGGTAGCGCGCCAGGCCTCAACGACCGTGACGCCTCAGCCACTCACGGGCCAGTTCTCGGGCACGCTGGTCGGCAGCGAACACGGCCTCCAGCGATGGCAGCGGCACCACAGGTTCCTGATCAAGCACTTGCTCGATCATACCCGCGATCTCAGGGAAGCGGATACGCCGCTGGAGAAATGCCTCGACCGCGACCTCGTTGGCCGCATTGAGCACCGCAGGCGCACTGTTACCGGCTTCGGCCGCCTCGCGCGCCAGGCGCAGGCAAGGGAAGCGTTGTTCGTCCGGCGCCTGGAAGTCCAGACGGGCGATGGCGAACAGGTCCAGCGGGGCAACCCCGGAATCGATACGCTCTGGCCAGGCCAAGGCATTCGCGATGGGGGTGCGCATGTCCGGATTGCCCAACTGGGCCAGCACCGAACCGTCGATGTAGTCGACCAGCGAATGGATCACGCTTTGCGGATGCACGACCACCTCGACCTTGGCCGGCGCCGCATCGAACAACCAGCAGGCCTCGATCAGCTCCAGGCCCTTGTTCATCATGCTGGCCGAGTCCACGGAAATCTTCCGCCCCATCGACCAGTTGGGATGAGCACAGGCCTGTTCCGGAGTGACATCGACCAAGGCCGCCTGCGGCGTCTCGCGGAACGGCCCACCCGAGGCGGTCAGCAGGATACGACGCACGCCGACCTGGCTCAGGCCGCGAGCATAATCGCCCGGCAGGCACTGGAAGATCGCATTGTGCTCGCTGTCGATCGGCAGCAGCACGGCGCCACTGCGCCGCACCGCGTCCATGAACAGCGCGCCGGACATTACCAGCGCCTCCTTGTTGGCCAGCAACACCTTCTTGCCCGCTTCAACGGCGGCCAGGGTCGGACGCAGGCCAGCGGCGCCAACGATGGCAGCCATCACCGCATCCACGTCAGGGGCTGCCGCGACCTCGCACAGACCCGCCTCCCCTACCAGCACCTGGGTAGCGCAGCCCGCACCCACCAGACCATCACGCAGGCGCGCAGCGCCTTCGTCATCGGGCACCACGGCATAGACCGGGTGGTGCCGAACGCACAGGGCCAGCAGCTCGTCGATGCGCGAATAGCCGCTGAGCGCGAACACCTGGTAGCGTTCGGGGTGCCGCGCAATCACATCAAGGGTATTGAGACCGATCGAGCCGGTCGCACCCAGCACAGTAATACGCTGCGTGCGACTCACATCACACCCCATTCGGCAGCCCACAGCAGCACGGCGAAGATCGGGATAGCTGCGGTCAGGCTGTCGATGCGATCCAGCACCCCACCATGGCCAGGCAGCAGGTTACTGCTGTCCTTGATGCCGGCCCGACGCTTGAACATGCTCTCGGTCAGGTCACCGATCACCGACGACATGACCACCAGCGCAGCACCCAGCAGGCCTAGCAGAAGCTGGCCGAAGCCCCAGTCACGGCTGATGCCCACCACCAGGGTGATCACCAGGCTGACCGCCATGCCACCATAGACGCCTTCCCAGCTCTTGCCCGGGCTCACTTGCGGCGCCAGCTTGCGCTTGCCAAATGCACGACCGGAGAAATAGGCACCGACATCAGCTGCCCAGACCAGCACCATGACCGACAGGATCAGCCAGTTGCCGAGCTGCCAATGCTTGAGCAGGATCAGCCCTTGCCATGCCGGCAACAGGATCAGCAAGCCGATCAGCAGCTTGCAGGCTGCACTGGCCCACAGTTCGCTGCTGCGTGGATAGGTGAGCACCAACCAGGTGGCCAGCGCCCACCAGATGACCGAAGCGCCAAGCACCCATGGTGCCAGGTCCGGCATGAGATGGAGCAGCATCAGCGCTCCGGCGACCACAGCGGCGTAGGCGATGCGCAATGACTGAGCCACTAGCCCGGCCAGACGCGCCCACTCCCAGGCACCGAGGGTCACCACGAAGCCGATGAACAGGGCGAAGTCCCCACCGTTGAGCAGGAAGAAACCACCCAGCGCGACCGGCAACAGGATCAGCGCGGTAATGATGCGTTGTTTAAGCATTAAGCACGAGCTCCAGCCTCGACCTGCTCGCTGGTCTTACCGAAGCGGCGCTGGCGCGAAGCGAAATCGGCCAGGGCTTTGCGCATGGCCTCGTGTTTGAAATCCGGCCAGTAGAGGTCGGAGAAATACAATTCGGCATAGGCCAGTTGCCACAGCAGGAAGTTGCTGATGCGATGCTCGCCACCGGTACGGATGCACAGGTCGGGCAATGGCAGCTCGCCTGTGGCCAGGCAGGTCTGCAGCAGGCCAGGGGTGATGTCGTCCGGGCGCAGATGGCCGGCCTGAACCTCACGCGCCAGGCGTTGGGCGGCCTGGGCGATATCCCACTGGCCGCCGTAATTGGCGGCGATCTGCAGAATGAAGCGGTTACTGCCCGCTGTCAGCGCCTCGGCTTCGCGCATGGCAGCCTGCAGCTCGGGGTGGAATCGCGAACGGTCACCGATGATGCGCAGGCTGATGTTGTTCTCGTTGAGGCGCCGGGCCTCACGGCGCAAGGCCGAGAAAAACAGCTCCATCAACGCACCGACCTCTTCGGCCGGGCGCTGCCAGTTTTCACTGGAGAAGGCGAACAGGGTCAGCACTTCGACCCCGGATTCGGCGCACACCTCGATGACTGCGCGCACCGCGTCGACGCCAGCCTTGTGCCCGGCGACGCCGGGCAGCAGGCGCTTCTTCGCCCAGCGGTTGTTGCCATCCATGATGATCGCGACATGACGCGGCACCGATGACGGTGCCGCCAACTTGGACTTTTCCATTAAAAAACCTCGGCCTTAAACGGCCATCAGGTCCTTTTCCTTGGCTTTGTAAGCGGCATCGACTTCAGCAATGAACTTGTCGGTCAGCTTCTGGATCTCGTCAGCGGCGCGACGCTCTTCGTCTTCGCTGATTTCCTTGTCCTTGGTCAGCTTCTTCAGATCACCCAGGGCATCGCGGCGCACGTTACGCACAGCCACCTTGGCATCTTCGGCAACGCTGCTGGCCTGCTTGGTGTAGCCCTTGCGGGTCTCTTCGGTCAGGGCCGGCATCGGTACACGGATGGTGGTACCGGCGCTGGAGGGGTTCAGGCCCAGGTCGGAGGTCAGGATGGCTTTCTCGATGGCAGCGCTGAGGTTCTTGTCGTGAGCGACGATCTTCAGGGTGCGGGCATCTTCGACGGTGATCGCAGCCACCTGGTTCAGCGGCATCTCGCTACCCCAGGCCGTGACCTTGACGCTGTCCAGGATGCTTGGGTGGGCGCGACCGGTACGGATCGCCGCCAGGTTGCGAGCCAGGGCTTCGATGGATTTGCCCATGCGCTCCTGCGCGTCTTTCTTGATGTCGTTGATCATGCTTGGCCTTCCTCGATCAGAGTACCTTCAGCGCCACCCACCACGATGTTCAGCAGGGCGCCAGGCTTGTTCATGTTGAATACCCGCAATGGCATCTTGTGGTCACGGCACAGGCAGATTGCGGTCAGGTCCATCACACCCAGCTTGCGATCCAGGACCTCGTCATAGGTCAGGTGATCGAACTTCTCGGCATGCGGATCCTTGAATGGGTCGGCAGTGTACACGCCATCGACCTTGGTCGCCTTCAGCACCACGTCGGCATCGATTTCGATGGCGCGCAGGCAGGCTGCAGAGTCGGTGGTGAAGAACGGGTTGCCGGTACCGGCAGAGAAAATTACCACATCCCCGGAGTTGAGGTGGCGAATAGCTTTGCGACGATCGTAATGATCGGTGACGCCAACCATGGAAATGGCCGACATGACCAGGGCCGGGATGTTCGAACGCTCCAGCGCATCGCGCATGGCCAGGCCGTTCATGACAGTGGCCAGCATCCCCATGTGGTCGCCGGTGACACGGTCCATGCCGGCTGCGCTGAGCGCTGCGCCGCGGAACAGGTTGCCACCACCGATCACCAGGCCGACCTGGACACCGATCCCCACCAGCTGGCCGACTTCAAGGGCCATGCGATCCAGCACCTTCGGATCGATGCCGAAGTCTTCCGAGCCCATCAGGGCCTCGCCGCTAAGTTTGAGCAAAATGCGTTTATAGCGAGGTTGGCGACCACTCACCTGCTGAGCCATTGCGAGTCTCTCCTGCGGCGTACTTTTAGAAAATTCGTGCGAGCCGTTTTCGGCTTGCTAACTGTAGCGTGGCACCGTTTTGGTGCCAGCGGCGTCGGGCCCTGTAAACCCTTCGCCGTTTTGACAAAGAGGCTGCGCGCGTGAGCGGGCAGCCTCTTTGGGGCGACAGACGGGGCTGTCTTACTGCTTGGCAGCAGCTACCTGAGCGGCAACTTCTTCAGCGAAGTTGTCGACTGGCTTCTCGATGCCTTCGCCAACCTTGAAGTAGGTGAAGGAAACGATTTCAGCACCGGCTTTCTTGGCCAGCTCGCCAACCTTGACTTCTGGGTTCATGACGAAAGCTTGCTCTTTCAGCGAGGCTTCGGCCTTGAACTTGGTGATACGACCGTTGATCATGTTTTCAACGATGTTTTCCGGCTTGCCAGCGATCTTGTCGGCGTTCAGCTGCAGGAAGACGTTCTTCTCGCGCTCGATGGCTTCAGCGGAGATTTCCGACGAATCCAGGAACTCCGGGTTCGAAGCTGCAACGTGCATGGCGATGTTCTTGGCCAGCTCGACGTCGCCGCCTTTCAGAACAACGGCAGCGCCGATCTTGTTGCCGTGCAGGTAGGCACCGACAACATCACCTTCAACGCGCACCAGGCGACGGATGTTGACGTTCTCGCCGCACTTGGCGACCAGGGCTTCACGAGCTGCTTCACGCGAGGCAACCAGGGGAGCGGCGTCGGTCAGCTTCTGAGCGAAAGCTTCTTCCAGGCTTTCGGCCACGAAGTTCTTGAAGTCGTCTTGCAGGGCCAGGAAGTCGGTCTGCGAGTTCACTTCCAGCAGGACGGCGGCTTTGCCGTCGGTCTTGACGGCGATAGCGCCTTCAGCAGCGACGTTGCCAGCCTTCTTGGCGGCCTTGATGGCGCCCGAGGCACGCATGTCGTCAATGGCTTTTTCGATGTCGCCGCCGGCCTTTTCCAGGGCCTTCTTGCAATCCATCATGCCTTCGCCGGTACGCTCGCGCAGTTCTTTGACCAGCGCTGCAGTAATTGCTGCCATTTCAAAATCCTCTTGGAAAGTTTTTCAACCATTCCACCCGCTCGTCACGGGCGTTAAATTCTGCAAATCGCTGCCTTTATATCAGCTCGCCCATCATGCGGGGCCGTTGCTGACAGCAGGATTTCAAGGTGGCAAAAAGGGGGCAG
The DNA here is from genome assembly GCF_002759075.1 of Pseudomonas sp. 382. Classification (NCBI taxonomy): domain Bacteria; kingdom Pseudomonadati; phylum Pseudomonadota; class Gammaproteobacteria; order Pseudomonadales; family Pseudomonadaceae; genus Pseudomonas; species Pseudomonas sp. 382. The sequence goes on from NZ_PEMX01000012.1 coordinate 151,189, forward strand.
AGCCCCCTTTTCGCGTGCCAAGTAGACGCTAGCGCCTATTACTCAGCAGCAGGTGCAGCCGCTTCTTCAGCGTAGACTTCAGTACCGCCGGCAACGTTGTTGCGGCCGCGGATGACGGCGTCAGCCATCGAAGTCATGTACAGCTCGATAGCGCGGATGGCGTCATCGTTACCTGGGATAACGAAGTCAACGCCTTCTGGGCTGCTGTTGGTATCGACAACGCCGATAACCGGGATGCCCAGCTTGTTGGCTTCGGTGATAGCAATGCGCTCGTGGTCAACGTCGATCACGAACAGGGCATCAGGCAGACCGCCCATGTCCTTGATACCACCCAGGCTGCGGTCCAGCTTTTCCAGATCGCGCGAACGCATCAGGGCTTCTTTCTTGGTCAGCTTGGCGAAGGTGCCATCTTCGGCCTGGGTTTCCAGGTCGCGCAGACGCTTGATCGAAGCACGGATGGTCTTGTAGTTGGTCAGCATGCCGCCCAACCACCGGTGATCAACGTATGGCGAACCTGCGCGAGCAGCTTGCTCGGCAACGATCTTGCCGGCGGAACGCTTGGTGCCGACGAACAGGATCTTGTTCTTGCCCTGGGCCAGGCGCTCTACGAACGACAGAGCGTCGTTGAACATCGGCAGGGTTTTTTCCAGGTTGATGATGTGAATCTTGTTACGCGCGCCGAAAATGTACTTGCCCATTTTCGGGTTCCAGTAACGGGTCTGGTGGCCGAAGTGCACACCGGCCTTCAGCATATCGCGCATGTTGACTTGGGACATGATAGTTCCTTGATAAGTCGGGTTGGGCCTCCACGTATCCCAATGACCAACCCACGCTTCCGGAGAATCGGGGCACCCAGGCCATCGTGTCGACACGTGTGTGGGTTTGGAGCTGACGGGGTCGTCCCCGAAAGCGGCGCATTTTATACCACAGACCGCGAGCGAACGGAACCCGGATCAGGTTGCGTCCGTCAGCAGTTTTTGCAGCACCCTGCCAAACAGGCCAGAATGCCTCCTTATAGACAGCAGCATGACCGCCTTTATCCCGACAGAATGCCGCCCTGCTCTGCTAGAATCCGGCCTTTCCCGTTTGTTCGCGCCGTCTGCGGCGCCGTAGAGAGCCTGTAATGACCGTCACCATCAAGACTGCAGAAGACATCGAGAAGATGCGCATCGCCGGCCGCCTGGCCGCCGAAGTGCTGGAAATGATCGAAGAACACGTCAAGCCCGGTGTCACCACCGAAGCGCTCGACCGCCTGTGCCACGACTACATCGTCAACGTCCAGCAGGCCATCCCGGCGCCCCTCAACTACAAGGGCTACCCGAAGTCGATCTGCACCTCGATCAACCATGTGGTCTGCCACGGCATCCCCAACGACAAGCCGCTCAAGGACGGGGACACGCTCAACATCGACGTTACCGTGATCAAGGACGGCTACCACGGCGACACCAGCCGCATGTTCCACGTCGGCACCGTGCCAGTCTGGGCCGAGCGCCTGTCCAAGGTCACCCAGGAATGCATGTACAAGGCCATCGAACTGGTCAAGCCGGGCTGCCGTCTGGGCGATATCGGTGAGGTGATCCAGAAGCACGCCGAGAAGAATGGTTTCTCGGTGGTGCGCGAGTTCTGCGGCCACGGCATCGGCAAGGTGTTCCATGAAGAGCCGCAGATCCTCCACTACGGCCGCGCTGGCACCGGCATGGAGCTCAAGGAAGGCATGACCTTCACCATCGAGCCGATGATCAACCAGGGCAAGGCCGACACCAAGGTGCTGGGCGACGGCTGGACGGCCATCACCAAGGACCGCAAGCTCTCGGCCCAGTGGGAACATACCCTGGTGGTGACGGCTACCGGTTACGAGATATTCACCCTGCGCAAGGACGACACCATCCCGCGCACCTCGGCCTGATACCCAAGGCAACCTAAAGACAGGAACGCGACGCGATGCCCCAGGTGGATCCCGAGCTGTTCGACCGTGGCCAGTTCCAGGCGGAACTGGCCCTCAAGGCGAGCCCCATCGCCGCCTTCAAGAAAGCCATCCGCCAGGCCGGCGAGGTGCTCGACAAACGCTTTCGTTCGGGCTGCGAAATCCGCCCGCTGATCGAAGCCCGCGCCTGGCTCGTGGACAACATCCTGCAACAGGCCTGGAACCAGTTCGACTGGGGCGACCCGAGCGGTATCGCGCTGGTGGCGGTCGGCGGCTATGGCCGCGGCGAGCTGCACCCGCACTCGGACATCGACCTGCTGATCCTGCTCGGGGCCGCCGAGCATGAACAGTACCGCGAGGCCATCGAGCGCTTCCTCACCCTGCTCTGGGACATCGGTCTGGAGGTCGGCCAGAGCGTGCGTACCGTCGACGAATGCGCCGAGCAGGCCCGCGCCGACCTGACGGTAATCACCAACCTGATGGAAAGCCGGACCATCGCCGGCCCCGAAGACTTGCGCCAGCGCATGCTCGAGGTGACCAGCACCGGCTACATGTGGCCGAGCAAGGATTTCTTCCTGGCCAAGCGTGCCGAACTCAAGGCCCGCCACCACAAGTACAACGACACCGAGTACAACCTCGAGCCCAACGTCAAGGGCTCGCCCGGTGGCTTGCGCGACATCCAGACGGTGCTCTGGGTCGCCCGCCGCCAGTACGGCACGCTGAACCTGCATGCCCTGGCCGGCGAAGGCTTCCTGCTGGAAAGCGAGAACGAACTGCTGGCCTCGTCCCAGGACTTCCTGTGGAAAGTGCGCTATGCCCTGCACATGCTCGCCGGTCGCGCCGAGGACCGCCTGCTGTTCGACCACCAGCGCAGCATCGCTGCACTGCTCGGCTACAGCGACGACAACCCCAAGCGCGCCATCGAACAGTTCATGCAGCAGTACTACCGGGTGGTGATGAGCATCAGCCAGCTTTGCGACCTGATCATCCAGCACTTCGAAGAAGTCATCCTCGCCGATGATGGCAGCGGCACCACCCAGCCGCTGAACGCGCGCTTCCGCCTGCATGACGGTTACATCGAAGCGGTCAGGCCGAACGTGTTCAGGCGCACCCCGTTCGCCATGATGGAGATCTTCGTGCTGATGGCTCAGCATCCGGAGATCAAGGGCGTGCGTGCCGATACCGTGCGCCTGCTGCGCGAACATCGGCACCTGATCGACGACACCTTCCGCAACGATATCCGCAATACCAGCCTGTTCATCGAGCTGTTCAAGTGCGAAATCGGTATCCACCGCAACCTGCGGCGGATGAACCGCTACGGCATCCTTGGCCGCTACCTGCCGGAATTCGGCCTGATCGTCGGGCAAATGCAGCACGACCTGTTCCACATCTACACGGTCGATGCGCACACCCTCAACCTCATCAAGCACCTGCGCAAGCTGCAGTACACGCCGGTATCGGAGAAATTCCCCCTGGCCAGCAAGCTCATGGGCCGCCTGCCCAAGCCCGAGCTGATCTACCTGGCGGGCCTGTACCACGACATCGGCAAAGGTCGCCAGGGCGATCACTCCGAGATCGGTGCGGTGGATGCGCAGAAGTTCTGCGAACGCCACCAGTTGCCGGCCTGGGACAGCCGGTTGATCGTCTGGCTGGTGCAGAACCACCTGGTGATGTCGACCACCGCCCAGCGCAAGGACCTGTCCGACCCGCAGGTGATCAACGATTTCGCCTTGCATGTGGGCGACGAGACGCGTCTGGACTACCTGTATGTGCTGACCGTGGCCGACATCAACGCCACCAACCCCAGCCTGTGGAACTCCTGGCGCGCCAGCCTGCTGCGCCAGCTCTACACCGAGACCAAGCGCGCCCTGCGCCGTGGCCTGGAAAACCCGTTGGACCGTGAGGAACAGATCCGCCAGACCCAGTCGGCCGCGCTGGACATCCTGGTGCGCGAGGGTACCGACCCGGACGATGTCGAGCAGTTATGGTCGCAGCTGGGCGATGACTACTTCCTCAAGCACAACGCCGCCGATGTGGCCTGGCACAGCGACGCCATCCTGCAGCAACCGGCCGATGGCGGGCCGCTGGTGCTGATCAAGGAAACCACCCAGCGCGAGTTCGAAGGCGGTACGCAGATCTTCATCTACGCGCCCGACCAGCACGACTTCTTTGCCGTGACCGTGGCCGCCATGTCGCAGCTGAACCTGAACATCCATGACGCGCGGATCATCACTTCGAGCAGCCAGTTCACCCTCGACACCTACATCGTGCTCGACAACGATGGCGGCTCGATCGGCGACAACCCGCAGCGGGTCAAGCAGATCCGCGACGGCCTGACCGAAGCGCTGCGCAACCCCGAGGACTACCCGACCATCATCCAGCGCCGGGTGCCGCGCCAGCTCAAGCACTTCAACTTCCCGCCGCAGGTGACCATCCTCAACGACGCACAGCGCCCGGTGACCATCCTCGAGATCACCGCGCCAGACCGCCCCGGCCTGCTGGCACGGCTCGGGCGGATCTTCCTGGAATTCGACCTGTCGCTGCAGAACGCCAAGATCGCCACCCTCGGCGAGCGGGTGGAAGACGTATTCTTCATCACCGATGCCGACAACCAGCCGCTGTCCGACCCGCAGCTGTGCAGCCGCCTGCAGGAAGCCATCGTGCAGCAGCTGCAGGCCGGCCAGGCCAGTGATGCCAACCCGACCCGCGTGACTTTTTAACGATTAGACGATTGACGAGACCTCCTGCCGATGAACCATGCCTTGACCCAGCTTCAGCCCTACCCGTTCGAGAAACTGCGCGCCCTGCTGGGCACTGTGAAGCCGGCGGCGGACAAACGCGCCATTGCCCTGTCGATCGGTGAACCGAAGCATGAATCGCCGGCGTTCGTCGCCCAGGCCATGGCCGACAACCTCGACAAGCTGGCGGTGTACCCGAGCACCCTCGGCCTGCCGGCGTTGCGCCAGGCCATCGGCCACTGGTGCGAGCGCCGCTTCGGCGTGCCGGCCGGCTGGCTCGACGCCGACCGTCACATCCTGCCGGTCAATGGCACCCGTGAGGCGCTGTTCGCTTTCACCCAGGCCGTGGTCAATCGTGCCGATGACGGCCTGGTGGTCAGCCCCAACCCGTTCTACCAGATCTACGAAGGCGCCGCCCTGCTGGCCGGCGCCACCCCGCATTACCTGCCCTGCCTGGAAGACAACGGCTTCAACCCGGACTTTGACGCCGTGCCGGCCGAGGTGTGGAAGCGCTGCCAGATCCTGTTCCTGTGCTCGCCGGGCAACCCGACCGGTGCGCTGGTGCCGATGGACACCCTGAAGAAGCTGATCGCCCTGGCCGACGAGCACGACTTCGTGATTGCCGCCGACGAGTGCTACAGCGAGCTGTACTTCGACGAAGACGCGCCGCCGCCAGGCCTGCTGAGCGCTTGTGCCGAGCTGGGCCGCAGCGACTTCAAGCGCTGCGTGGTGTTCCACAGCCTGTCCAAGCGCTCCAACCTGCCAGGCCTGCGTTCGGGCTTTGTTGCCGGTGATGCGTCGATCATCAAACCGTTCCTGCTGTACCGCACCTACCACGGCTGCGCCATGCCCGTGCAGACCCAACTGGCCAGCGTCGCCGCCTGGCAGGACGAGGCCCATGTGCGCGAGAACCGTGACCAGTACCGTGCCAAATACGATGCCGTGCTGGATATCCTGCAGCCGGTGATGGACGTGCAGCGTCCGGATGGCAGTTTCTATCTCTGGGCCAAGGTGCCGGGCGGCGATGCCGAGTTCACCCGCGACCTGTTCGAGGCCGAGCATGTGACCGTGGTGCCGGGGTCGTACCTGTCGCGTGAAGTCGACGGTGTGAACCCGGGGGCCGGCCGCGTACGCATGGCACTGGTTGCACCGCTGGCCGAGTGCATCGAGGCGGCGGAGCGGATTCGCGCATTCCTGCAAAACCGCTGATTGGCCCGGGGGCGCTTTGCGCCCCATTCGCGGGTAAACCCGCTCCCACAGGTACAGCGCAAGCCGCGAATGCGGTGCATGATCTGTGGGAGCGGGTTCACACGCGAATGGCCCACAACAGGCCTACCTGACCTGCCCCAGGTTGGCCTCACTCAGATCCAGCTCCCCCAGCACCTGCCTGACCACCTCATCGCCCACCAGATGCTGGCGATGCAGGTTGTACAGTTCCAGCCGCTGTGCCCGCAGCGCGCGCAAGCGCAAACGCCGCTCCAGCAAGTCCATCTGTTCGGCCAGCGCCCGTGCCTCGGCCGTGTCGTTGTAGCTATCCAGCTCATCCCGATATTCGGCCATCAACCGCGCCTTGAGCTCCGTGGCCAGGGTTGCCTGTGCCGCATCCTGCGGCGCGCTGGCATCAATCACCTCTTCCGCCTCCAACGCATGGATCGCCGCCTCGGCCGTACGCCGCCAGGCCTCCTGCACTTCCTGATGCAGCCGTTCGTCCGGGCTCTTGGTGATACCCCGCAGGAGCAGCGGCAAGGCTATGCAGGCACTGATAAGCGACAGCAGGATCACCCCGGCGGCGATGAAGATCAGCAGGTCACGTTCAGGGAAGGCCTGGCCCGCGCCCATCAACAGCGGCACCGACATGACACCGGCCAGGGTCACTGCCCCGCGCACACCGCCCAGGGTCAGCAACCAGCAAGAGCGCATGGTTGGCATCAGCACCAGCGTCGGCCTGCCGCGCCAGCGACGAACCACACCGATCGCCCGCCAGATGCTCTGCACCCAGACGAAACGCAGCAGGATCAATGCGGCGAAGATCGCCAGCACGTCGAGGCAGCGCCAGGCCAGGGTCGGCCAGACGGTGGTCTCGTGGCTGACAACGGCCTTGATGATGTCCGGCAGTTGCAGGCCCAGCAACAGGAAGATCAGGCCGTTAAAGGCGAACTCCAGCAGCGACCAGACGCTGCGGTTGAGCAGACGGGTACTGGTCTGGCGCGGCAACAGGTCGAGCCAGCTCTGCATCATGCCGGCGGCCACCGCCGAAAGGATGCCCGATACGCCCAGGCGCTCGGCAAGCACATAGGCGGCAAAGGGCAACAACAGCATGAATACCACATGGGTGGCCGGGTCATCCCAGCCACGGGCGATCATCCAGGCGCGCAGGCGGCCGATCAGCCAGCTCAGGGCCACACCTACGGCGAGGCCACCTAGGGCCACCAGCACGAAACTGAAGCTGGCGTCGGCCAGCGAAAACGCCCCGGTAATGGCGGCGGCCAGGGCGAACTTGAACGTCACCAGACCCGAGGCGTCGTTCATCAACGCCTCACCCTGCAGCATGTGCATCAGCGGGGTTGGCAGGCGATCCTGGGTAATCGCCGACACCGCCACAGCGTCGGTAGGCGACAGCACGGCGGCCAGGGCAAAGGCCACCGGCAACGGAATGCTCGGCAGCAGCCAATGGATGAAGTAACCGGCACCGACCACGGTGAACAGCACCAGCCCAACGGCCAGCGCCACTACCGGGCCGCGGATGCGCCACAGCTCGCGCTTGGGGATGCGCCAGCCGTCGGCAAACAGCAGCGGCGGCAGGAAAAGGAACAGGAACAATTCGGGGTCCAGGGCAACATGCAGGCCCAAGGTCGGCCAGGCCAGCAATGCGCCAGCGGCGATCTGCACCAAGGGCAACGGCAACGGGATCATGCGCCCGACCAGTTTCGACACGCTTACCAGCGTCAGCAGGATGAGGACGGTGTAGGCGGACTGCATCCGTGAAGGCTTCCTTTGTGAACCAAAAACGACAGCGGGGGCGAGAGATCGCCATTGAAACAATATGTTAGCGGGGTATCGCGAAACGAGGCCGCTGCACGATAGTCGCAGGTGACAGATGAATATGTAACACGATGATACCCAGTGCTTGTGGGTTGTGCAGGTTAGGGCCTGTATTGGCTTGGAGGTGCATGCCTTGAGAGTTTCTGCGCCTGTAAGATCGAGCGCCGCCCGCGCGGCGCATCGCGGGCAAGCCCGCTCCCACATCTGTTTCGGGCCAGTCTCTCCTGTGCCGCCAACAGGGACCGCCTTGTTGGCATGGCGATACATCGCGGTGGGCGCTGATGTCGCTCCACCTGTCTTCAGACATGCACCAGGGCGGTCCCTGTTGGCTTCACAGGATGGACTGGCCCGAAACAGATGTGGGAGATTCTATGGTTTTCAGCAAGCCAGTTTCCCGCCTTTGGTGACGTATTCGTCCTGATTTTTCATCAGGGCGAATGCCACCCGCGCGAGCTTTCTTGCCAGGATTACCAGAGCTTGGGTTG
>NZ_PEMX01000013.1:0-138488 GCF_002759075.1 Pseudomonas sp. 382
CTTCGGTGGAAGACGGCATGTTGCTGCACTCCTACTGGTTCTCTGGCTGCCAAAGTTGCGCCATGCATAAGCAGTGTACGACGGGTAAGGAACGCCGGTTGAAGCGCTGGGAGCATGAAACGGTAGTTGAAGCCGTTCAGATCCGATTGGAGCATGACCCAGGAAAGATGAAGGTACGCCGGCAAACGGTGGAGCACCCCTTCGGAACGCTCAAATACGGGATGGGAAGCACTCACTTCCTGACCAAAACCCTACCGAGGGTAAGCACCGAGATGAGCCTTCACGTGCTTGCTTACAATCTCAAACGAATGATGAGCATCTTCGGCATCGCTGGGCTGATTGAAGCGATCAGGACATGAGTCCACGCGTTCTATGCGTCCGTATACGGCTATCTGGGCCGCTGCCGCGGCCTAGATAGCACAGGTCGCGCCTGGTGCCCGACTGAGGTAGATCTGCATTTAGATCTGCTGAATTTACAGGAGGCCCCAGCTTCTTTCGCTACTCGACGTACTTACTGGCGTTTTCACACAGCCTGGACCCATAGCGGCCATTCGCAACCGTCCGCATACCACTTTCAGCAACGTTGCGAGCTATCAAATAGGTTGTTGGTAACACCGTAGCGCAGGCAAGTCAGACGCTACAGTAACTTCCATCGCCCAGTAAACGGAAGTATGAGCGTGCTTGATTTACTAAAATGAACTTATTTTCTCGCTATTTTCCTCCCTGTCGATGGCCCCATAGTAGGGCTATTCACACTAGGTAGACAACCCAAAAGGGGCTTCTGGTTTGCTTATTCACGGGGAAACTGCATAAGTATCGCGGCTTGATCACTGTAATCTTCCTGCAGACAGTATTTTTTCACGAGCGTAGCAGCACAACTACTTCCAATGTTGTTTTGGTTACGCTGTGCCCGCAGGCTTTCAAACGTTGCCTGAACAGCTACAAAGTAGGCCGTGTGTCCGTCTACTATGATGCGAGTGCCAAGGTCTGCTAGGCCAGGTGCATCTCGGATCTCGCTGTTACCATAGGTTATGAGCATGATCGGAGTGCTTAGGCCGTCTGCAATAGCTGCAAGACTTTCAAAGTCCGTTACTCCTACGAGGCAAATCGCATCGGCGCCGGAGCATTTCAAATGCCCTGGTTCGTTTAATAACATCTGATAAAGGCTGGGCACCTGCATGTGTGCGGGCGATTATCGCTAGCGACGCATCCACTCTTGATTCTTTAGCTGCGCGTATTTTACCTATCGCTTCATCAATACCTATGAGCTCAACCGGTCGCCCCCCGAAGCGCGCAGGCAGTAATGTATCTTCAATCGTAAGCGCTGCAACGCCAGACCGCTCAAGCTCCGTAACTGTGCGCATCACGTTCAGGGCATTACCATAACCGTGGTCAGCATCGGCAATAATCGGTAATCGGGCTACTCTCCCGATGCGTGCAGCCTGTTCTGCAAATTCGCTCAGCGTAATCAAGGTGACGTCTGGGGCACCTAATACCTGCAGAGATGCCACGGATCCACCTAAGATTCCGGCTTCAAAACCAAGGTCCGCAGCTATGCGCGCCGACAATGGATCAAACACTGAAGCCGTGCTAATACATGCTTGACCTTGAAGTATTCTGCGGAAGTCATTGCGTAATTCATGGTGGGAACGGTTTCGCATGGCGATCTCTTGAAATTATCTAGTGAGGCGTAAATTGAGGCCGTGCTAGGATTGGTGTTGGGTGTTCTGACTTATAGATAAGTGCCTTAACAAGGTTAAAAGATGGGCAGTTTAAGTGTATTCGCTAAACTGCCCCTGCTCGTCACTTGATGAAACGGACTTGGCTATTGATCTTCTCGATGACCGCACCTTTGCGTTCGTTGAAGCGGGCCTTGTTCTGCTCGAACAGGTTGTTGCCCTTGGTGTCGATGGAGATGATCAGAGGCCCGAACTCACGCACCCGGTTGACCCACAGCGTCTCCGGCATGCCCAAATCCTGCCATTCGGCACGCTCGATTTCCTCGACCTGGGTGGCGGCCAGTACTGCGCAGCCCCCGGGGAACACTGCATGTACGGCTTTGTTCTGCAGGCACCCGGTGGTGGTCTCCGGCCCCATCCCGCCCTTGCCCACGATCAGCTTGACACCGGTCTGCTCGATGAACTGCTTCTCGAATTTTTCCATGCGCATGCTGGTGGTCGGGCCGATGGACACCATCTCGAAGCTGCCGTCTTCTTTCTTCTTGACGATTGGGCCAGCGTGGAAAATAGCGCCGCCACGCAGGTCAACAGGCAGCTCGCGGCCCAGCTCGATGAGGCGGCGGTGGGCGACGTCACGGCAGGTCACCAGTTGGCCGGTAAGGTAAACCACATCGCCGACGTTGAGGTTGGCCAGATCTTCGTCGCTGATCGGGGTATTGATGATCTTCTTCACAGTACTACCCCTTCGTGGGAGAGGATGTCATAGGTCAGGTCGGCGTTGATGCGAATTTTGCCGCGGCGGTGTGCCCAGCAACCGGTGGACACTGCCACGCCAATGGTCGAGGGGTGACGCGCCGAAGACTCGATATTCACGCCCATCACGCTGCTGTTGCCGGTCAGGCCCTGCGGGCCGATGCCGATTTCGTTGAGGCCTTCTTCCAGCAGCTTTTCCATCATCGCTGCGCTTTCGTTCGGGTGGCTGGAGTCCACTTTGCGCAGAATGGCCTTCTTCGACAGGCGTGCTGCGGTCTCCACTGAGGTGGAGACACCCACACCTACCAGCAAGGGTGGACAGGCGTTTACCCCACGGGAGGTGATTACATCGAAGACAAACTCAGTCACCCCCTCATAACCTTGGCCTGGCATCAGTACCTTGGCCGAACCCGGCAACGTGCAACCGCCACCGGCCATGTACACGTCGACAATGGCGTAGTCGGCATCGGGGATGATTTCCCAGTCCAGCCAGGGGATCTTCGAGCCGGTGTTGGTGCCCGTGTTCTTCTCGATGAAGGTTTCCACCGCGTTATGGCGCAGTGGCCCATGGATAGTGGCTTCCTTGGTCGCATTTTCGAGGATGCCTTCCATTTCACCGAGCAGCGGGAAGCGCGCGCCGGCCGAGATGAAGTACTGGATCACGCCGGTGTCTTGGCAACTGGGGCGGTTGAGCTTGTCGGCGTATTCCTGGTTGTCGGCCATCGAGTCGTACACCGCAATGGCCAGTGGGTTGGTTTCGGCTGCACGCAGCTTGGCCGTTTTTTCCTTCACGTCTTTGGGCAGCCGTTTGCCAATATAGGCAGTGAACTTGGCCAGCGTGTCGGTCAGCGATGAGACGGCTGCTTCTTTATCTAGGGTATCCACGGTTACTTCCTCAGTGCATCACAAGGTGTTTTTTTTCAGGGCTGACGGCAGTGAGTGGAGCCGTCCCCTGTAACGCTTCTTTCTCTGGTTCAGCGCAGGCCTTGCCATCAAGAACCTGGTTCATCCGGTCGCTATCAAGTGCACCCACCCACTTCGCGATGGCCATCGTTCCGACCGCGTTGCCGATGGTGTTGGTGATAGCGCGAGCCTCGGACATGAAACGATCGACGCCGAGCAGCAGCACCATGCCGGCTACCGGAATGTTGTCCATGGTTGCCAAGGTCGCAGCGAGCGTGATGAAGCCTGAGCCAGTTACCCCTGCCGAACCCTTGGAGGTGAGCAGCAGCACGCCGAGTACGATCAGTTGATCCATCAGCGACAAGGGGGTGTTGGTGGCTTGGGCAATGAAGATCGCGGCCATGGTGTAGTAGATGCATTGGCCGTCAGGGTTGAAGGTGAGGCCGGAGGGGATAACCAGGCCGACGACAGGCTTGGACACCCCGACCTTCTCCAGCTTGTTCATCATTTGCGGCACCACCGACTCAGATGAGCTGGTGCCGAGCACGGTGAACAGTTCTTCGCGCAGGTACTTGAGGAACTTCCACAAGCTGAAGCCCGACGTCCGCGCGATGCTGCCCAGGATAATCACCACGAACAGGAAGCAAGTCAGGTACATGGTGGCCATCAATTTGCCTAGCGACGCGATTGAGCCCAAACCGTACTTGCCTACGGTGAACGCCATTGCTCCACAGGCTGCCAACGGCGCGACGCGCATGATCAAGCCAACGATGTGGAACATGCCGTGGGAGAACGCCTCCAGCACGTCAACTACCGGCTTGCCGCGTTCGCCGAGATTGGCCAGGGCGATGCCCAGCAAAGCAGAGAAAAGCAGGATCTGCAGGATTTCATTCTTGGCAAAGGCGTCGACTACGCTGCCCGGAATCAGATGCAGCAGGAAGTCGGTGACACCGCCCGTGCCAGTGGCTGCGGCTGAGGTGTAAGTGGAAATTGCCTGGGTGTCGAGGGTGGCCGGGTCGACGTTCATCCCTTGTCCCGGTTGCACCAGATTGACAACAATCAGGCCCAGGACGAGAGCGAAAGTTGACAGTATCTCGAAGTAGATCAGAGCGCGCACACCGACCCGACCCAACTCTTTCATGTTTTCCATCTTGGCGATGCCCAGCACCACCGTCGCGAAGATGATGGGCGCGAACACCATCTTGATCAGCTTGATAAACGCATCACCCAGCGGCTTCATGTCCACGCCGACCTGCGGCCAGAACACGCCTAACAGGATGCCGATCGAGACCCCGATCAGCACCTGCACGTACAACTTACCTACCCATCGCTTGACCATTGCCGTCTCCGAATTATTGTTGTGAGTCGGATTTATGTGGCGACTGGACTACGCAGCGAGAGGAAAATCTCCTCACAGGCTGGCAGCTAATAGCCCAGATTTTTTGTGGTTAATCACGCAGGGCCTAAGGTAATGGTTTTTTCAAAACGGTGTAATATAATGAAATTAAACTCATTGTTTACCTAGAGTTAATTATGAACCCAGTGTCTGAGCTTGCTTTCTTTAGTCAGCTGGTCGGGGCGGGCAGTCTGGCGGCCACCGCTCGCGAGCTGAACCTCACGCCACCTGCAGTGACGAAGCGTCTTGCGCAATTGGAAAAGCGTCTTGGGGTGCGCTTGCTTAATCGGACGACACGCAGCATCAGCCTCACGGCGGAAGGCGAGACCTACCTGGTCAATGCCAAGCGGATCCTTGAGGAAATTGAGGAGATGGAGCGGCAGGTTTCAAGCAGCCGCGCCGAACCGAAGGGGTTGCTGCGGGTGAATGCGCCTCTTGGCTTTGGGCGTACGCATGTAGGGCCGGCAATTTCATCCTTTGCCAAGCGTTACCCTGAAGTGGAGGTCCAGCTGCACCTAAGCGACCGTCCTATCCATCTTCCTGATGACGCGATCGATGTGGCTATTCGTTTCGGTGAGCTACCGGACTCCAGACTGATTGCTCGAAAGATCGCCACCAACCGCCGACGTCTCTGTGCCACACCGGGCTATCTCGACGCCTTCGGCAGACCGGAGTCTGCCCGTGATCTGATGAAACACAAATGCATCGTGTTGCGGCAAAACGATGCGGCATTTGCCACCTGGCGATTGAGTCGAGGTAAGCAAATCGAGTCCATAAAGGTTCATGGTGGCTTGAGTACCAATGACGGCGAGGTCGCTTTGAACTGGGCCTTGGAGGGGCATGGGATACTGATGCGTGCGGAGTGGAACCTGGCTGATCATTTGCGATCCGGACGGCTTGAAGAGGTGCTAGGGGACTATGAAACGCCTCCGGCAGACATCTATGCCGTTTACTTGGAACGCCTGAATTTATCGGCGAAAGTGTCATTTTTCATTGAACACCTCAGAAATTTTTTCAAGAGCAAAGCAGATCAGCAGGCAAATAGTCTTGCTGCCTGGGCGCGTTAATACTGTATCGCACCTGTTGTTGTAGAGCCTCGACTGCTTCAGGCCAGAACTCGCCCTTGGCGAACGTCTGCTTTGGGTCGAAAGCCGTCAGTCGCGACCGGCTGCTCCCGACCCATTGCGGACACTGAGACTCTACGCTGAGGTCTAGACAGCTTGTCATCCTCTAAACGCTCAACCTAGTTATCAGCGTCCACTGTCGAACCTAGGAGTTTGCCGGCAAATCAGCTATCTGTCGTCGCGCTCACTTGCCCCCAAGGTTCGCCCGAGCCCATTGCTCAGCGGTGGTTACTGGAATCGACTGCTGTTCGTTGAAGGTTCCCGATTTAGGCCATGCCACACCTCTGCCCTGTGCGAACACAGCACGGTACTTTTTGATGTGATGGGTAGGGTCTTTCCTCAGCTCATCCATCAGGAACGGAACAGTCCACACGTTAGTTTTGAACGGACGGCCCAGCGCATTTTTGAGGATGTTCGCGACTTGTCCATACGACACCGTGTCGCCTGAGAGATAGACAATCTCGTTGCGGAAGCGAGGTTCGAAGAAGACGATTTCCGCCGTGAGTGCGCCGATGTCGTCTGGTGTGGTGAGCGTCACGCCGTTCTCAAGACTGCCGAGAGCGTTAACGGTGTCATTGTCGAAGTCGACGACCTCAAATACGGGCTCGAAGAGGAAGCTGGTGAACATGCCCGTCGAGATGATTACCCATTCGGTTTCGTCTTGCGCGCGGAGCGCCTCGCGTACATCGAGTTGAGAATCGAAAAGATCTTGGGGGCTGCCCCGACCGATCACTTCGAAATCCACGCCAAACTGCCACGGGAAGTAGCGCTTCACACCCGACCTTAGCGCTGCTGTCGCCAGTTTCATGGGGGTTTCTCGACCCGCGACCATGCCGGCACAGCCTATGACAGTATCGAACCGGGCGAACACTTCAGCTAGCTGTTCAATTGAATCGTTCACCAGATCCGCAGCGACCATTTGAATGCCCAGCCCACGAAGCTCATCGATTTCGGCCTTTTTCTCCGGTATCTGGGTGTTGATGGTCGACTCCCGGAGAAGAACGCTGATTTGGGAACCGGGTGCGCGTTTTGCCACTCGCACGAGATTGCGCAGAACTGGGAGACCAAGTTCCCCGGCGCCGAGAACAAGAATGGATTGAGGGGAAAGCGGGGTTGCTTCGGTCATGATTCCTCCTGAGGCGTGATGCCTATAACATGAGCAAATGCTGGCATGATCAGGCAGTACTCGTAAGAAGGCACACACGTGATACCTAGGAGGAATAGATGACCAATCAGGACGCTCTGAGCCAGGCAGAAGCCATCTGTCAAACGCTCCGAGAAGATGATGATGGCGTCAGGCGGGAAGTCCTCGCTCACGCAGGTAGCCGATGGTCATTGGGCATCCTGCATGCCTTGGGCGTGTATGGCACGATGCGCCACGCCGAGATAAAAAGGCAGATGACTGGAGTGACCCAGCGAATGCTCACCAAGACGCTACGCGCCATGGAGCGGGATGGATTACTGCTTCGACGGGAGTTCGGGGAAATTCCACCGCGCGTTGAATACGAGCTGACGCCGCTCGGTATGGAGCTGTTGGTTCGGATGTCACCCGTTTGGATGTGGGTGGTCGAAAACGCTGAGGAATTCCGCGAGGCGCGTCGCGCTTTCGACAGTCAAGGTGAAAACAAGCCCGCCTGGCAAATCCCCACCCCGGCACTCTTTGATCCAGAGTAATCGATAGCGTTCACCCTCATTTAGATAAGTAGCACTCGATTTGACCTGGCAAAAATCGAACGCATGCCTTTGGTCTACAGCCGCCCTTCGGCGTAGTCGGCAACTGCCGGCCAAAAGCGACCAGTCTATCGGCCGGTATTTTTTGAGCATCCGAGGCGAATGTGGCCGATGCCAGACCGTTATGCCGACGCGACCTCTTTTGGCGTAAATGTATCTCGCGCTACGTTACCGATGGCATTGGTCGTGTAAGCATCGAAACTTCCTCCAATCAAGCCACCGAGCAGGGGCACGGCTTTACCGAGATTGATCACCCCTTTTTCACCAAATTTGGTGAACAGCTTGAAGCCTACCTTTTTGTTTATCTCTATCAGCGTCTTGCCGGAAATCGACTTCACCGCATTCATTGCCAGCTTGTTGCCGACGACAATGCCGATGTCTTTCAGCAGTTCTTTAGCCGAGTTGGCTGTGAGACAGGCGAAAACCAAGGCCTTTACCTTGTCATCCTTGACATCGTAGCCACCCAGGTGAGCGATGGCGGCGATCATGCGAATTTGTACGAAAAGCACACTCGTGATGTTGGCGGGCAACGCGACGGGGAGTGTAATCAAACCGCCCAGGCCGGTAATGAAGCCTGAAGTGGCCGATTTGGTGTTTTGCCAGCGAATCAGGGAGTTAGCTTGATCGTAGGCAGAGCCTTCCTCCTTGGCGTAGCTGGCTGCGAGCTCCTCGGCGGAATCAAGACCGGAGAATCCATTTACGGATCGCTCGTATGCCCAGTCGAGCACTTGCATTATCTTTTCTTGACTTACCAGTTCCATCATCAGTCTCGTCATATGAATGATGGCCACATGATGCCATAGCCATACGGCTATCTGCTTACCTGGCATTGAACAAATTGCCTTTCCTCCGCGATGGCCGGCTTTCGACCCGTTGCTGCCGGTGAGCCGAACAGCAATCTTTGTGGGAGCGGGCGCGCCCGCGAAGAATCAAACGCGGAGACTGGCACCGGCTGCGCCGGTGTTCGCGGGCACGCCCGCTCCCACAGAGTGCGCGTCGCGCTCACGAAACCCGTTATTTAGCGACTGCTATGGGTCGGAAGCGGCCGTAACCGGCAGTCCTCTTTCCGGTCAGTCGCTCTGAGTCTGAATGCCAGCTGGTGCATACCAGGGCGCAGCGGAATCGACATGTAAGTGTTTATGCTTCTTCGGCAGGAACGGCGTATCAAGGGTGCCCAGCGCTATGGAAATCCAATCGGTATATTCACCTTTAGAACGTGACCAGAATAAGGTTGAGCCGCACTCCATACAAAATTCGCGCGCTACCGTCGGCGAAGAAGCATAGGTCTTGATGTAATTGGCGCCGCGGAGCACGCGCAGCTTGCTGCGCTGAATGCTTCCGTAGGATCCGAATGCGGCTCCATGACCTTTGCGGCACTGGCTGCAATGGCAATGACTCACTGCCTGGGGCGGGTCGACTAGCTCGAAACTGACTGCTGAGCACAAGCAGCTTCCTCGGTATGGCTTTGTCATTGTTGCTTCCGTGCAAATGACGCCAGCGTAACTGCTCCCGATGAGCTGGTCGAGCGGTTCTAAGACAACCGTCATAACGACCGCTTCGGGTCGATGGCTGCCGTTGGCGAGTGGCAGCTTTCGACCCAGACGACGTTGCGTCTGACAGCTGACTTTGTGGAAGCGGGTTCACCCGCGAACACCAGCAAAGCCGGTGCCATCCACCGCGTCGCCTGCTTCACCACGACACCATTGAGCACAAGATCGAGGACATCGTCGAGCAGATCGCCGAGCTCGGGCCAAGCGCAAGGTGCTGGTGCAACAGCATCCATCGAATGAGCCAGGAAACGGTGATGGCAAAGTGATGCAGGCCCCTCGGGAGTGAACCAACTTTCCGGCTCCACTATGGACAGTGAGTCGGAACCATGGAACCAACCTTCACCCCGCAATTCCTCCTTGCAGCGGCGCAGGACACTGCGTCGCTACCCACCTTCAGCAGTTCTGCCACGCACACGGCGGCCCAGGACCTGGCCCACTGGCAGTTGATCGCCAGCCTGCTGTTCGATGTCGGTGCCCGCACACCCACGCCTTTTTGCACTTCCCTGACGGTCTACCACTTCAGTCGTTTTCTGCTTAGCAGCGGCCATCTGGACGCTGCCCGTTATCGGCGCGATAGCACGCGCCTGGGGTGGTGCGACCTTGATCACTACCTGTTGCACCTGCCACTGCAGCGTGGCCTGGCCTGCGCCAACGGCCTGAGGGTACGTCCTTCGGATGTGGTGTTGCTCGACCTGGCGCAACCAGCCAGGTTCAGCATGGCGGCCGGCGAAGGAATCAGCCTGCTTATGCCGCGTACGGCACTGTCGTTGCTGTTGTTCGACGCTGGTCAGTTGCATGGCGTGGTGCTGCGTCGGGAGACGGCCGCGGGGATGTTGCTGGCCCGTCTGCTGTCGTCGTTGGCGGCCACCGCACCGCACCTGGGCATGGATGAAGCACTGCGTCTGGCCTTGCCGCTGCTGGGGATGGTCGCGGCTTGCCTGGCCAAGGCCATGGCTGGCCAGGCGCAGGTTCAGGTCGCAGGCCAGGCTGACCTCGGGCGCCGTGTGCGCCTGCACATCGAGCGCAATCTGCACCGTGAAGACCTCACCCCGGCGGTACTGGCCAAGGAGGTCGGCACGTCGCGTAGCCAGCTGTACCGCTCTTTCGAGCGCTTCGGCGGCGTGCGCCACTACCTGTTGCAACGCCGCCTGCGCCGCTGCCTGTTCGCCTTGTGCGACAGCACCAACGCCGATCGGCGCATCGGCGACCTGGCCTACGACCACGGCTTTGTCGACGAAACCCATTTCAGTCGCCTGTTCCGCAAGGCGTTCGGTCTCTCGCCGCGGGCTGTCCGTGCGGCGCTGAACAATGGCGGGGTCTCTGGATTCTGTTGCCTGGTGCCGGCCAAGGGCGAGCGGCCTGTGCTCGATCACTGGGTCAGGGAACTGATCCATAGCTGAGTTCGCGGCCGGATGAACCTGGGACGCCCATCCAGGTTTTCGGGACGCCGATACCGGGACGGCGCGTGTCCCTGGCCATAACCTGAGCTCACCAACCACAACAGGTGTCAGCCGCTGATGGCCCGTTCCCGTGACGGCCCGCGTCCGGCACCGACAATCGACAAGGAGCGTCTGTCGTGGCGAACCATTCCCTTCATCACCTGATCCAGAGCATTGCCGGTGCCGTGGCCGAGGCCCAGGACAAGATCCAGCGCTTCCAGATGGCGACCGTGCGCCAGTACTTCGATGACGACAACCGTCCGGTCAGCGTCGATGTGCGCCTGCCGCTGCAGTCACCCGACGCCAAGGACGGCGAGGAACGCCTGGTACGGGTGCCCCTGCTATCGCTGGTCGGCTCGCGCTTGCTGACCGTCAAGGACATGCAGATCGATTTCGAGGTCGGCCTGCATGCCGATTACCGTGAACCGAGTGCGGCACAGGCCGGTGAAGTCGACCCCGACTCGCCGTGGCCGACCGACACACACACGCCTTTGAACGTCGATATGGGCGTTCGCCGAAATGGTGAAAGCGGGCCAGTGGCGCGCGTCACCCTCAGAGTCGAAACCCAGCCCTCGTCCGAGGGCATGGCGCGACTGATCCACAACCTCGATAAATTGATCTAGGAGAGACATCATGTCTGACTTTGTAATGGGTAACCAATTCCGCGGCCTGCCGATGGCAGACCTGATCGGTGCCCCCCTCAGCGCCGCCTGCGACGCTCAGGTCCGCCTGGCCAATGCCACCGCGAACTTCATCAAGGTGATTGGCTTCCTGCCCCCGGCCGACCCGGCCAACGCCGGCCCCAACGATGTCGGCGACATCCGCAACGTGTCGTTCCGCTACGACCGTTCGGCACCGACCGAAGACGATCCGGCCGCCATCGAGAAAGTCGAGCTGCAGCTGCCGCTGCTCGCGGTGGTGAAGGTGCCCAATCTTGCAATCAATAAGGTGGACATCACCTTCGACATGGAGGTACGCAACTCCGAGCAGTCACGCGACACCGAAGACCGCTCCGGCAGCTTCTCCGCCGAAGCCAAGCTGGGCTGGGGACCTTTCAGCGCTAAGGTCAACGTGTCCGGTTCGGTGGCCTCGCACAAGGAGAACACCCGTTCCACCGACCAGTCGGCGAAGTACCACGTCGAGGTTCATGCCGTCGACGATGGCATGCCTGAAGGCCTGGCACGGGTGATGGACATCATCGCCCAGTCGGTCACGCCCAAGATCGCCGCGTGACGCGCGGATGTCCTGAGCGACAAGCTGGCGAGGGAGAGGCCTGATCCGCAGGCCGACGCTGAGAATCCGTTTTTCCGGAGAGGGAATGCCGTGATGTTTGATTTGACGGATGTTGGATATGTAAAGCGCATCGTGGTCGGCAGCCTCGATCCGGAAAAACTGACCCCGGAGGAGGCCGTCGAGGCCCAGGCCACATTGCTCAACCGCTGCCTTAGCGGCACGCCGCGCGGACGGGTGCTGGGCATCGAGAAGAGTTTCAAGCTGCTCAACATCGGCGAGCACCAGGTCGTGCTGCAGGCGTTGACCTACCACGTCGGTTTCGCCCGCAGGCCGTATTGGCTGACGGACGAAGCGGAGCAATCGTGATGGACAGCCTGGAACAGTTCGTGATGGCGCTGGGGGCCGAGATGCAGCGTGCGCAGCAAGCCTGCGACCGTCTATGGCCAGGCACCCAGGTGGCTTCGTTGAACGTGGTGCTGGACGCCACGGTGGAGCCGGTCGGGGAAGGTCTGGCATTGCGTGTCGGCGGTACGCCTGCACGCGGACAGGGCAGGCATGCGTTGAGCATCGAGGTGCCGGGCTATGGGAACGAGGCCATCGTCGTGCGCGTGGATGGCGAGCTGCTGGGGATCTACAGGAGGCCAGGCGATGAGCAGGCGCAATGACCGTTCGATGCTGTTGGTTCTATCCCAGGAGGAGGGCAGTGCCTTGAAATCGATCATTGATCTGCAGTCGGTTCGCAACCGCAGGATGTCCGGCCCCAGGCGACTGGTGATCGGTATCGGTGCCGGCTTGCTGGTTGCGCTAATGGCGCTGGGCCTGGTGCGTCCGGAGCTGGCGATCGCCATCGCCGAATGGGTGGGCTTGCTGTTGGCGTTCTGAACATGTGCATTCATTCAACAAGGAGAGTCGAGATGAAATCCACCCTTGCAACACTGGCCGGTGCACTGGCACTGGCGACACTTCTGCCGGCGTTCGCTGAGCAGAAATATGTAGGGCAGTTCGAAACCGAGGACGAGTTCCTCGACCTGATCCTGGTCATTCCCGACGAGGGACGCGAAGGGGCAGGCCGACTGCGCATCGATACCTGGTCGTGCAACCTGACGCTGGGCTCGCCATCCCCAGCAGCGGTCGCCGATGCCACTCGCTATCCCATCGTCAAGGCCGATGCCGGCAATTGCGCCGACCTGGATAAGGGCTACGTACTCGGCTGGCAAGTCGGCAAGAACCTTCAGATCCAGGTGTTCAGTCGTTACAAGAAGGACAGGTTCGGCACTCGCCTGACTCTCGTTCGCAAGTAGCGGCCAGACCCGCTCGACCCACCGCAATCCCTATCGAAACCAGCGCAAGGCAGGCATTGGCCGTCGCCGACGGGAAAGTCGTGCCTGCTGCAAGGAGGCAAGCATGTGCATCAAACAATCGGTTGGTGAAGGTGGCAACAACGACAAGGGCGATGTCCGCACCGTGCAGTTGTTGCTCAACATGAACAGCGGGCGCGGCGAATTCGTCTGTGCCCTGGTCACCGACGGACTCTGGGGGCCGGGCTCGCGCACGGCACTGAAGCGCTACCAGGAACTCCAGGGCATTGCCCAGAGCAAGACGGTCAGCGCCAACGACGACACCATCAAGGCCCTGCGGGCAGGCCTGCCATCGACGATCGGCACGGCGACCTTGTGGGCGGTGCTGATCCATGCCACCGGCGCGAAGGTCGAGGCGTTTCGACAGCCCATCCTCGATGTGTTCGCCCGTTACAAGATCGACACGCCACTGCGCCAGGCGCACTTCCTGGCGCAGATCGCCCATGAAAGCGGGTGCCTGCTGTACACCGAGGAAATCGCCAGCGGCAGCGCATATGAAGGGCGCAAGGACCTGGGCAACACCCAGTCGGGCGACGGCAAGCGCTTCAAGGGGCGTGGTCTGATCCAGCTGACCGGGCGGGCCAATTATCGCCAGTACGGCCAGGCCTGCGGGCGCGACTTCGAACTCAAGGATGCGCCCACCCTTGTCAGTACCGACCCGTTCCTGGCGGTGGATGTCGCCGGCTGGTTCTGGGACAGCCGCAAGCTCAACACCTACGCCGACAAGGACGACGTGAAGGAGGTCACCCGCCGCATCAACGGCGGCCTCAACGGCCTCGACGACCGCATCACCTACCTGACCCGCGCCAAGTGGCTGCTGGGGCTGTGACCGCTTTGCCGGGCACTCGCCCGAGCAACGCATGAATGATTCAACCCAACGAAAAGGAGCTTCACGATGAACAAGCGTATTGTCAGAAACTGCACACGCCTGGCCCTGGTCAGCCTGGTGACCCTGACCGGCATCGGTGCCGCCCAGGCCGACCCGACCTGCAGCAAGGGAATCCTGGCAGGCACCCCGCGGATCAATGCCCAGCACATCTTCTGCGGTGAGGTCAGCGCACCTGACGTTGCCAAGGGTTTCCACAGCCGTCCGGGCGGGATCAACCCCGACAGCGTCAGCAATGCACCGGCGGGGACGCATGGCGCGGGTGATGTCTACACCTTGAAGAACTTCACCATCGCCGAAGGTGCGAGAAGCGGGACGAAGAGCATCTCCACGATGTTCCCCGATCGCTGCACCGAGACCCAGGTGATCGCTGCGGTGCGCAATGCCTACGCGACCAAGGTTCAGGATGCCTCGAACAAGAGCAAGTATGTCGGCTCCTCGGGAACCGAGTGCCAGAAGGGCACACCTGCCGCTGCGTTCGATATCGTGTTCTATCTGAACGGCGATCTGATCAATACCGCCTATCCTAAACCCTGATTGCATCCACTCGTCGCCACGGGGCAGGTACCCGTGGCGACTGTTTTTCACTTTGCGACAGGAGTACGCCCCATGACCTTTTCCGATGGCTTGCAGGCATTCATCGCCGAAGAGGTGACTCGCGAAAGTATCGATACCCTGCTGGAAAAGGCAGAAGCCGTTCGCTACGGATCGGCCGACGTTACCTACAGTGGCAACGCCTTCCTGGTGACCTTCGTGGCGGACACCGCCGTGCTGCGCCACCACCACGTGGCGGACTGGCCGGAAGTACGGGTGCCGCTGGCCGAGTTCATCCAGCGCTTGCGCGCCTGGGCCGAGTGAGGTGATGCAAAAGCGTTTTATGCGATGATGGCCAGCCGCCTTTAGCCAGGACGCGCCAGGCGCCTACTTATGTGGCGGGAAAGAGGGTCTACAGCCGAGAAGGGGTACCCGGACATTCGCCTATCCGAGATAGAAGCCTGTTATAGACGCAGACAGACCTAGTGCGGACATGTCATCGTCCACACTGGGTCTTCTCTTCATAGGGGTACTGAGACGAAATCATTAAACTCGCTTTCACGAGTTTCGGCCGCCAGCAGATGTGCGTAAATGTCCCCTTTGGGTCGTAAGCGGACAGTTAACGAAGGCTACTGGGTGATACCAATTTTGAATGGGTCCGTAGCTGCGACGAAGCCACGTAAGCTCCTGAACGAGCGCTGCATGGAAATACTTGAGTCATAGCTTCGCCTCGCTGCCATTCGGCGAAACGGTTAGCATTGATGGAAACAAGGCAGGCCATGAAGGTCTACCAGGCAGAAGCCTCGGACAGGCTCAAACCTTGCTGTGCATTGTGGGGGGCAGGAACATGCCGGAACGTGAAAGAAGGTACCGCGCATACACGTTGCTTCGCGAACTCGATTCGCTTGTTTCATCAACGATGAACCAGGTGGCATATGGCCGTCTCGGTGGGCCGGACTGGCAAGCCATGTGCGAGGCGCACCGGTCTGCATTTAAACAGTGGATTGAATTTGCCGAGTCGCTACCGAGCGCAAGCGAAGCTGGCGAGGGCCGCGAACTCCCACAAATGCCCTTGATAACTTATACAAAATTATAGTTTTGTATAAGTTATCGAAGCCGCCTGTCGTTCAAGTGTTGTTTCCGGTAAAGGGCACTTGAAAGTTATTTGATGCGCGTTACTTTGATCTCCCTATGGATCTTAAATACAAGATTAATGGAGGATTACATGCGAGTTCGTGGAAATGTGTTCTGGGATTGGGCAGACCCGACGCTGCACCACCGGACCCATGACGAAACGCTCGACGACGGCACACACATTGATGTTCAGGTAAGGCTTTCAAGGACCGGTCAAACGCAGATGTTCATAGGCGTTTACGCACCTCAAGGCATGGCGGTTCACGAGGAGTCGTTCGCTGCCCGTCCAGGCGAATCGATGACGCGTGCGATGGCATGGGGTGTAGGAAGGGCACGAAAAATCGCAGTCGAGGGCGTGCATGCAGTGATACCGACGGTGGCTGCGGGCTAAATAGCCTCAAGGGTTGGTCCGGGCCACGGACCAATCCACCTCGTCCTCCAGCGCTTTCAATATAAGTACCGCCGCTGCGCTTCCTTCGGGTAGCTCATCCATGTGGGCGGGAAAGGGAACGCTTCTGAAAAGGCACCTGTCGTATCTCCATCAGAGGCGCATTCGAGGCGCCCAGTTGGAGAACGTGATGAGCCTTCAGTCCACCAGTCATGACCTTTACGTCCATTCCTACCTGGGTTACCAGGCATCCATATACGTACTGTGGGAGTCCAGTATTGAATTCCCCACCGGAATGTTGGTTGAAGTAGGGAAACCAGGTGCAACGGCACGAACGCTACGGGTGAGTCGGCCTTTTTCCTCTTCGACTGAAGCCATTCTGGAGGGGAAGGTCATGGCTGAACAGTACGTTCAAAGCCAAAACGGCTGAACTCCCTCTGGCGCGCCTTCTTGGCTGAAGCAGGTCCAAGCATTGCAGCTGCGTGCCGGTGGTGATATCTGCGGTAGCCGCCGGCGAGATCAGGGGTTTATATTTCGAGTCTCGCCGCGCCAAGGCTGGCAAATGAGTGAGTGCTCAATGACTAATAATTCAACAAACATGAGACCCTCCCTTCCGCCTGTAGAGGACATCCTCGGCGCCCCCGGGAAATGGGTGGAGCCCCCCAATATCCGCAGAGGCGGGGAGAGTGGTGTACTTCGCGTCGAGCTGGAGGGCCTGACTTTCTACAAGAAACAGCAAGTCGGGCATGTCTATCGAAGTTTGTTGCACCCGTTGGGGTACCCGACAGTTGCGCGTGAAGCTAAAGCCCTGCGTGCGGCTGCATCCTTAGGTGTTTCAACCCCATCGCTTGTCTACGCCCATGTCCGTAAACAGGACGGAGAGTGGCATGCAGTGATGGTGACGGCAGCGCTGGACGGTTACCTGTCGCTGGAGGACTTCTACGCCAACCAGCTCGACCAATCACTCGGGTCCAGGCGCCACCACGAAATCCTGGAGGCATATGGCCGAGTACTCGCCAGGTTGAACGTTGGCCGTTGGCAGCACGGTTGCCTGTATCTGAAGCATGTCTTTGTCGATTTCAGCGAGCCGAGCATCAAGGTGGCCTTGCTGGATCTCGAGAAGGCCAGGCAACGTCTTACCGCGAAGCGGGCCGCCCGGCACGACTTGAGGCAGGTCAAGCGCAGGTCCGGTTGGTCGGGCGATGAATGGGATGCGTTCTGTAGAGGCTATCGGTATTCGTTCGGCCATAACGTTGAGCGGCTTCTTTGACGGTTGAAAGTCAGCCGTCTCCCGTCCGAGCGTTAGCCGTGGGCATGATGTAACTGTCACCCTTCAGGCGGGTTTATACCGCAGACGAATTCATCCGAACCGAGCCGGTGCGAGCCAAATTCGACGACATAGCCATCGCCGCGGCGCTGCGCCTCGGCCCTGGCGGTTTTCTGGTCGGCATAGACGTCGACGAAGTGCCAGGGGTGCAAGGCTCGCAGCACGCCCCAGCCAAGCACCCAGCCTTCTTTATCAGGGTCTGCAGGAAGATGTTTGGCAAGGCTGCGAATGCTCATGTTTATCTCCTCGACACGGGTCAGCAGGATATAGTCGCGACTGAAACAAGATAGCCTGCATGCCAGTCACGCTTCGTCCAACAACCGTCCCGGGTTGAAGAAGAACGACGCAATGATAACGGCACTGATCACGCCCATCGCGTCCGCCACCAGCAACAGGAAATCGCTGCCATCCCCCAGCAGCGTTTGCTGGTTTACAGCGAAGCTCGCACCATGCGGAAAGGCTGCAATGCTCAGCAATGCCACCGCCAGCAGGGCTGACATCAGTTTGCTGTAAGTTCGGCCAGACAGCAGCGTACAGGCCCAGAAAACAAAAATGCTGAATACGGCAAGGCCTGCGGAAGCCATGAACTGAGCGAGTATCTCCAGCCACCACAGCATGGGTTTCTCCTGAACGATGCGCCGGGTCGATACGTATGAGAATCAGGGCTTTTTGAATCGTTCCGTTGGCCTAAAGAAATAACTCGAAAGTCGAAAATCCTAAGGGTAATTGGCCATTACCTCTATAGCCAACAAGCATATCGTGCTGGCTGTGTTGCGCAGTACCATTGGGCAATGAAAACCAAAAAAGGGCGGTGTGCTTGGCCACTTTTCAAGTTCTAGAAGGGGCAGCAGGAGCGTGTCGCGTGAAGAGTTCCAGATCGGTTGCAGGCGCAGTACTGTTATCCACATCCGCTACGCTGTTCATGGCCGGGTGCGCACAGAACCCGGATGTGCGAAGTGGCCATGATTATACGTCTGGCACCACCGAGAGAAGCACGCCAGCCTATCTGGGGTGCGTCAAAGGCGAACTTCCGGTAAATGTCAAAACGTACGAAGTCGACACCGACAACTCGGTCAAGCTGTACGTTGAAAGTACCGACCCCAACAAGGCCGATGGCCTGGTGGAGCTGCACGGTACGGGAACCGACCGCCAGTTCACTGCTTACCAGCGCGACGCCTGGTACGACCATGGCAGGCTGCTCGATGCGGCGTTGATGTGCAAAAAAGCTTGAAGTGATGATTTGCAGCAGAACAAAGCCCGCACACAAGCGGGCTTTTTGCATTGGGTCGATCCCGGATAGAATGGCGCACGTTTCCGCCTGGTTAATTGCAAATGCCAACCCTTCGTATTCTGTTCAGTTTCGCAGTCATTGTCAGCCTTGCCGCTTGCGCAAACCCGGGGAAGCCTACCGCCAGTAAGCTGACCTCGAAATCCCCGGAAGATTATGCCGCCTGCGTCCTGCCAAAGTGGCAGGCGCTGTCCCCTCATACCACGCAAAAGTCGATCAATCACGGTTATCGGCTGACCGCGCCCAGCGCCGTGACGTCAGACGAAGTGCTGGAAGTCGTTGAGTACCGGGAAGGTAGCCGTGCAACGTTCTACAAAGGCAGTTTCCTGTCGAGTGACAAGTTGCGCCTGGCCGCACGAGAATGTCTGGATTGACCGGCTGCCATTGGCCTCAATAGTCTGAATGGCCCACCCGGCCATTATCGAACAGCATCAATCCAGCCGGTTGGCCATCATACGCTTGTATTGCTTCACCCGGCGCAGGGTGCACCATTGTTCCAGCAGCAGGGCTCCCAGGGGAGAAGCCTTGGCCTTGGGTCTGCTGCCCTTGGCCAGCCGGCGCATCTGCAGCTTGACCAGCGCCATGTAGGCCAGGGCGGCGAATGCCTTGCGCTTCCAGCGGATCGGCGGCAGTTCGGCCGAGGCCTTGGTCTCGCCGGCTTGCCAGCGTCGGGGCAGGTTGGGGTCGACCGCCAGTGCGGTGGCGATACCGGCCATGGCCACGCCACTGGCGAGCACCTGTTCGACCACGGGCAGGCGGCGGATGCCACCGGTAACCATCACCGGCATCCGGGCGATCGCGGCGATTTCGCGGGCGAACTCGAGGAAGTAGGCCTCCCGTGCCAGGGTACGCCCGTCGCGGGCGTCGCCTTGCATGGCCGGTGCTTCGTAGCTGCCACCGGACAGCTCTACCAGGTCCACCGGCAGCTCGTTCAGCCACAGCACGACTTGGCGCGCATCGGCAGGCTCGAAGCCGCCGCGCTGGAAATCGGCGGAGTTGAGTTTGACCGCCACGCTGAAGCCGGGAGACACCACCTCGCGCACCGCCTTGACCACCTCCAGCAGCAGCCGCGCGCGGTTTTCCAGGCTGCCGCCCCAGCGGTCCTGGCGGCGGTTGGTCAGTGGCGAAAGAAACTGGCTGAGCAGGTAGCCGTGGGCGGCGTGGATCTGCACCCCGCTGAAGCCGGCTTGTTCGGCCAGTGCCGCAGTGCGGGCGAAGCGCTGAATCAACGCGGCAATTTCGCCTTCGTCCAGGGCCTTGGGCTGCGGGAACAGCTTTGACAAACCGCCCATGTCCAGCGCCACCGCCGAGGGTGCCACGGTGGGTTGGCCGAGGTTGGCCTGCATCTGCCGCCCGGGGTGGTTGATCTGCATCCAGAACTGCGCGCCCTTGGCGCGACCGGCCTCGGCCCATTGGCGAAAACGTTGCAACGGTTGGCTGTCATCGAGCATCACGCCGCCCGGGCCGGTCATGGCGCTGGGGTCAACCATGACGTTACCGGTCAGCAGCAAGCCCGCGCCGCCTTCAGCCCAGGCCTGATACAGGCGCAGCAAGCGATCGGAAGGGGTCTGGTCGTGATTGGCGAGGTTTTCTTCCATGGCCGCCTTGGCCAAGCGGTTGGGGATGACACTGCCATTGGGCAGTTGCAGGGGCTGGAAGGGGGACATGCGGTGTTCTCCAAGGTAGCGCCGGGCGTCGGGCGGGTTGGGTTTTGGAGAAGGCTAAGGTTAAAGTAAACCTTAAGGTCAACAGAGAATTTCACACCCTCATGAAAATTGGCGAACTGGCCCGACGCACGGGCCTCAGCGCATCACGCATCCGGTTCTATGAGGCCAGCGGCCTGATCGAGGCTCGACGCCTGGGCAACGGTTATCGGGACTACCCGGAGCAGGCGGTGAGGTCGCTGGAGATCATCACCTGCGGGCAGCAGGCAGGCTTCAGCCTGGAAGAAATGCGCAAACTGACCAGCGCAGCGGGTGACGGCACAGCCCGGCATGATCTGCTGCTGGCAAGCCTCAAGCGCAAGGTGGCTGAAATCGAAGCCATGCAGTTACGCCTGGCGCAGAATCGCGCGCAATTGCTGGCGGTGATTGCCGGCATGCAGAGCAAGCCACAGGGCATGGATTGCGATGCCAATGCCCAGCGCCTGATTGCCGGGTGGCAGGACGGCAAGGCTGATGATGGTGCAGTTCGCTGAGAGCCGGCTTGCCGGCTCTCACCTATGACGGTCAGGGTAACTGACTACCTGGTTTGTTTGGCCATGTTCAGGTTCCGGCACTGTACCTCGGCATCAGTCCTGCTCGGGTAACTGGGTTTGAGCCGCTCCTTTTCCTGATTGTCATAGATATCGAAACCGCCGCATTCGGTCGCCGCGTAGTAACGGGTGCCGATGCGGAACGACTGCTTTTCGATGGGCACCGCCGGAACGATAACGAATCTTGATTGCATGTTTCGTGCCTCCCCAGGCAGAGATTTAAGTATTAGTCGGGCCTTTGCTAGCCATCAAGGTGGCTCATGAAGAAAAGATCGCAGCCCCAGTCCCGGCGCTGGTGAGCAGGACCTGACCGAGAACATCATTCATCTGGTGCTGGCCTGCCTGCCTGATGCACCGCAGGTGCGAAAGGTATTTCCCTGTTCCTGGTGCCGAAAATGCGGGTCGGGGACAATGGCACGCCGGGTGAGGCCAACGCGGTCAGCTGTGCTTCGATCGAGCACAAGATGGGCATCAGAGCTTCGGCCACCTGCGTGATGAACTTCGACGGCGCCATCGGTTACCTGGTTGGCGAGCCGAACAAGGGCCTCAGTGCCATGTTCACCATGATGAACTACGAGCGTCTGGGCGTGGCAATTCAGGGCCTGGCCCTGGGCGAGCGCTCCTACCAGAACGCCATGGCCTATGCCCGCGACCGCCAGCAGGGCCGTGCACCGACCTGCGCCGAGGCGCCCGGGCAGGCCACCGACCCGATCATCGTGCACCCGGATGTGCGGCGCATGCTGCTGACCATGAAAGCACTGAACGAAGACGGGCCCGCGTTTTCCACCTATGTGGCGCTGCAGCTGGAGCTGGCCAGGTACAGCGAGGATGCCGGCGTGCGTCGCCTGGCCGAGGCCAAGGTGGCCTTGCTGACGCCGGTGGCCAAGGCTTTCCTCACCGACATGGGCCTGGAAACTACCGTGCATGGCCAGCAGGTGTTCGGTGGCCACGGGTATGTCCGTGAATGGGGCCAGGAACAGCTGGTCCGCGATTGCCGCATTACCCAGATCTACGAGGGCGCCAATGGTATCCAGGCCCTCGACTTAGGCGCTGCGCTGTGGCGCGGTGGCTGGCTGCACACCGGTGACCTGGCCTGCGTCGATGCAGGTGGCGTGTTGCGCATCCGTGATCGCATCAAGGATGTGATCAAGACCGGTGGTGAGTGGGTAGCTCGGTCGAACTGGAAAGCCTGATCAGCCAGCACCCGGCCGTTGAGGCGGTGGCGGTGGTCGGCGTGCCGGACCCGCAGTGGGGCGAGCAGCCGCTGGCCTTGCTGGTGTGCATTGAAGGCCGGCAACTGGATGCGGCGGCACTGGCTGAACACCTGCAACCCTTTGTCGCCAGCGGCCAGCTGAACAAGTGGGCGATTCCACGGCAGATACGCTGTGTCGGGCAAATTCCGAAAACCAGCGTAGGCAAGGTCCGACAAGAAGCTGATCCGGCAGTCGCTGCTTACCGAATAACCCGCGCAAGAAAGCGAGTGCGGGAGGCGGCGCGCGACGTTAAAGTGCGCTGAAACTGGTTTGCCGTAGGGAACTCAGATGTCCAGCGCCTTTACTTTATTGCCGTCTCCGGTTGGCACCCTGACCTTGGTGGCACGCGGCGAGCGACTCGCCGCCGTGCTGTGGGAGGAAGAGCGCGAGAACCGCGTGCGGCTTGGCGAGCTGCACCGCGATGATCGCCACCCGACGCTGCGCGAAACGGCCCGTCAGTTGGGCGAGTACTTCGCCGGCACGCGCCAGCGCTTCGAACTGGCGCTGGACTTTGCCGGTACCGAGTTCCAGCGCCAGGTGTGGGCGGCCTTGCTGACCATTCCCTTTGGCCAAACCCGCAGCTACCGCGACATCGCCTGCCAGATCGGCAACCCCGGTGCCGTGCGGGCAGTGGGGGCCGCCAACGGGCGCAATCCGATCTCGATCATTGCCCCGTGTCACCGGGTGATCGGCGCGTCCGGGAGCCTCACCGGGTTTGCCGGGGGCTTGCCCGCCAAGCAGTATCTGCTGGCACTGGAAGGGAGACAGAGCCTGGCCCTGGATCTGTGAGATACCTGTACCGGCCCATTCGCGGGAGAGGCTGCTCAGCTGACCAGGAGGCACACGACCAGCGCTAGCACAGACCCGGCTATCAGTGTGTACTGGCGCCGTGCACGCTGTGCATGCGGCCGTACCTCGCGCAGGCACTCGCCCGGCGTCGGTGCATCGGGCCGGTTTCGCAAACCCTCGGCAATTTCAGCCAGCTGGCCCTGGATCAGCAGGCCGACCACGTAGTAGGTGAGGGCAAAACTGAACAGCGTCGACAGCAGAAACTTTATGCTTCAGGCACATCCAGCAACAGGCCGAGCGCGATGTTGCTGGCAGTATCCAGCAGGATCAGCCCTTCGGCCTTGTCATCCAGTGCTGCCAGCAGGTTACCCTGGCTGTCCCACGTTGCAGAGCCGCCGGCACCAATGAAGTTGTCGGCCGGCCCGACGCAGTTGGCCAGCAGCACCGGAATGCCCAAGGTGCGCGCCACCTCCGGGTAATGCTCGTTGCCTTCGCGTATGCCTTTGGCGGTCTTGGCCACGCTGACCAGGTACAGCTCGGCACCGAGCCCATGGGCCTGTGCGGCATGTTCGATGAACATCGATTCATAGCAGATGGCAGGGGCGATCTGCAGCGTCCCCGCTTCGAACACCAGGGGTTGGTCTCCACGCGTGAAGAACGGCAGCTCATCGTCATGCAGGCGCTGCTTGGCATACGCCAGCGGCGGCAGGCCTGGGCGCAGGATGGGCATGCCAATGCGAATGCCCTCGGCGGTCGGGAGTGGCAGCCCTACGGCCACACTGATTGCCAGCCGGTCACAAAGCGTCTGCAAGGGCTCGAGGCGGGCAGAGGTCACCGGCAGGGCAACCTGGCGCGCCACGGTCGGCTCATAACCGGTCAACGACAGTTCCGGGAACACCACCAGCTCGGCGCCCAGTGCTGCGGCTTGCTCGATGCAGCGCAGATGGCGGGCGAGGTTGCCCGCCAGGTCACCTTTGCGCGACGCCAGTTGTACGGCACAGAGTTTCATGGTGTGTTCCTTCCCTGGTACAGGTCGAATGGCCGAGCATACCCTCGACACACTCGCCTGTACCAGCAAAGGGTTGCTTCAGGACGTCGAATGCGGCCCGAAGCGCTGGCGGAACCAGTCGTCAAGCATGGCTTTTTCCGCGTACAGGCGGTCACTGCTGTGGGAGGCGCGGCCTGGGCGGCTCAGGTACATCTTGTCACTGACCCGCTCCTGGGCCTGCTGGTCAGGCTTGCCGGGCTGGTGCAGGGTGTAGCTCAGGTCGATGGTCGGCCAGCTGATGTCACGCATGAAGCGCACATCGTAGGCCTGGCTGTGCCACGGTTCGTAACGGCCGGCAAGGTCGATGTCGCGAATGTCGATGACCAGCTGCTGGTCGGGCTGCAGGTAGCGCTGGCCGAGTTTCTGCAGGTACTCGGTCAGGGTCTTCATCACGTAGGGATCGGCGCCGCGTTCATAGCCAGGGCCATCGAGGCTGGCGTCGCGGAATTTCTCCGGGTGGTCGAAACGCACCTCGACCTGCGCAGGCGGGGTACCTTGTGCCATGCTGTTGAATGACAGCGCCATGAGCACGGCACAGACAAGAGCGTTACGCATGATGCACCTCCGGGGCGGGCTGCGTGTCGCACCATTTTACGCCGGGTCCAGCGCGCCAGCAGAGGAACATTGTAATGAGCCGGTTTCGGCGGGTAGCCGTCAACAGCAAGGGGCGCGACCTGGCCGTGGGCGATATCCACGGGCATTTTCGACGGCTTGAGCAGTGCCTGGACGCAGCAGGCTTCGACCCTGAGGTGGACCGGCTGTTCAGCGTCGGCGATCTGGTCGACCGCGGGCCGCACAGTGAAGCATGCCTGTGGTGGCTGGAGCAGCCCTGGTTCCACGCCGTGCAGGGCAATCACGAGTCGCTGGCGATCACCTGCCTGAATGGCGGGCGCCTGGACCTGGATATGTACCGTGCCGCAGGGGGTGGCTGGTTCATCGACATGCCCAGGGACAGGCAGGCGGTCTTTGTCGAACGGTTCCTGCAGCTGCCGATTGCAATGGAAGTGCAAACAGATGCCGGCCCGATAGGCTTGCTGCATGCCGACAGCCCTTTCAACGACTGGAATGCCTTGCGCGATAGCCTGCTGTTCGATGACGACGCCGGCGTCCGCGAGGTGTGCCAGTGGTCGCGCCAGCGCCTGAAAGAAGGCAACACCGAGCGCGTGGCAGGCTTGCGCGCCTTGCTGGTAGGGCATACGCCGGTATTGCGGGCCAGGCAGCTGGGCAACGTCTGGCATCTGGACACCGGTGGCTGGGCCAGCGGCCATTTCAGCCTGATGGACCTCGCCAGCCTGCGCCTGGTCAGCCCGGCAGCAGATGAATCAGCAGCGCCACGGCCAGCCCCATCAGCATGACCCCGCAGGCCCGTTCCAGCCACGGCAGGGCTCGAGCGAAGCGCCGCAGCAGGCGTTGATTGCCGATGGCCGCAGCCACCAACAGGTCCCACAGCAGCACGATGCTGAACATCCAGGCGCTGTAGAGCCATTTCCAGCCCGCGCTGCTGCTGGCCACCATGCCGGCGAGGCTGGCGTAGAACAGCGCGTTCTTCGGGTTCAGCGTCCCAGACAGAAAACCCACGCCCAGGCCATGCCACCAACCGACTACCGCACCCTTTCCGGCAACGGCGGTCAGTTCACTGTTACCGGCATGGCGCAGGAACAGCAGGCCGATGTACAGCAGGTAGCCGGCACCAGCCAATTGCAAGGCAATGAACTGTCCGCTGCCTTCGCGCAGGATGGCCAGGCCGGCAAAGGCCATGGCGATGAACACGCCATTGGCCAAGGCGATGCCCAGGCAGGCGCCGCTGGCCATGCGCCAGCCGGCCGCTACCGAGGTGCGGGCGACCAGGAAAAAGTCCGGGCCGGGTGAAAGCAGGGCGAGGAAGTGGGCGAAGGCGACGATCAGGAACTGCTCCATGGTGGGCTGTCTCGGTAGAAAAACCGCAGTCTGGAGGCTGCCCTGGCCCGGGTATTGAAGATTATTGCACGCGCCGATATTGCCCCGGCGTTACCCCGACATGGGCTTTGAATACCCGCTGGAAATGGCTCTGGTCGGCAAACCCCAGCTGGTAGGCAACCTCGGCCAAGGCCAACCCGCCACGTAGCAGCCGTCGGCCCCGGTTGATCCGTGCGTTGAGCAGGTAGGCATGGGGTGTCAGCCCGGTCGCGGCGCGAAACGCGCGGATCAGCTGATAGCGGCCAAGGCCTGCTTGCCTGGCCAGGCGTTCGAGGCTCAGTTGCGCCAGGTCTTGCGCTTCGATGTGTTCGATCAACCCCCGCAAGGTCGGCATCCCGAGCACGGGGGCCGGGGCCGCGAGCGCTGCCGGTTGCGCCGAAAAGTCGTGATCGCCGAGGAACGTCAGCAGCGCCGCTTCCTTCTCGCCGATGCCCGCCGCCGAGAAGAGCAGGTCGTTCAGCGCGCAGAATTCACGGTACAGCGCCGGTTCCCGGCTGATCCGCGCCGGGGCACCGGGCCTGGCGGCGGCAAGCCCTGACTCCAGCCGCCACTGTGCCAGCCAGGCGGCGTCGACATGCAGCATCTGGTAGCTCCAGGCCTGGCCGGGTGCAGGGTTGCAGGCATGCACCCGTTGCGCCGGCACCAGCACCAGGGTGCCCGGTTCCAGGCGCTCCTGGCCGTCGCCAGCGCCGGTGAAGCAGCTGCTGCCGGCATCCACCGCGCCGATGGAGAAGGTCGGGTGACTGTGCGCCTTGTAGCAGGCGCGGCTATGGCAGGCGCGGCGGCTTTCCACCCAGGGCAGTGCCGGGTCGTGCCAAAGCTGGTAGCGGGCAGTGGGCATGACAGGGTCCTCGATCAGCTGGGCAGCTTAGCAGCGGCGGGCGCCTGGCCATACAATTTTTGCCGCTGACTGTACCTTGACCCGGCGATGCCCGGCATCGACATTAACGGCTGATTGCCTGGAGAACAAAATGGATCTGTCGAGCCTGCTGCTATTCATCCCTGCCTGCTTTGCCCTGAACATGGCGCCGGGGCCGAACAACCTGTTGTCGCTGCACAATGCCAGCCGCTACGGCCTGCGTACCGCCTGCGTCGCCGGCGCCGGGCGGATTCTGGCCTTCAGCGGCATGATCGCCCTGGCCGCCATGGGCCTGGCGGTGGTGCTGCACACCAGCGAGTACCTGTTCCTGGCCATCAAGGTGCTGGGCGCGGCGTACCTGTTCTATATCGCCTGGCAGCTGTGGCGCGCCCCGGTCGGCGAGGCCGTGGTGGCCAGCGATCACCCGCGTGGCACGTGGCGCTTGGCGCTTCAGGAGTTCTGGGTGGCGGCGGGCAATCCGAAGGCCATCCTGATTTTCACCGCCTTTCTGCCGCAGTTCGTAACGGTGGGCAGCGCCACCCCGGTGAGCGAGCAGTTCCTCTGGCTGGGCGTGCTGTTCCTGCTCCTGGAGTGGGCGGCAATTGCCATCTACTCGGGCCTGGGTGCCTACATGCAACGCTGGTTCAGCCAGCCCGGTCCCCGCCGGCTGTTCAACCGGGTCAGCGCTTCGCTGCTCGGTTGCGCGGGTATCGGCCTGCTGGCGGCGCGCCGCTAGAACTGCCAGCGCACGCCCAGGTTGACGCCGCTGGCTTCCTGCTGGCGGCTGTCGAGGTTGCTTGAGTACTGCACGCCGCCGTGCAGGCTCAGCGCCTCGCTGACCTGGGCGACCAGGCCGGTTTCCAGCTGCAGCGAGGTGTAGCGGTAGTCGGTCTTGATCTTGTCCACATCATCGAAGGTCAAGGTATCGCGGCCGCCGTCGCCGTGCCACAGGTTCAGTTGCGCGTAGGGCTGCAGCAATCGCACGTTGCTTGTGTTGTAGGCGCCTTCGAGGCGCACGCCAAGCCGGCCGGTCAGCTCGACCTGGGCATCGTAGTTGACATGGGAGACGCTGTCGTTGGCGCTGTCCAGCGAGACCTTCTGGGCAATCAGTTGGGCTTGTGGCTCCAGGGTCCAGCGTTCAGAAACACTGATCGGGTAGCCGGACTCCAGCGAGGCGGTCCAGGCGTGGCCATCGATGTTCAGCTTGTCGCCGCGGTCGGAGCGGGCGCGGCCATCGAGCCTGGTGTATTGCAGCACGCTGTCGAGGTACCAGCCTTGCGGGCCTACCAGCGTCCAGTAGCCACCGACACTGTCGCCGTCGAGCTTGAGGTCACCCACACTGCGGTCCTCCACAGCCAGGGCAAAGCCTTTGACGTCGGCGTCCAGGCGGCTGTGGCTGACGTACAGGCCCAGGTGCTGGCGGTAGCCGTCATCGCTGACCTTGGCATACAGGTCCTGGCCCACCTTGAAGCCATACAGGTCACCGTCCAGGCTCGGGCTGACGGTGCCACTCCATTGCTGGCGCAACGCGCCGCCGTAGGCCTGGCCCCAGCTGGCCGACAGGCCGCCCTGGTTGGTCAGCAGTTGCTGATCGCCCTGGCGTTGATGGAAGGTGCCCAGCGCCTGGCGGGCAATGATTGCCGCACCTCGGGGTGCAGCGGCATACACCGGCACTTCAGGGCGATACAGGGGCACGCTGACACCGGCCACGGGGTCGGGCAGTTCAGCCTGGCCGGGGGCAGGTGCCGCCACGGGCGGGGTTGCTGCGGGCTCGAGCGGAGGCTGGCTGGGTTCGCCTGGTTGTTCTGGCTCTTGTGGGGTGGGGGCAGGTGTTGCCACCAGCGTCGAGCGCAGATACCAGCTGTCTTCACTGCCTTTGTTCACGCCGCCTTTGAACAGCCGGTAGTCGTAGGCACCGACCTTCAGCGTCTGGGTCTGCACAAAGGCATTGGCGCTGCTGGTGGCGCCATCACGGGCTTCGACGACCTGAATGCCGTTCTGTTTGGTGGCGGCACCCGCGCCTCCGAGATTGTTCACTACCAGGCCCGTGCTGCCACTGATGGTGCCCTGGCTGACCACCAGCCGGTCGGAGGCCGCGTCGTCGCTGGCGAGCACGCTGTTAACCCGCAGCAGGCCATTGTGACCCTCGTAGTTGCCATTGATGGTCAGGCGGCCCTGGGCGTCGTTGCCGGTGCTCAGGTCGATCGTGCCCGCATTGCGCACGCTGGCAAGCTGCCCTGAAGTAAAGGGCGCAACCGTGCCCTGGCGAGCAATGAGCGAGCTGCTGGCATCAATGCCCAAGGTGCCGGTGCCGGTACCTGCATCGCCGAGGGTAAGCGTATCGTTCAGCGTCAGGCGACTGCCCTGGTTCAGGTCGACAGTCTCGAAATTCAGGTAGTGGGCGCCGCCGTCAATCTCGCTGTCGATGAACTGCAGCTGGTCGTTGCCGGCACCGCCATCGATGTCGATGGTCAGGGTTTGCGGGTTGAGGTTGCTGATGGTGACCTTATCGTCGTCGACGCCCATGTCGACCCGGCCACCGATGGTGCCCCCCGACCAGTTCAGGACATCATTGCCGGCGCTGGCCAGCACGTCGCCTTTCAAGGTGCCGCCGTTGAGGGTGATGATATCCACGCCGCCACTGGTGCTGATGTTTGCGCCAATGGTGCCGCCATTGAGGGTGATGGTGTCATTGCCGAAGCCGCTGACCAGGTTGCCATCGATGAGGGTTTCGACACCGAGGTCCTGGGACATGACGAACACGTTGTCGGCGAGCTTGAGGTCTACCCGGCCAATCCGGCCACCTTTGAACACGGCGCTATCACCATCCTCGAAGGCGCCGACGATCTGCCCTCCCGTCATCTCGAAGGTGTCATAGCCTTGCCCCTGGTTCAGCGACTGGATGGTCCCCCCGGTCATCTTGAAATCGTCGATGTCCTGGGTCTGAACGACGGCACCCATGTTGTCGCCGGGCGAAACCACCAGGTCTTGTGCGTCAACGATCAGTGGCAGGGTAAGGAGGGGAAAGGCGGCTGGCAGCAGCAGGTAAGTGCAACGCATTGGCAGGTCTCCGTGTCCATTAGAGGGACCACTACCTGAAGCGGCATCTTAGGCGTCGCTTCGGCCCTGCCTGCGTTGTATGTAAAGCGCGAACACGGGACAACTGGCAAAAATGCTAGGTGGCCCGTGGCTATCAGTCGCGGTAGAAGGTCTGCACCAGGTGGTAGCCGAACTTGCTCTTGATCGGCCCGTGCACCACGCGCAAGGGTTTCTTGAAGATCACCTGGTCGATCGCGCCGACCAGCTGACCAGGGCGTACTTCGCCCAGGTCACCACCGCGCTTGCCCGAAGGGCAGGTGGAGAACTTCTT
Organism: Pseudomonas sp. 382; assembly: GCF_002759075.1. Classification (NCBI taxonomy): domain Bacteria; kingdom Pseudomonadati; phylum Pseudomonadota; class Gammaproteobacteria; order Pseudomonadales; family Pseudomonadaceae; genus Pseudomonas; species Pseudomonas sp. 382. The sequence continues at coordinate 30,253 of NZ_PEMX01000013.1, forward strand.
CGCCAGCACGTCGAAGGCCTCGCCGTTGGCGATGCGCTGCTTGAGCTTTTCAACTTCGTCAGCGGTCTTGACCAGGATGTGGCGGGCTTGAGCTTTCATGGGTACACCTGTGCTTCGGGGCAAAAAAGGGCGCCATTATGCCTGATCGCGCAGCTCCGTGCGGTCACGAAACTGCTCAAGCGCCTGCGGGTTGGCCAGAGCATCGGTATTTTTCACCGGCAACCCGTGCACCACGTTGCGAATGGCCAGTTCTACCAGCTTGCCACTGATGGTACGCGGGATGTCGCTGACCTGGGCGATCACCGCCGGCACATGGCGCGGCGTGGTGTACTGGCGGATCACTTGGCGAATGCGCTGGCGCAGGGCGTCGTCCAGTTGCAGGCCATCGCGCAGGCGCACGAACAGCACCACGCGCACATCGCCGTGCCAGTCCTGGCCGATGGCCACGCTTTCCAGCACCTCTTCAACCTTTTCCACCTGGCGGTAGATCTCTGCCGTGCCGATGCGCACACCGCCCGGGTTGAGCACGGCGTCGGAGCGGCCATGGATCAGCCAGCCGCCGCTGCTGCGCTGCTCGGCGTAGTCGCCCTGCGCCCAGACCCCGGGGAACTGGCTGAAATAGGCGTCGTGGTAACGGCTACCGTCGTCGTTCCAGAAACCCAGGGGCATTGACGGGAAATGGCGGGTACAGACCAGCTCGCCTTTTTCATCAAGCACCGGCTGGCCCTGCTCATTCCATACCTCCACGGCCATGCCCAGGCCCTTGCACGCCATCTCGCCACGGCGCACCGGCAGGGTCGGGTTACCGAGCACGAAGCACGAGACGATATCGGTGCCACCGGACATCGAAGCCAGGCATAGGTCGGCCTTGATCTTGCCGTATACGTAGTCGTAACTGTGTGGTGACAAGGGCGAACCGGTGGACAGGATCAGCCGCAGGCTGTCCAGCCGATGGCTGCAGGCCGGTTCCAGGCCTTCCTGTTCGAGCGCAGCCAGGTACTTGGCACTGGTACCGAAGGCGTGGATGCGTTCGGCGTCGATCAGGTCGAGCAGACGCTCCGGGCCGGGGTGGAACGGTGAACCATCGTACAGCACCAGGGTGGCACCGACGGCCAGGCCGCTGGCCAGCCAGTTCCACATCATCCAGCCACAGGTGGTGTAGTAGAACAACACGTCGTCGGCCTTCAGGTCGTTGTGCAGGCCGTGTTCCTTGAGGTGTTGCAGCAGCAGGCCACCGGCACGGTGAACGATGCACTTGGGCACGCCCGTGGTGCCGCTGGAATAGAGAATGTACAGCGGGTGGTCGAACGGCAGCGAGGCAAACTCAGGTTCGCCGCCGGGCTGGTAGACGTCATCCCACAGGCTGACCTTGGCGGCGGTGAATTCACACGCCTGTGTGTGGGGACGGGTATAGGGCACCACGATCAACTGCTGCAGCCCTGGCAACTGGGCGCAGACCTCATTGATCTTGTCGACCTGGTCGATCGACTTGCCGGCGTATTGATAACCGGCGCAGACCAGCAGCAGCTTCGGTTCGACCTGGCCGAACCGGTCGATGATGCCGTGCAGGCCGAACTCCGGCGAAGACATCGACCAAACCGCACCCAGGCTGGTGCAGGCAAGCATTGCCACCAAGGTTTGCCAGGTATTGGGCATGACCGCCGCGATGCGGTCACCGGGTTCGATGCCGGCTGCCTTGAACGCTTTCTGCAGGCCCGCGACTTCGGCGGCCAGTTGGGCATGGGTGAAGACCGTGCGCTGGCCATCTTCGCGCAGGGAAACCACCGCAGGCCGGTCGTCACGACGGCGCAACAGGTGTTCGGCGAAATTCAGGGTAGCCCCGTTGAACCAGCGGGCGTCAGGCATCTGTGCGCCTTCGAGCAGGACCTGGTTGGCAGGGGTATGCCAGGCCACATGAAAATAGTCGGCAAGGGTTTGCCAGAAGGCCGGGCGCTGCTCGATGCTCCAGCGGTGCAATGCCGCGTAGTCATTGAGCTGCAGGTTGTAACGCAGGTTCACCCGACGGCGGAAGGCATCCATCCGGCTGGCTTCGATCTGCGCCGTGGAGGGGCGCCAGAGCACATCGTTCATGCCGATCCTCCAGAGGCTGCTTGGGATTGAGGGCCCGTGAAGGGCCCTCGGGGTGACTTACTCCACTTTAGCCTTTTGCACCTCTTCCGATGCCGACCACACGCGATAACGCACTTCGACACCTTTGGGCACGTACACCACCACTGGCAGCTTGCTGTTGTAACGCAGCATGAAGCCTTCACCGACCACCGGCACGAAGGCCTGGGTCTTCTTGCCATCCGGGCAGGCCATCAGGGTGCTGGCTGGCCCACCGACCTTGTCCAGGCGGTAGTAGCTGTAGCCCCAGCCTTCGAGGGTGTGTTCTTCCAGGCTGCCGGCCAGGCGCTGGCGGTTGCAGTCCACTTCCAGCGTCTTGCCGGCCAGGATTTCCAGCTTGTGGGCCGATTCATCGGTTTGCGCCGGCAGGTGGATGACCTGCCGGGTGAAGCCTTTTTCCGCCTCGGGATAGGGCGCGACGTCCTTGAGGCTGGCTGCCATCGCCGGAGCGGCGGCGGCCAGGGTAAGGGCAAAGATCGCGGTCATTGGGGTTGGGCGCATAGGGCCTCCTTGCAGATAAACGAGTGCAAGACCGTTGCCAGGCCCAGGCCGCCCTTCACTGGGCCAACCAGCCACCATCGACGTTCCAGGCGGCACCGCGAACCTGGCTACCGGCCTCGCTGCACAGGAAGAGTACCAGTTCACCCAGGTGTTGGGGGGTGACGAAAGCCAGTGAAGGTTGCTTCTCGGCCAGTAGCTCGTGTTGTGCTTGCTGCGGATCTACGCCGTTGGCAGCACGATCGTCGATCTGCTTCTGCACCAGCGGGGTCAGCACCCAGCCGGGGCAGATGGCGTTGCAGGTAATGTTGCTGGTGGCGGTCTCCAGCCCCACCACCTTGGTCAGCCCGACCACGCCATGCTTGGCCGCCACATAGGCCGCCTTGCCGGTGGAGCCGACCAGCCCGTGCACCGAGGCAATATTGATGATCCGGCCCCAGTTGCGCGCGCGCATGCCAGGCAGGGCCAGGCGGGTGCCATGGAACACCGCCGAGAGGTTGAGGGCGATGATCTTGTCCCAGCTTTCCAGCGGGAACTGCTCCACCGGCGCTACGTGCTGGATGCCGGCGTTGCTGACCAGAATGTCAACGCCGCCGAACTCGCGTTCGGTCATCGCGAACAGCGCCTCGATTTGCGCCACATCGCAGAGGTCCGCCGGGTGGTGGGCAACCTTCACGCCATGGCGGGCGATCTCTGCCAAGGCCGGCGACGGGTCGCCGAAACCGTTGAGCACAATGTTCGCTCCGGCGCGGGCCAGCACCTGGGCGATACCCAGGCCGATGCCGCTGGTGGAACCGGTGACGAGTGCCGTCTTGCCTTTCAAAGTCATGCAAAAGCTCCTTAGACGATGCCGGTGGCGTAGAAGGTGGCAATGACCACGAATACCGCCAGGGTCTTGATCAGGGTAATACCGAAAATGTCTTTGTAGGCTTCGCGGTGGGTCAGCCCGGTTACCGCCAGCAAGGTGATCACCGCGCCGTTGTGCGGCAGGGTGTCCATGCCGCCACTGGCCATCGCGGCCACCCGGTGCAGCACCTCGAGGGGGATGTTGGCGGCATGGGCCGCCGCGATGAAGCTGTCGCTCATGGCCGCCAGGGCGATGCTCATGCCGCCCGAGGCGGAGCCGGTAATGCCTGCCAGCAGGGTCACGGTGATCGCTTCATTGACCAGCGGGTTGGGAATCCCGCGCAAGGCATCAGCCAGCACCAGAAAGCCCGGCAGCGAAGCGATGACTGCGCCAAAGCCATACTCGGATGCGGTGTTCATGGCGGCCAGCAGGGCGCCACCGACGGCACTCTTGGTGCCTTCGGCCAGGCGTTCGCGGATCACCCCGAAGGCACAGGCCAGCACCATCAGGATGCCCACCAGCAGCGCCGCCTGCACCGCCCAGATCGCCGTGAGCTTGGCCACGTCGCTGTTGACCGGCGCGCTCATGCCTGGCAACTGCAGGGTGTGACTGGCGCCGTACCACTGCGGGATCCAGTGGGTGAAGAGCAGGTTCATCACGCCTACCAGCACCAGCGGGGACAGCGCCAGCCAGGGGTTGGGCAGGGCCAGGTCGGCTGCCGTCTCCGGTTCGTTGCGCAGGTTGTTGCCATAGCCTTCCCCCGCACGCTGGGCCTTGTTGCGCTGGCGCTGCAGGTACAGCATGCCGCTGCAGAACACGAACAGCGTACCGATCAGCCCCAGCCATGGCGCGGCCCAGGCAGTGGTGTTGAAGAAGGTGCTGGGGATGATGTTCTGGATCTGCGGCGTGCCGGGCAAGGCGTCCATGGTGAACGAGAACGCGCCCAAGGCAATGGTTGCCGGAATCAGGCGCTTGGGAATATCGCTCTGGCGGAACATTTCTGCGGCGAACGGATACACCGCGAACACCACCACGAACAGCGACACGCCGCCGTAGGTGAGCAGGGCACAGACCAGCACGATCACCAGCATCGCCTGGCGAGTGCCGAGCAAGCGAATGGCGGCGGCGACGATCGAGCGCGAGAAGCCGGACAGTTCGATGAGCTTGCCGAACACGGCGCCGAGCAGGAACACCGGGAAGTACAGCTTGATGAAGCCGACCATCTTTTCCATGAATACCCCAGTGAACGCCGGGGCCACGGCGGCAGGGTCGGTGAGCAGGACGGCGCCGAGGGCGGCAATGGGGGCGAAGAGGATCACGCTGTAGCCGCGGTAGGCGGCCAGCATCAGCAGCGCCAGAGCGGCGAGGGCGATGAGCACGGTCATCGGAATGGATCTCCTGGGTGAGTCTTGTTGTTATGGGTGACCGGGAGATAGCGGGAATCGTGCCAAAATCATAAGTGACTGATTTTAAATATAATTTTGCATTTGTCTTGCGGTCCTGTCTCGACTTTGAGATTGCAGGGGCCGCTTTGCGGCCCATCGCGACACAAGGCCGCTCCTACAGGGAACCGCGAGCCCTTGTAGGAGCGGCCTTGTGTCGCGAACGAGGGCGAAGCCCTCGCGGCATTCTCAAAATAGAAACACAAGTCTCCAATCAGAGACCGAGTGCCGCCATCTTCTTGTACAAGGTCGATCGCCCCAACCCCAGCGCCTTTGCAGCCTCGGGCACATTCCCCGCATGTTCGGCCAACGCCCCGGCAATCAGCCTGCGCTCGAACTGTTCGCACGCCTCACGATAGCTCATCCGCTGTTCCTGACCCGCGACCGGGCTCAGCGGCCCTAGCGCCGCCGCCAGGTCGGCGACACCAAGCCGCGGTTGGTCGGCCAGCAACGTCGCCCGCTCCAGCACGTTGCGCAGCTCACGAATATTCCCCGGCCACCCGTGCCGAGCCAGCAATGCCTGCGCATCCTGCTCCAGCTCGTACTGGCTGCCCAGCTCGGCCAGGATCGCTTCGCACAGTGCCGGCAAGTCCTCGACCCGCTCGCGCAGCGGCGGCACTTCGATTGGCAGCACGTTCAGCCGGTAGTAGAGATCGGCACGAAACGCCCCGCGGGCCATGGCCGCCTGCAGGTCGATGGAAGTAGCGGCGATAATGCGCACGTCGCTGCGCAGCATCTGGTTGGAGCCGACCGGTTCGTATTCCTTTTCCTGCAGTACGCGCAGCAGCTTGCTCTGAAGTGCCAGGGGCATGTCGCCAATTTCGTCGAGGAACAGCGTGCCGCCTTCGGCCAGTTGCAGCTTGCCGCTGCGGCCCTTGCGATCGGCGCCGGTAAAGGCGCCGGGTGCGGTGCCGAAGAACTCGGCCTCCAGCAGGGTTTCGGGGATTGCCGCGCTGTTGATACTGACAAAGGCCTTGTGCGCCCGTGCCGAAGCCGCATGGATGGCATGGGCCAGCAACTCTTTGCCGGTGCCGGTCTCGCCCAGCAACAGCACGGGCGAATCGCTGCCAGCACCGCGCCGTGCCCGGCGCTTGGCTTCGAGGCTGGCCTGGCTGCTACCGACGAACTGGGCGAAGCTGTACTTGGCCTGGCGTGCACGCAATTGCGAGCGGGTGCTGGCCAGCTCCTGCTGCATGCTCGCATAGCGCTTGAGCAGGGGCGACAGGCTGCGCAGCTCTTCGAACAGGGCAAAGCCGATGGCGCCGATCAGGGCGCCCTGGGCATCGTGGATCGGCAGGCGCATCACCACCAACGGCTCGTTGGGCGTATCGAGCATGTCCAGCAGGATCGGCCGGCCATCACTCACCACCTGGCGCATCAGGCTGCCCGGTATGACCGCCTCGCACGGCTGGCCGATCGCGCTGGCTGCGTCGGCCAGACCGAAGCGCCGGGCGTAGCGCTCGTTCATCCAGACGATGCGGGCGTCGCGGTCGACGATCACCGTGCCTTCGCTGGACTGCTCGATGATCTCGAACAGCGAGCGAATCGCCATTTGCCGCACCTGGGGGTAGTCCTTGAGGCTGTCGCTATCGTGCATCTTGCTGAGTCCTGTACTTGCTTTGCCGGCCTCTTCGCGGGCACGCCCGCTCCCACAGGATCTACACAAACCTGGGGCCATGCAGTCCCTGTGGGAGCGGGCGTGCCCGCGAAGAGGCCGGGCCTGAAACCTATCCTCTCGGATCGAACGCCTCGCGCAAGGCATCCCCGATAAATACCAGAAGCGACAAGATCAGCGCCAAAGCAAAGAACGCGGTAAAACCCAACCATGGCGCTTCCAGGTGCTGCTTGCCCTGGGTCACCAGTTCGCCCAGCGAAGCGCTGCCGGCGGGCATGCCGAAGCCAAGGAAGTCCAGCGCTGTCAGCGTGGTGATCGCCCCGGTAAGCATGAAGGGTACATAGGTGAACGTCGCGTTCATCGCATTGGGCAGTACATGGCGCAGCATCACCAGGGTATCTGGCAGGCCCAGGGCACGCGCCGCTTTCACGTATTCAAGGTTGCGCCCGCGCAAAAACTCGGCGCGCACCACATCGACCAGGGCCAGCCACGAAAATAGCGCCATGATCCCCAGCAACCACCAGAAATCCGGCTCGACGAAACCACTGAGAATGATCAGCAGGTAGAGCACCGGCAGCCCCGACCACACCTCCAGCAAGCGCTGCCCGAACAGGTCCACCCAGCCACCGTAATAACCTTGCAGCGCGCCGGCAGCGACCCCGATGAGCACGCTGATCGCGGTCAAGGCAAAGGCGAACAGCAGCGAGGTACGCGTGCCATACAGCACCCGCGCCAGCACGTCGCGGCCCTGGTCGTCGGTGCCCAGCCAGTTGCTTGCGCTCGGCGGGCTGGGGGTGGGTACCAGCAGGTCGTAGTTGGGGGTGTCGGCGCTGAACGGGACGGGCGCGAAAAGCATCCAGCCGCCTTGTGCCTCGATCAGCTGGCGCACGTAGGCACTGCGGTAGTCTGGCTGGAACGGCAACTGGCCGCCAAACTGCTGCTCGCTGTAGCGCTTGAGCGCCGGCACGTAAAGATCGCCTTTGTAGCTGAGCAGCAGCGGCTTGTCGTTGGCCACAAGCTCCGCGCACAGGCTCAGCACCAGCAGGCCGGCAAACAGCCACAGCGACACCCAGCCCAGGTGGTTGCGGCGAAAACGCTGCAGGCGACGACGCGAAACCGGCGACAGCATCAATGCGCCCTCGTGTCGAAGTCGATGCGCGGGTCGAGCACGGTGAAGGCCAGGTCACCGATCAGGCGGAACAGCAGGCCGGCCAGGGTGAAGATGAACAGCGTGCCGAACACCACCGGGTAGTCGCGTGACACGGCCGCTTCGTAACTCATGCGGCCGAGGCCATCGAGGGAGAAGATCACCTCGATCAGCAGCGAACCGGCAAAGAACACGGTGATCAGCGCCTGCGGCAGCCCGGCCAGCACCAGCAGCATGGCGTTGCGCAATACGTGCCCGTACAGCACGCGGCGTTCGCTGAGGCCCTTGGCGCGGGCGGTGACCACGTACTGGCGGGAGATTTCATCGAGGAAGGCATTCTTGGTCAGCAGGGTGAGGGTGGCAAAACCACCGATCACCAGAGCGCCGACCGGCAGGACCAGGTGCCAGAAGTAATCGGCGACCTTGCCCAGCAGGCTGAGCTGGTCGAAATCATCCGAGACCAGGCCACGGACCGGGAACCAGTTCAGCGAAGTGCCGCCGGCGAACAGCACGATCAGCAGCAGCGCGAACAGGAACGAGGGCAGGGCATAGCCGACTACGATCAGTGCGCTACTCCAGGCATCGAAGCGGCTGCCGTGGCGCACCGCCTTGCGGATGCCCAGCGGGATCGACACCAGGTAGGTGATCAGGGTGGCCCAGAAGCCCAGTGACAGGGTCACAGGTAGCTTGTCGAGGATAAGGTCGGTGACCTGGGCGCCGCGGAAGAAGCTTTGGCCGAAGTCCAGCCGGGCGTACTGGCCGAGCATCAGCCACAGGCGCTGCGAAGCAGTCTTGTCGAAGCCGTACTGGCGCTTGATCGCTTCGATCAGCTTCGGGTCCAGGCCGCGAGTGGCCCTGGACTCGCCGTGTACCACTTCTGCCCGGGCACCGGGCGCACCGCCGCCCAGCCCCTGCAGCCGCGCCACCGCCTGCTCGACCGGGCCGCCGGGCGCGGCCTGGACGATGGCGAAGTTGACCAGCAGGATCGCCAGCAAGGTCGGGATGATCAGCAGCAGGCGCCGCAGGATGTAGCTGGTCATGGCTGGGCCTTCTGCCGTTCGGCCATCTGCGCGTTGGTCAGCGCCGTCGGGCTGATTTCCCACCAGCTGTCCAGGCCTTCGTCATAGGCGGGCTGGACGTTCGGCAGGCCGAAGCGGTTCCACCACACCGTCGAGCTGCCAGGCGGGTAATAGTTGGGGATCCAGTAGTAGTTCCATTGCAGCACCCGGTCCAGGGCATGGGCGTGGTGCAGCATGTCGGCCTGGGTGTCGGCGCGTACCAGGCCGTCGATCAGCCGGTCGACCGCCGGGTCCTTGAGCACCATCAGGTTGTTCGAGCCTGGGTCGTTGGCGGCGGCCGAGCCAAAATAGTTGTACAGCTCGGCGCCAGGCGACAGGGTCACCGCATAGCCGGTGACGATCATGTCGTAGTCGCGGGCCATCAACCGGTTCACGTACTGCGCCGAATCGACGTTGCGGATGTTCAGGGTGATGCCGATCTGCGCCAGGTTGCGCTTCCACGGCAGCAGCAGGCGCTCCATGCCGGACTGGCCGTTGAGGAAGGTGAACTCCAGCGGCTCGCCCTGGGCGTTGACCAGCCGATCGCCATCGGGGCGCCAGCCGGCCTGTTGCAGCAAGGCCAGCGCCTGCAGTTGTTGCGGGCGAATGATCCCCGAGCCGTCGGTGACCGGCGCCGTGAACACCTGGTTGAAGACTTCGTCCGGCACCCGGCCACGTAGCGGTTCGAGCAGTTTGAGCTCCCCTGCATCCGGCAGTTCGCGGGCCGCCAGCGGGGTATTGGAGAACACGCTCTGCTGGCGGATGTACATGTTGCGCATCATCTGCCGGTTGCTCCACTCGAAGTCCCAGAGCATGGCCAGTGCCTGGCGCACGCGGCGGTCCTTGAACTGTGGCTTGTCGAGGTTGAACACGAAGCCCTGGGCCGCCTGCGGCTTGGCCGGGCCCAGGTGTGCCCGTTGCAGGCGGCCATCGTCCAGCTGCGCGCCGTTGTAGCCCAGGGTGTAGGCGGTGGCGGAGAATTCGCGGTTGTAGTCATAGCCACCGCCCTTGAGTACCTGGCGTGCCACTTCGGTGTCGCCGAAGTACTCGATGCGGATGTGTTCGAAGTTATAGCGCCCACGATTGACCGGCAGGTCCTTGGCCCACCAGTTCGGGTCGCGTTCGAAAGTGATGCTGCGGCCGTTGTCGATGCGCCCGATACGGTATGGGCCACTGCCGACCGGCTTGTCGAAACCGGCGCCGTTGGCGAAGTCGCGCTTGGCCCAGTCGTGCTCGGGCAGTACCGGCAGGCTGGCCAGATCCAGGGCCAAGGTGCGGCCGTGGGGCTGCTTGAAGTCGAAGCGCACCTGCAGCGGGCCTTCGACCGTGACCCCGGCGACTTCGTTGAACTGGGTGCGGTACTTGAGGCTGCCTTCGTCCATGAGTTTATTGAAGCTGAAACGCACATCCTCGGCGCGCACCGGCTTGCCATCGGCGAAGGTTGCCTTGGGGTCGATCTCGAAGCGCAGCCAGGCGTCGTCCGGGCCACGTTCCATGCGCCGGGCGATCAGGCCGTACACGGTGTAGGGCTCGTCGAACGAGCGTTGCGCCAGGGGCGCATACAGCCAGCCATCGACCTCGCTGACGCCGATGCCTTTGTCAATGTAGGGCAGGATATGGTCGAACTGGCCGATCTCGATGGCCGAGCGGCGCATCAGGCCACCCTTGGGGGCGTCGGGATTGGCGTAGTCGAAGTGACGGAATGTTTCGCTGTAGCGGGGGGCTTCGCCGTAGACGGTCAGCGCGTGGGTGGGCGCGGCTTGGGCCATCCAGCCCGTACACAACAATGCGACCCCCAGAATAACCTGTGGGAGCGGGCGTGCCCGCGAATGCGCCAGTTCAGGCAACCTCGTTGTCCGCTCAGGCCTCTTCGCGGGCACGCCCGCTCCCACAGGGATAATCATCGTCTGCGATGACTTAGTCCTGGCGGCTGGTCACTTCCAGCAGGTGGTAGCCGAACTGGGTCTTCACCGGGCCTTGGACAGTGTTGACCGGGGCGCTGAACACCACGGTGTCGAATTCCTTGACCATCTGGCCTGGGCCGAACGAACCCAGGTCACCGCCCTGGCGGCTGGACGGGCAGGTGGAGTTGGCCTTGGCGATTTCAGCGAAGTCGGCACCGGCTTCGATCTGGGCTTTCAGTTCGTTGCACTTGTCTTCGGTGGCAACGAGGATGTGACGGGCGGTGGCGCGTGCCATGGTTACTGCTCCTTGGAGGGGTGAAAACGGCAAGCCTAGCGCACTTGCTCGGGTCATGTCTCGCCAGGCTTGCTGCAGCCGCTTCACAGACGGGCTGCGGCCTCGCGCAGCAGGGTTTCGGTCGCGCTCCAGCCCAGGCAGCCATCGGTGATCGACACGCCGTATTTCAGCGCACCCTTGCCCAGGGCCTGGCAGCCATCGAACAGGTGGCCTTCGAGCATCATGCCGACAATCGAGCGGTCACCGGCCAGGCGCTGGGCCAGCACGTCCTCGAACACGGCGGGCTGGCGGGCAGGGTCCTTGCCGCTGTTGGCATGGCTGCAATCGACCACGATGCGCGCCTGCAAACCGGCCTTGGCCAGCCCTTGGCGGGCCTGGGCGATGCTGGCGGCATCGTAGTTCGGGCCCTTGTGGCCGCCGCGCAGTACCAGGTGGGTGTCCGGGTTGCCCAGGGTTTCGATGATCGCCGGGTAGCCCTGTGCATCCATGCCGAAGTGGCGGTGCGGGGCCGCCGCGCTGCGCATGGCGTCACAGGCGATACCGACGCCGCCGTCGGTGCCGTTCTTGAACCCGACCGGCAGCTCCAGGCCGCTGACCATTTCCCGGTGAATCTGCGATTCGGTGGTGCGTGCGCCAATCGCCGCCCAGCCCAGCAGGTCATCGAAGTAGCCGGCGGCCATCGGTTGCAGCAGCTCGGTGGCAATCGGCAGGCCGCGTTCGGTCATGCTCAGCATCAAGCCGCGGGACAGGGCGATGCCGGCGTGCATGTCGTCACTGCCATCCAGGTGCGGGTCGTAGGCCAGGCCTTTCCAGCCCACCGTGGTACGGGGTTTTTCCACGTAGGCGCGCATCACCAGCAGCAGCTTGTCATCGACTTCACGGCCAAGCGCCGCCAGGCGGTCGGCGTATTCCAGGGCCGAACGGGGGTCGTGGATCGAGCAAGGGCCGACGATCACCAGCAGGCGCTCATCGCGGCCTTCGAGGATGGCACGGATGGCTTGGCGCTGGCGGTGGACTTGCTGGGCGAGTTCGGTAGACAGCGGCATCTGCTGCTTGAGCAGGTGCGGGCTGGGCAGGCGCTGGCTGACGGTGGTGTTGGCAGCGTGCGGCTGGGTCAGGGGCAGAGCGAGGTTCGAGGCTTGCATGGCGTATGTTCCCTGGGCGGACGGCGGGTTCTGGCCCGCGCGGTCGGCCCTATCGAGGTGTTCGACTATTCGTTGATTGATTGTCTGCAGCATTGCCACCGGTGATGGACCGATCGGAGGCGGCAGGCTGGCCCGAACGGGATTGGCTAAATCGCCAGGCATAGGTGCTTGCGAAGTAATAAGTGGCGTAGTTCATGAATCTGTCCTCGGTTCGAATCGGTAAAAGTGCAATGGCCTGAAAAGCAAAACCCCCGGTCGGGGAGCCGACCGGGGGTTTGAGTATTCTCATGTTCGGCGGCCCCTCGAAGGTGGGCGCCGGGTGGGTATCGGCGCCTAGTGGCTAAACCAATACCCAAAGTAATAGCTGGCAGCAGCCTGGCAGCCGGCAACGGCCAGCACAGGGCGCAGGCTGCGACCGGTGTGGTTGGCGTGGTTGCGGGTGTGTTTCGGCATGTTGCTCTCCAGTGAATGAGCCCGAGCTTACTTCAGGCGATGCGCACTGTTCAATGGATAAATGCTATCGCGCCGATAACTGCACAAAACGGATAGCACTCTGCACACGATGGATATTGCCGACCCAGGGCAAACCCTAACCTGACCCGGTCTGAACAATAACAATGGAGACCCTGGCCATGTCCCTGGGATTCGACTACCTCAATGCCATGCTTGAGGACGACCGTGAAACCGGCGTCTATCGCTGCAAACGCGAGATGTTCACCGACCCGCGCCTGTTCGACCTGGAGATGAAGCACATCTTCGAGGGCAACTGGATCTACCTGGCCCATGAAAGCCAGATCCCCGAGAAAAACGACTTCCTCACCCTGACCATGGGGCGCCAGCCGATCTTCATCGCGCGCAACAAGGACGGGGAGCTGAATGCCTTCCTCAACGCCTGCAGCCATCGTGGCGCCATGCTCTGCCGGCACAAGCGCGGCAACCGCTCCAGCTACACCTGCCCGTTCCATGGCTGGACCTTCAACAACAGCGGCAAGCTGCTCAAGGTCAAAGACCCGAGCAATGCCGGCTACCCCGACAGCTTCAACTGCGACGGCTCGCATGACCTGACCAAGGTCGCCCGCTTCGAGTCGTACCGTGGCTTCCTGTTCGGCAGCCTGAAGGCCGACGTCAAGCCGCTGGTCGAGCACCTGGGCGAGTCCGCCAAGATCATCGACATGATCGTCGACCAGTCCCCGGAAGGCCTGGAAGTGCTGCGCGGTGCCAGCTCGTACATCTACGAGGGCAACTGGAAGCTCACTGCCGAGAACGGCGCCGACGGCTACCACGTCAGCTCCGTGCACTGGAACTACGCCGCCACCCAGAACCAGCGCAAGCAGCGCGAAGCGGGCGACGAGATCAAGACCATGAGTGCCGGCGCCTGGGCCAAGCAGGGCGGCGGCTTCTATTCCTTCGACCACGGCCACCTGCTGCTGTGGACCCGCTGGGCCAACCCCGAAGACCGCCCGGCCTTCGAGCGTCGCGATCAGCTGGCCGCCGATTTCGGCCAGGCCCGCGCCGACTGGATGATCGAGAATTCGCGCAACCTGTGCCTCTACCCGAACGTGTACCTGATGGACCAGTTCAGCTCGCAGATCCGCATTGCCCGGCCGATTTCGGTGAACAAGACCGAAATCACCATCTATTGCATCGCGCCGAAAGGCGAGAGCGCCGATGCCCGCGCCAAGCGCATCCGCCAGTACGAAGACTTCTTCAACGTCAGCGGCATGGCCACCCCGGACGACCTGGAGGAGTTCCGCTCCTGCCAGACCGGCTACGGCGGCGGTACCGGCTGGAACGACATGTCCCGTGGTGCACAGCACTGGGTCGAAGGTGCCGATGAGGCGGCGAAGGAAATCGAACTCAAGCCGCTGCTGTCGGGCGTGCGCACCGAGGACGAAGGCCTGTTCGTGCTGCAGCACAAGTACTGGCAGGACACCATGATCAAAGCGCTGAAACAGGAGCTTCGACAGGAAACCCAGCTGATCCCCGTGGAGGCCGTGCAATGAGCCTGCATGACACCGTGCGCGACTTCCTCTACCGCGAAGCGCGCTACCTGGATGATGCCCAGTGGGACCAGTGGCTGGAGTTGTATGCCAGCGATGCGACCTTCTGGATGCCGTCCTGGGACGATGACGACAGCCTCACCGAAGACCCGCAGAGCGAAATCTCGCTGATCTGGTACGGCAACCGTGGCGGCCTGGAAGACCGGGTGTTCCGCATCAAGACTGAGCGCTCCAGCGCGACCGTGCCGGACACCCGTACTTCGCACAACATCAGCAACATCGAGATCGTCTCGCTGTGCGAAGGCAGCTGCCAGGTGCGTTTCAACTGGCACACCCTGAGCTTTCGCTACAAGACCACCGACAGCTATTTCGGCACCAGCTTCTACACCCTCGACCTGCGCGGCGAGCAGCCGCAGATCAAGGCCAAGAAAGTGGTGCTGAAAAACGACTACGTGCGTCAGGTCATCGACATCTACCACATCTGATCCGAGGTAACGCGAGCCGCTCGGTGTGCCATCTGGCGCGCCGCGGCCAGGCTCGCCCGCGAGGTGCAACATGAGCTTCCAGATCGCGCTTAATTTCGAAGACGGGGTGACCCGCTTCATCGAGGCCAGCGGCCATGAGACCGTGGCCGATGCCGCCTACCGCCAAGGCATCAACATCCCGCTGGACTGCCGCGACGGCGCCTGCGGTACCTGCAAGTGCAAGGCCGAGTCCGGGCGTTACGACCTGGGCGACAATTTCATCGAAGACGCCTTGAGCGAGGACGAAATTGCCGAAGGCTACGTGCTGACCTGTCAGATGCGCGCCGAAAGCGACTGCGTGGTACGTATTCCGGCGTCGTCGCAACTGTGCAAGACCGAGCAGGCCAGCTTCGAGGCGGCCATCAGCGACGTGCGCCAACTGTCGGCCAGCACCATCGCCTTGTCGATCAAGGGCGAGGCGCTGAGCCGCCTGGCGTTCCTGCCGGGGCAGTACGTCAACCTCAAGGTGCCGGGCAGCGACCAGAGCCGCGCCTATTCCTTCAGCTCGCTGCAGAAGGACGGCGAGGTCAGCTTCCTGATCCGCAATGTGCCGGGCGGCCTGATGAGCCGTTTCCTCACCGGCCTGGCCAAGGCCGGTGACAGCATGAGCCTGGCTGGCCCACTGGGCAGCTTTTACCTGCGGCCGATCCAGCGCCCGCTGTTGCTGCTGGCCGGCGGTACGGGCCTGGCGCCGTTCACGGCGATGCTGGAGAAAATCGCCGAGCAGGGCAGCGAGCACCCCGTGCACCTGATCTATGGGGTGACCAACGACGTCGACCTGGTCGAACTGGACCGTCTGCAGGGCCTGGCGGCGTGCATCCCCAACTTCACTTTCAGTGCCTGCGTCGCCAACCCCGACAGCCAGTACCCGCAGAAGGGCTACGTGACCCAGCACATTGCGCCGCAGCACCTCAACGACGGCGACGTCGATGTGTACCTGTGCGGGCCGCCGCCGATGGTCGAGGCGGTGAGCCAGTACCTGCGCGAACAGGCCATCACCCCGGCGAACTTCTACTACGAGAAGTTCGCGGCGGCGGCTGCCTGAGTTTCCTTGGGGCTACGGGCGTCGTGCGGGTGCCGGTGGCCTCCTTTTATTACCTGCGGGATTGCTGGGGCCGCGTTGCGGCCCTTTCGCGACACAAGGCCGCTCCTACAGGAGATCGCGGTGCTTGTAGGAGCGGCCTTGTGTCGCGATGGAGGGCGCAGCCCTCCCGGCAATTTCGGATTGAAAGGAGATCGACATGAATAACCGATTCCACAACAAAGTCGCGTTGGTCACTGGCGCCGCCCAGGGGATCGGCCGCGGCGTTTGCTGGCGGCTCAAGGCCGAAGGCGCGCAGGTGGTGGCG
This sequence comes from Pseudomonas sp. 382, assembly GCF_002759075.1. Classification (NCBI taxonomy): domain Bacteria; kingdom Pseudomonadati; phylum Pseudomonadota; class Gammaproteobacteria; order Pseudomonadales; family Pseudomonadaceae; genus Pseudomonas; species Pseudomonas sp. 382. The sequence goes on from NZ_PEMX01000013.1 coordinate 46,204, forward strand.
GTGGACCGTTCCGAGCTGGTCCACGAGCTGGCCGGGGAGGGCATGCTGACCCTCACCGCCGACCTCGAGCTGCATGCCGATTGTGCCCGGGTCATGGCCATCGCGGTGGAAACCTTCGGCCGCCTCGACATCCTGGTCAACAACGTCGGCGGGACGATCTGGGCCAAGCCTTTCGAATACTACGAAGTGGAGCAGATCGAGGCCGAAGTGCGTCGCTCGCTGTTCCCGACCTTGTGGTGCTGCCATGCGGCGCTGCCGTACATGCTCGAACGTGGCAGCGGCGCCATCGTCAACGTGTCGTCGATCGCCACCCGCGGGATCAACCGCGTGCCGTACGGTGCGGCCAAAGGCGGCGTCAATGCACTCACTGCCTGCCTGGCATTCGAAACCGCTGGCCGCGGCATCCGGGTCAACGCCACTGCGCCTGGCGGCACCGAGGCACCCCCGCGCCGTGTCCCGCGCAACAGCAGCGAGCAGAGCGAGCAGGAAAAGGCCTGGTACCAGCAGATCGTCGCCCAGACCCTCGACAGCAGCCTGATGCACCGCTACGGCAGCATCGACGAGCAAGTCGGCGCGATCCTGTTCCTGGCCTCCGACGAGGCTTCCTACATCACCGGCGTGACCCTGCCGGTGGGGGGCGGTGACCTCGGCTGATCCCCCGGCAACGCGTTGCTCCAAAACAACAACAAGAGAGACAGATGCCATGCGAACCCTTGACGTACACCCGATCATCGATAACGCCCGCTTCACACCGTTCCACTGGAGGGTCATGGCCCTGTGCGGCCTGCTGTTGATCTTCGACGGCTACGACCTGTTCATCTACGGCGTGGTACTGCCGGTGATCATGAAAGCGTGGGGCCTGACGCCATTGCAGGCCGGTGCACTGGGCAGCTACGCGCTGTTCGGCATGATGTTCGGCGCCCTGGCGTTCGGCAGCCTGGCCGACCGCATCGGGCGCAAGAAAGGGATCGCCATCTGTTTTGCCTTGTTTTCCGGGGCGACCATCCTCAACGGCTTTGCCAGCAGCCCCAGCGAGTTCGGTATCTATCGCTTCATCGCCGGCCTTGGCTGCGGCGGCCTGATGCCCAATGCCGTGGCGCTGATGAACGAATACGCGCCCAAGCGCGTGCGCAGCACCCTGGTGGCGATCATGTTCAGCGGCTACTCGCTGGGCGGCATGCTCTCGGCAGGTGTCGGCATCTTCATGCTGCCGCGCTTTGGCTGGGAGTCGATGTTCTTCGCCGCTGCCGTACCGCTGCTGCTGTTGCCGGTGATTCTCTATTACTTGCCTGAGTCCATCGGCTTCCTGGTGCGCCAGGGGCGTACCGAGGAAGCGCGCAAGTTGCTCAAACGCCTGGACCCGGATTGCGATGTGCAGGCGGATGACGCGCTGCAGGCGGCGGATCGCAAAGGGGGTGGCCGCTCGGTGCTGGAACTGTTCCGCAACGGCCTGGCCATCCGCACCCTGGCCCTGTGGCTGGCATTCTTCTGCTGCCTGCTGATGGTCTACGCGCTCAGCTCGTGGCTGCCGAAACTGATGGCCAACGCTGGCTACAGCCTGGGGTCGAGCCTGTCGTTCCTGCTGGCCCTGAACTTCGGCGGCATGGCCGGGGCGATTCTCGGCGGCTGGCTGGGTGACCGCTACAACCTGGTCAAGGTCAAGGTGGCCTTCTTCATCGCGGCGGCGCTGTCGATCAGCCTGCTTGGCGTCAACAGCCCGATGCCGGTGCTGTACCTGCTGATCTTCATCGCCGGCGCCACCACCATCGGCACGCAGATCCTGCTGTATGCCGGTGCTGCCCAGCTCTACGGCCTGTCGGTGCGCTCCACCGGCCTTGGCTGGGCATCGGGCATCGGCCGCAACGGTGCCATCGTCGGCCCGCTGCTCGGCGGTGCGCTGATGGGCATCAACCTGCCGCTGCAACTCAATTTCATCGCCTTCGCCATTCCTGGCGCAATCGCTGCGCTGGCCATGGCCGTGCACCTGGCCAGCGGCCGGCGCCAGGCCCCTCTGGCGACGGCCTGATCATTCACTGACTGAACTGGAGCTTTTGCATGACAAGCCCGACCATAGAACGCATCGACGCGATCATCGTCGACCTGCCGACCATCCGCCCGCACAAGCTGGCGATGCACACGATGCAGCAGCAGACCCTGGTAATACTGCGCCTGCGCTGCAGCGACGGCGTCGAAGGCATCGGCGAGGCCACCACCATTGGCGGCCTGGCCTACGGCTACGAGAGCCCCGAGGGCATCAAGGCCAATATCGACGCCCACCTGGCACCCGCTTTGATCGGCCTGCCAGCGGACAACATCAACGCCGCCATGCTCAAGCTCGACAAGCTGGCCAAGGGCAACACCTTCGCCAAGTCCGGCCTCGAAAGCGCCTTGCTCGACGCCCAGGGCAAGCGCCTTGGGCTGCCAGTCAGCGAGCTGCTGGGCGGGCGCGTGCGCGACAGCCTGGAGGTGGCCTGGACCCTGGCCAGCGGCGACACCGCCCGCGACATCGCCGAGGCCGAGCACATGCTGGAGATCCGCCGGCACCGCGTGTTCAAGCTGAAGATCGGCGCCAACCCGCTGGAGCAGGACTTGAAGCATGTGGTGGCGATCAAGCGCGAGTTGGGCGAACGCGCCAGCGTGCGCGTCGACGTCAATCAGTACTGGGACGAGTCGCAAGCCATCCGTGCCTGCCAGGTGCTCGGCGACAACGGCATCGACCTGATCGAACAGCCGATTTCGCGCATCAACCGCGGCGGCCAGGTGCGCCTGAACCAGCGCAGCCCGGCGCCGATCATGGCCGACGAATCCATCGAGAGCGTCGAGGACGCCTTCAGCCTGGCCGCCGATGGCGCCGCCAGCATCTTCGCCCTGAAGATCGCCAAGAACGGCGGCCCACGCGCCGTGCTGCGCACCGCGCAGATCGCCGAAGCGGCCGGCATCGCCCTGTACGGCGGGACCATGCTCGAAGGCTCGATCGGCACATTGGCCTCGGCCCATGCCTTCCTCACCCTGCGCCAGCTGACCTGGGGCACCGAGCTGTTCGGGCCGCTGCTGCTGACTGAAGAGATCGTCAACGAGCCACCGCAGTACCACGACTTCCAGCTGCATGTGCCACGAACGCCAGGCCTGGGCCTGAGTTTGGACGAAACCCGCCTGGCGCGCTTCGCCCGCCGCTGAGACCACGGACTGAATGAAGACACAGAACCCCTGTGGGAGCGGCTTTAGCCGCGAAGCAGGCAACGCGGAGGATGGCACCGGCTGTGCCGGTGTTCGCGGGTAAACCCGCTCCCACAGGGATGGCACGGGCTTCGCCCGTGTTCGCGGGCATGCCCGCTCCCACAGGGACCGCACCCGCTTTTAGAGATCAGGCAAGACAGGAGAAGACAACATGCTGTTCCACGTGAAGATGACCGTGAAGCTGCCGGTCGACATGGACCCGGCCAAGGCCGCGCAACTGAAGGCCGACGAGAAGGAACTGGCCCAGCGCCTGCAGCGCGAAGGCACCTGGCGCCACTTGTGGCGCATCGCCGGGCACTACGCCAACTACAGCGTGTTCGACGTGCCCAGCGTCGAGGCGCTGCACGACACGCTGATGCAGCTGCCGCTGTTCCCGTACATGGACATCGAGGTCGACGGCCTGTGCCGCCATCCGTCGTCGATCCACAGTGACGACCGCTGATTCAACCCTTTGCACAAGAACAAAATGAGGTATCCATCATGACCGTGAAGATTTCCCACACTGCCGATATCCAGGCGTTCTTCGAAGAGGCCGCCGGCTTTGGCAATGACCAAGGCAGCCCGCGCCTGAAGCGCATCATCCAGCGTGTGCTGCAGGACACCGCACGCCTGATCGAAGACCTGGAGATCACCGACGACGAGTTCTGGCACGCCGTCGACTACCTCAACCGCCTGGGTGGGCGCGGTGAGGCCGGGCTGCTGGTGGCGGGCCTTGGCATCGAGCACTTCCTCGACCTGCTGCAGGACGCCAAGGACGCCGCAGTCGGCTTGAGCGGAGGCACCCCGCGCACCATCGAAGGCCCGTTGTACGTGGCCGGCGCGCCGCTGGCCGAAGGCGAAGTACGCATGGACGACGGCAGCGAAGAGGGCGTGGCAACCGTCATGTTGCTCGAGGGCCAGGTGCTCGACCCGCAAGGCCAGCCACTGGCCGGCGCCATCGTTGACCTGTGGCATGCCAATACCCGTGGTACCTATTCGTTCTTCGACCAGAGCCAGTCCGAGTACAACCTGCGCCGGCGCATCGTCACCGATGCCGAGGGCCGTTATCGCGCGCGCTCCATCGTGCCGTCGGGCTATGGCTGCGACCCACAGGGCCCGACCCAGGAATGCCTGGACCTGCTCGGCCGCCACGGCCAGCGTCCGGCGCATGTGCACTTCTTCATCTCGGCACCGGGGCACCGCCACCTGACCACCCAGATCAACCTGGCCGGGGACAAGTACCTCTGGGATGACTTTGCCTACGCCACCCGTGACGGGCTGGTGGGTGAGGTGGTGTTCCATGAAGGGGCAGAGGGGCGCCATGCCGAGTTGAAATTTGATTTCCAGTTGCAGAAGGCGCACGGGACCGAGGACGAACAGCGCAGCGGGCGGCCGCGTGCGTTGCAGGAGGCCTGATACACCGCGCTGGCTTCTTCGCGGGCAAGTCGGATCGCCGCACCGCCGCTCCCACACAAACCTTGAGACCAGTGGTGAATCTGTGGGAGCGGCGGTGCGGCGATCCGACTTGCCCGCGAAGAGGCCAACACAAAACAAGAGCCAGCCACCAAGGCCGGCCGTAGCCTTGCGAGACGTCTCATGAAAACCCTGATCAAGGACTGCTCCCTGTCAGCCCTGGTCGCCGGCTGCATCGCGACCCTGATTTCCTACGCAGGCCCGCTGGTGATCATCTTCCATGCCGCAGAAGCCGCCGGCCTGTCCCACGCCATGCTGTCGTCCTGGGTCTGGGCCGTGTCCTTGGGCAGCGCCGTGCTCGGCGCGGTGCTCAGCCTGCATTACCGGGTACCGCTGGTGATCGCCTGGTCGATCCCGGGTTCGGCGCTGCTGGTCACCGCCTTGCCCCAACTCGGCCTGGAGCAGGCCGTAGGTGCGTACCTGATCGCCAACCTGGTCCTGCTGCTGATCGGCATCAGCGGGGCCTTCGACCGCATCATCGCGCACCTGCCTGGCTCCATTGCGGCGGGCATGCAGGCCGGCATCCTGTTCAGCTTCGGCACCGAAGTGTTTCGAGCATTGCCGGTGCAGCCGCTGCTGGTGCTGGCGATGTTCGCGACCTACGTGCTGATGCGCAGGCTGCAACCGCGATATGCCGTGGCGGCAGTGCTGGGTGTCGGCGCCATGGTGACCGTGGCCAGCGGTGGCTTTCGCAGCGAGGTGCTGGTGCTGGAACTGGCCTCGCCACAGTGGATTGCCCCGCAGTTCAGCCTGGCGGCAACCTTCAGCCTGGCACTGCCCCTGGTGCTGGTCGCACTGACCGGGCAGTTCATGCCGGGCATGGCGGTGTTGCGCAATGCGGGCTACGCCACGCCGGCCAGCCCTCTGATCAGTGCCAGCGCACTGGCCGGCGCGCTGCTCGCACCGTACGGTTGCCATGGCCTGAACCTCGCAGCCGTCACCGCCAGCCTGTGCACCGGGCATGAAGCCCACGAGAACCCACGTCGGCGTTACATCGCGGCGGTCGCCGGCAGCGCGCTGTATCTGCTGCTGGGGATTGCCGGGGCGACGCTGATGTCGCTGTTCGCCGCGTTCCCGGCCGCGTTGATCGCCGCGCTGGCCGGGCTTGCCCTGTACGGCGCCATCAGCGAGGCCCTGGCGCGTAGCCTGGCCGAACCCAGCGAACGCGATGCCGGGCTGTTCACCTTCCTGGTCACCGCCTCGGGGGTGTCCTTCCTGGGCCTGTCGGCCGCGTTCTGGGGGCTGCTGTTCGGCCTGCTGGCCCACGGGCTGCTGCGCCTGCGCCGCACGCAACCTCGGGAGGTGCTGCGCCGCACTCCCTGAATTCCTGTGTTCCCCGCGCTTTATCCATAAGAACAAGATCAAGAGAGCTTCGGAATGAACCACACCCCTTGCGTCGCCATCGGGCTGACCTTGCTCAGCCCTTCCTTGCTCGCTGCCGAAGGCGGCTTCTTCGAGGATGCCAAAGCCAGCCTCAGTGCTCGCAATTACTACTTCAGCCGTGATTTCTCCGACATCGTTGGGGCCAACCAGCAATCCAAAGCCGAGGAATGGGCCCAGGGCTTCATCCTCGATTTCAAATCCGGCTACACGCCAGGCCCGGTCGGCTTTGGCGTCGACGCGCTGGGCCTGCTCGGCATCAAGCTCGACAGCAGCCCGGACCGGGTCAACACCGGCCTGCTGCCGGTGCATGGCGATGGTCGCGCCGCCGACGAGTACAGCCGCATTGCGCCCACCTTCAAGGCCCGGCTGTCGAAGACCGAGCTGCGCGTGGGCGAATTGCAGCCCAACCTGCCGGTGCTGACGTTCAGTGATATCCGCCTGTTGCCGCCGACCTACCAGGGCACCAGCATCAGCTCGGCAGAAATCGACGGGCTGACCGTACAGGCCGGGCACCTGACCAGCACCCACCTGCGCAACGAGGGGGGTGACGGCAAGATGAACGCCATGCTTGGCCATGTGCCCCAGCGCCAGGCCGAGAGTGATGCGTTCAACTATGTGGGCGGTGACTATGCGTTCAACGCCAACCAGAGCAGTGTCAGCCTCTGGTACGGGCAGCTTGAAGATATCTACCACCAGGGTTTCCTTGGCCTGAAGCACAGCAAGCCGGTGGGGGACTGGGTGCTGAGCGCCAACCTTGGCTATTTCACCGCCCACGAAGACGGTGACGCGCTGCTGGGCAAGATCGACAACCAGGCGTTCTTCTCGATGTTCACTGCCCGGCATGGCGGCCACAGCTTCGGCGCCGGCTACCAGGGCATCTATGGCGACAGTCCGTTCCCGCGGGTATTCGCCAACATCTCGCCGTTGGGTAACGAAGTGCCGACCTATGAGTTCGCCTATACCGAGGAGCGTTCGTATCAGCTGCGTTATGACTACAACTTTGCGGCCATGGGCGTGCCAGGGTTGACCGCGACGGTTCGCTATATCACCGGCAACAATGTCGACACGGGCAAGGGATACGAGGGCAAGGACCGCGAGCGTGACCTGGACATTGGCTATGCGGTGCAGAGCGGGGTGTTCAAAGGGCTGGGAATTCGAGTGAGGAATGCCATGGCGCGGTCCAACTACCGGAGTGACATCGATGAGAACCGGCTGACCCTGGTGTACACCTGGCAGCTGTTCTAAGGCATCACCGGCCATTTGTTGTCACACAGCAGCGATTGCGCCACCCGGGTGCCGGGGGTTAGGTTTCCTCAATTGCCATTGAGGAAGCCTGACTTTGGACTCCATCACCCAAGCCGTGCTCGGTGCTGCGCTGCAAGGTACGGTCCTGGGCCGCATCCAGGGCCGGCGCTCGCTCATCTACGGCGCTGCGCTGGCCACCGTGCCGGACCTCGACGTGATCATCCGCTATGCCGACCCGGTGTCGCAGATGACCTATCACCGCGGTTTTTCCCATTCGCTCTTCGTCCTCACCGGGCTCGCCTTGCTGCTGGCCTGGCTGGTCAACTGGCTCGCCCGAACGCGCTGGCCCGACAAGGGCTACACCTTTTCCCGGCTGTTCCTGGCGTTCTGGCTGGTGCTGGTGACCCACCCGATCCTCGATGCGTTCACGGTCTACGGCACCCAGCTGTTCTGGCCACTGGCATTCACCCCGCTGAGCTGGGCGGCGGTGTTCATCATTGATCCGGCCTATACCGTGCCGCTGTTGGCGGCCGTGATCCATGCGGCATTCAAGGGCCTGCGGGGCAGGGCGATACGGTGGTTGGGCATGGCACTGCTGTTCAGCACGGCCTACCTGGGCTTCGGCCTGGCCGGGCGCATGGCCGCCGAACAGCGCTTGCAGACCGCGCTCGATGCACAGGGCATTGTCGTGAGCGAGGTGCGCGCAGTGCCGATGGCCTTCAACAGCCTGGTCTGGCGGGTGCTGGCGAAGACCCCGGACGGTCATTACTACGAAGGCATCAGCAGTGCATTCGACCGCGATCCACCGGAGATGCAGCGCCTGCCGCTGAACCTTGACGCGGCGAAGGCGCTCAGCGGGTCTGCATTGCTCCAGCGCTTGCGCTGGTTCACAGGCGACTGGCTGCGCTATGACGAGGTCGGTGACGCGTTGGTGGTCACCGACCTGCGCATGGGCATCCCGGGCAACTACACCTTCCGTTTCAACATGGCCCACCGCGACAGCCAGGGCCACTGGATCGTCGACCGACCAAGCCTGTGGCAGGGCAGCGGCGCGATGTTCGACCGAGACGACCTGGCGCTGATCTGGCGGCGCATCCTCGACCAGCAACCGCCGTTGCCACTGGCAGCCTGGACCAGCAGGTACCTGGGGCAGGCCGGCGAGCCAGGGCACTGAGGCGTGCGGTCGGCGGGGCTGGACCTGGTCAAGTGGGTGGCGATCGTGACCATGGTCGCCGACCATGTGCGGTTCATCTGGCCAGCGGCTGAAGGCTTGTTCATCGTTGGCCGGTTCGCATTTCCCTTGTTCTGCCTGGCCATGGCGGTCAACGTGGCGCGTGCCGGCGACATCAACCTGCGCTACCTCGGCTGGTTGCTGGCGTTCGCCGTATTGTCCGAAGCGCCGTATCGTTGGCTGGATCCTGACTCGCAGACCTTCAGCATCATTCCCACGCTGACCCTGGGGCTGCTGGTTGCATGGGGTGTGCATCATCAGCAGGTTTGGGTCCGGCTGGGCGGGCTTGCTGCCGTTCTGCTCGCCGCGCTCTGCAGCGAGCGTCTGATGTATGGCCTGCCCGGTGTGTTGCTTCCCGCTGGCTGGCTGCTGGCGCGTCGGCAGGGTGGGCTGGCGTGGCTGCTGCCTTGCCTGCTGGCCGTGGCGGGCAACCTGACCAACAGCTGGCTGCGCGGGCACCTCGGGGCCCCGGTGACCTTGATCACCATGGCCGCCGCGGCGCTGGCGATACCCGTCGGCTGCCTGCTGCTGCGGGCCGAGCATTGGCCGGTGCCAGCGGTGCGGCGCTGGGGCTATCTGTTCTACCCTGTGCACCTGTTGCTCATCAAAGCGCTTGTATCAGCCCTTGCAATGGCGCAAATCGCACCCATCTAAGCGGGTCTTTCGTATCCGCAGGAGCCCGCCATGGAACCCAACCGCTTCGGCGATATCGCCGCCTTCGTGAGCGCAGTGAAGGCTGGCAGCTTCACCGCAGCGGCAGCCAGCCTTGGCCTGACCCGCTCGGCGGTGGGCAAGAGCATCGCCCGGCTGGAAGCGCGCATGGCGGTGCGCCTGCTCAACCGCACCACACGCAAGCTGAGCCTGACCGACGAGGGCCAGGTGGCCTTCGAGCGTTGGCGGCAGATTCTCGATGATCTGGACGAGGTCGAGAGCACCATGGCCCTGCGCCGGGGCAGGCCAACGGGTACCTTGCGCCTGACCGCGCCGTTATCGTTCGGCCAGCGTCATGTGCTGCCGATCCTGGATGCCTACCTCAAGCAGTGGCCAGAGCTGCGCGCCGATATTCGATTCACCGACCGTTTTATCGACCTGGTGGAAGAGGGCGTCGACGTTGCCGTGCGTATCGGTGCGCCCAAGGAAGATTCGCAGCTGTTGACCCGCACGGTCGCCTGGCAGCAGTTCGTCACCTGTGCGTCACCCGCGTACCTGCACCAGCACGGTGTGCCGCAGGTGCCGGCAGACCTTTACGGGCATGACAAGATCGCCTTCCTCAGTGGCGAGAAGTCGATGCCGTGGCGCTTTCACACCGACGAAGGGCTGCACCTGTGCGAGGAGCCCGGGCGGTTGAACATCGACAGTTCCGAGGCGATGCTCGATGGTGCCCGGGCCGGTTTCGGCCTGATTCACCTGCCGACCTACATCACTGGCGATGACCTGCGGGCCGGTAGGCTGGTGGAGGTGCTGCACGACTATCGCCCACCGGCTGACCCGATCCGTGTGGTTTATCCGAGCAAGCGGCACCTGTCGCCACGGGTACGCGGGTTCATCGACCTATTGGTGGCGACCTGGGAACGAGGAGTGCCTTGGGAAGACTGATTAGGGACTTCAAGGCCCCTATGTGGGGCCTGAGGCCGGGTTTATCCCTGGCGCCGCAGCGCGGAAACTGGCGTCACTGATAATCCCTCTGGAGACCCCATGACTGCCCTGTCCGTACTGGATCTGGTCATGATCGGCGAAGGCAAGACCTTCGCCGACGCGATCGAAGAATCCCGCCAGCTGGCTCGCCACGTCGAGCAGCATGACTACCGCCGCTACTGGATCGCCGAGCACCACGACATGCCCGGCATCGGTTCGGCTGCCACTTCGCTGGTGATCAACGAAATCGCCAATGCCACCCAGCACATTCGCGTCGGCGCTGGCGGCATCATGCTGCCCAACCATGCGCCGCTGGTGGTCGCCGAGCAGTTCGGCACCCTCGACACGTTGCATCCGGGCCGTATCGACCTGGGCCTGGGGCGTGCGCCCGGTACCTCGGGGCCCACCGTTCGTGCCTTGCGTGGCGCTGCGCCGGAGCGTGATTTCAGCCAGGACATCGCCGAACTGCGCGACTACCTGGCCGACAACGGCAAGCGCCAGGTCCGCGGTGTGCCGGGCGCACACGAAGTGCCGGTGTGGATCCTCGGCTCCAGCCTGTTCGGTGCCGACCTGGCGGCGAAGCTGGGGCTGCCCTATGCCTTTGCCTCGCATTTCGCACCGCGTTACCTGCTGCAGGCGATTGCCCACTACCGGGCCAACTTCCAGCCTTCTGCACAATTGGCCAAGCCGTATGTAATGGTGGGCGTGAACCTGTTCGCCGCCGACAGCGATGCCGAGGCCGATTACCAGGCCAGCTCGCACCGCAAGTGGATGCTGGACCTGCATGTCGGGCGCTTCGGCTTGCTGCCCAAGCCGCAGGAAGGCTATGTGCAGAACTTGCCGGGCCATGAGCGGGCAGTGCTGGAGCAGGTGATGGCCTGCAGCATTGCCGGTGGGCCGGAGCGGGTGCGGGAAGGGCTGCGTTCGCTGATCGAGCAGACCGGAGCGGATGAATTGATGATCGATTGCCGGATCCATGATCCGTTGGCGCGTTTGCGCTCGCATGCCTATGCGGCGCGCGCTTTGGCCGAATTGCGTTAAACCTCATTGGCCTTTTCGCGGGCACGCCCGCTCCCACAGGTTCTGCACAGTGCTTGAAGTCCGTGCAATACCTGTGGGAGCGGGCGTGCCCGCGAAGAGGCCATTACAGGCAATAAAAAAGGGAGCTTTCGGGCTCCCTTTTCAGTATCAGGCCTGCTTGAGGAACGGATAGTCCGTATACCCCTCAGGCCCGTTGGCATAGTCGAACTGCGCCCGATGCTCGTTCAACGGCGCCTGCAGCCGCAGCCGCTCAACCAGGTCCGGGTTGGCAATGTAGCTGCGGCCGAAAGCCACGGCATCGATCAGGCCACGGCCGATCAAGTCTTCGCCTTTCTCGGCGGTATAGGCACCTGCCGCGATGATGACGCCTGGGTACGCGGCACGGATCTGCTCGCGGAACTCATCACGCAGCGGCTTGCCGCCTGCCCAGTCCGGCTCGGAGAGGTGCAGGTAGGCGAGGTTGCGCTTGGCCAGTTCCTTGATCAGGTACAAGCCGGCGGCTTCCTGGTCCTCGCCGTTGTCCACGCCATTGAAACCACCCAGCGGGAAGACACGGATGCCGACGCGCTCGGCGCTCCAGTTGGCGATTGCAGCGTCCACGGCTTCCAGAACGATACGCGCACGGTTTTCCACGCTGCCGCCATAACGGTCTTCGCGCTGGTTCGCGCTCGGGGTGAGGAACTGGTGCAGCAGGTAGCCGTGGGCGGCGTGCAGCTCGATGAAATCGAAGCCGGCCTCACGGGCGTTGACGGCGGCCTGGCCGAAGTCGGCAACGATGGCGGCAATCTCTACTTCGCTCAGGGCACGGGGCGTGGAGGTTTCCACCCGCATCAGGTTGCCTTGCTCATCGCGCAGGGTGGTGCGGGCGTTGGCCGGCAGGGCCGATGGTGCGACCGGTGCTTCACCGTCGGGTTGCAGCGAGGTGTGCGAAACCCGGCCGGTGTGCCAGACCTGCACGGCACTGTGACCGCCATCGGCGTGGATGCCTTGGTTGACGACCTTCCAGGCAGCGATTTGCTCGGCGCTGTGGATGCCTGGCGAACCGGAGTAACCCTTGGCCTGGAAAGAGATCTGCGTGGCTTCGGTGATGATAAGCCCGGCGCTGGCGCGCTGACGGTAATACTCGGCCATCATCGGCGTCGGGACGTCGCCAGGCTCCAGGCTGCGCAGGCGGGTGAGCGGGGCCATGAACACGCGGTTGGGCAGGGTCAGGGGGCCGATCTGCAGGGGTTGCAAGAGTTTCATTGTTGCTCCAGAGGTGGGAAACCAATGGCGCGAACGATACCGGGATGATTGGGGAAAGGGGGGACCGGGACCCCGGCGTAGAGCTCCCCAATGCCATTTTCCTGTGCCGACCTCTTCGCGGGCAAGCCCGCGAAGAGGCCGGGACAGGAGAACACTCAGCGCCGAGCCAACCGCCCACTGACAAAATGCGCCACATCATTGAACCCTGGCGTAGACGCATGCCCCGGCGTCACCAGCGAATCGATGAATGCCTCGTCTTGCGCCGTGATCTTCACCTCCAGCGCCCCGCCATAGGTATCCCACTGAGCCTCAGTGCGCGGTCCGACGATGGCCGAGCTGACCAGCTGGCTGTTGAGCACCCAGGCAATCGCGAACTCGACCAGGCCCACGCCCTTGGCCTGGGCGTAATCCTGCAGCTGCCGGGCAATGGTCAGTGACTCCTGGCGCCATTCCACCTCCATGATGCGCTTGTCCTGGCGCGCAGCACGGCTGCCGGCCTCGGGCTCGGCCCCCGGTGCATACTTGCCGCTGAGCACGCCACGGGCCAGCGGGCTGAAGGGCACCACACCCAGGCCGTGATACGCGGCGGCGGTCATTTGCTCAGGCTCCGCCTGGCGGTTGACGATGTTGTACAGCGGCTGGCTTACCACGGGCTTGGCCACACCCAGGCGCTCGGCGAGGTTGCAGATCTCGGCGATGCGCCAGCCACGGTAGTTGGACACCCCCCAGTAACGGATCTTGCCCTGCTGCAGCAGGTCACCGATGGCCCGCACGGTTTCTTCCAGCGGCACCTTGTGGTCTTCGCGGTGCAGGTAATAGATGTCCAGGTAGTCCAGGTGCATGCGCGTCAGCGTGGCATCGATGCCATTGAAGATGTGCTTGCGCGACAACCCGCTGCGGTTGGGCAGGCCATCGGTGGGCCCCATGCCGACCTTGGAGGCAACGATCCAGTCCTGGCGGTGGCGCGCCACCGCTTCGCCGACGATCTCTTCGGAGCGGCCGGCGTTGTACACGTCGGCGGTGTCGATGAAGTTGATGCCCTGGTCCCAGGCCTTGTCGATGATCCGTAGCGCATCCTCGGTGCCGGTCTGCTCGCCGAACATCATGCTGCCCAGGGTCAGGGCGGAGACTTGCAGGCCGGATTGGCCCAGGGGACGGTAGATCATGCCGAGGATCCTTTGCGGGGAATGATCCGGTTGTTTTACACAGAACCGACGGGGTTTGAAAGCCGCCAGGGCGGTGATTTCAGCCAATCAGCTGGAGGGCCTCAATCAGGCTCAAGGGCCGCTTCATCCGTTGCGACAGCGTCGCCATGGCATCCGAATAGCCCTTGGCTACCACTGCCTGAACCTGGTCTGCGAAACACTGCAGGGCAATGAAATCGCCTTTCTCCGGCTCACCGACGAACTCGATGCGGTCCCAATTCCGGGCATGCCCCAGCACCTCGTAGGTACGCCCGTGCTGGTAGGTCCAGAAGAACGGCACATCGTTGTAGCGGCGTTGCTCACCCAGCATGTTGGCCGCTGCAATCACGCCGTGCTGCTGGGCCAGCCGCCAGTGCTCGATGCGCACCGGCTGCCCTGCATGGGGGAAGGTGGCGATATCGCCCGCGGCCCACAACCCATCGGCGGCATGCAGTTCGGCATCGACCGACACTGACTGGTCCTTGGCCAACTGCACGCCTTGCACGAACGCCGTGGCCGGCTTTACTCCCGTTCCCAGTAGCACCAGCGAGGTGCTCAGCTGCTCGCCATTGGCCAGTTGCACGGCTTCGACCTTGTCTTCGCCCAAGAAGCGCTCGACGTCGGTCGGGCCGTGGAACACCACGCCCTTGCGCTCATGCAGCTCGCGAATGCAGCGCCCGATACGCTCGCCCAGCTGTTTGGCCAACGGTACTTCGTGACGCGTGACCACATGCACCTGCGCGCCATATTTGCGTAGCGCAGCGGCGGCTTCGAGGCCAATGAAGCCGTCACCGACGATCACCACCGGCTGCCCGGGTTCGGCGGCATCGAGCAGGTGCGCGGCATCCTCGCGCGAGCGCAAGGTCATGATGCCGGGCAGGTCGACACCTGGCAGCTGCGGACGCACCGGCTTGCCGCCGGTAGCCAGCAGGGCTGCGTCATAGTCGATGTGCTGGCCGTCAGCGAGGGTGATCTGGCGCTTTTTCGCATCCAGCGCACGGACCTTGCCGAAGCGTCGGTCCAGATGGCCTCTGCGCAGCTGGTCGGGTTCGATCAGGCTTGACACCTCGTCCGGCGCCATCTCGCCGGCAATGACGAATTTACTCAAGGCGGTGCGGTCGTAGGCGGGGTGGCGCTCCTGGTCGAGCCAGATCAGGTGCCCGCCAAAGCCGTGGTCGAGCAGTGTGGCAACGGCCGCCGAGCCGGCGGCACCGGCACCGATCACCACGAAGGTGCGGGCATCGCTGTGACGCGGTGGCTCGCTCTGTGGCAAGGGTTGGTCATCGACCCACACTTCACCGTCTTTGACCCACGCCCGGTAGCGGCGCAGGCCGGTCAAGGCCGGAGGTTCACAGACCGCACCCTCGTCGACGGCAAACGCTGCCTTGTGCCAGGGGCAGATCAGCAGGCCGCCACAGACCACGCCTTCTTCCAGTGGCGCGCCTGCGTGCGGGCAGTTGCCCTGGTAGGCATGGACCTGGTCGCCCTGGCGGACGAGGATCATTTCTTCGTTGCCTGCCTGGACGCGCAATGGGCGCTTGGCATCGAGCTGTTCGAGGCGGGCCACGGCGTGCTGGGTCATGGGGCTTCTCCAAAGGGGGGCTTTTGGAGACATTTGACGCCTGAGGGGCGAAGGGGATGCGTTGAACTGACGATCGGCGTCGTGGTGTTCGCCTTGGGATTTGCAGCGCCTGTGAGATCGAGCGCCGCCCGCGCGGCGCATCGCGGGCAAGCCCGCTCCCACATTTGTTTCGGGCCAGTTACTCCTGTACCGCCAACAGGGACCGCCTTGTTCGTATGGCGATGGATCTCGGTGGAAGCCAGCAGGGGCAAGGCGATGCATCGCGATGGGCACAGCGGCTGCTCCACCTGTCTCTAGCCATACACCAAGGCGATTCTTGTTGGCTTCACAGGAGAGACTGGCCCGAAACAAATGTGGGGCTTGCCCGCGATGCATCGCGATGGGCACAGCGGCTGCTCCACCTGTCTCTAGCCATGCACCAAGGCGATTCTTGTTGGCTTCACAGGAGAGACTGGCCCGAAACAAATGTGGGGCTTGCCCGCGATGCATCGCGATGGGCACAGCGGCTGCTCCACCTGTCTCTAGCCATGCACCAAGGCGATTCTTGTTGGCTTCACAGGAGAGACTGGCCCGAAACAAATGTGGGGCTTGCCCGCGATGCATCGCGATGGGCACAGCGGCTGCTCCACCTGTCTCTAGCCATGCACCAAGGCGATTCTTGTTGGCTTCACAGGAGAGACTGGCCCGAAACAAATGTGGGGCTTGCCCGCGATGCATCGCGATGGGCACAGCGGCTGCTCCACCTGTCTCTAGCCATACACCAAGGCGGTCCCTGTTGGCGGTACAGGAGTAACTGGCCCGAAACAAATGTGGGAGCGGGCTTGCCCGCGATGCGCCGCGCGGGCGGCGCTCGATCTCACAGGCGCTGCAAATCCCAAGGCGAACGCATCAAAAAGCTCAATTGGCCGCTGCAGTCTTCAATGCACCGGCCCGGGTAACCCGCAGGGCCACCAGGCTACCCAGCACGATCAACGCGGCCAGCGAATACAGCGCAGCATCGGTCGAACCAGTCTGGTCCTTGATGAAGCCGACCAGGTACGGGCTGAGGAACCCGGCCATCTGGCCCACCGAGTTGATGATCGCCAGGCCTGCCACTGCGGCACTGGCGCTGAGCAGTGCGGTCGGCATCGGCCAGAACATCGGCAAGCCGGTGAGGGCACCCATGGTGGCGATCGACAGGCCGAGGATGGCAAGGGTCGGGTTACCGGCGAAGTTGACCGCGATCAGCAGGCCGACGGCGCCCATCAGCATCGGTATCACAAGATGCCAGCGCCGCTCGTTGCGCAGGTCAGCCGAGCGCCCGCAAAGGATCATGAACACGCCGGCCAGCAGGTACGGAATGGCGCTCAGCCAGCCGATCAGCAGCGGGTTGTCGAAGCCCATGTTCTTGATGATCGACGGCAGCCAGAAGTTGATCGCGTACACACCGCTCTGGATACAGAAGTAGACGAAGCCGAAGGTCCAGATCAGCGGGTTGGTCAGCACGGCGATCACGCTGTCGCCACGGGTGGCGGGCTTGCTGGCAGCGTCGGCCTCAAGGTCGGCGGCGATCAACTGGCGCTCGGCAGTGCTCAGCCAGGCGGCTTTCTGATAGCCGTCGCTCAGCAGCTTGATGGCCAGCACGCCGAGGAGCACGGTAGGCACCCCCTGGATGAGAAACATCCACTGCCAGCCGGCCAGGCCATGCTGGCCGGCGGCGAAGTGGTCGAGGATCCAGCCCGAGAACGGCCCACCGAGCAGGCCCGACACCGGGATCGCCGACATGAACAGGGCCATGATGCGGCCACGGCGATCAGCCGGGAACCAGCGCGAGAGGTACAGCACCACGCCGGGGAAGAAGCCCGCTTCGGCGGCGCCGGTCAGCAGGCGCAGGGTGTAGAACTCGGTCGGGGTGGTGACGAACAGCAGGCAGGTCGACAGGCTGCCCCAGGCGATCATCATCGCGGCAATCCAGCGCCGCGGGCCGAAGCGGTTGAGCGCCAGGTTGCTCGGCAGGCCGCAGAGCACGTAGCCGATGAAGAAGATGCCGGCGCCCAGGCCGTACACGGTCTCGCTGAACTTCAATGCGTCGAGCATCTGCAGCTTGGCGAAGCCGACGTTGACGCGGTCCAGGTAGTTGAACAGGTAGCAGATGAAAATGAACGGGATCAGCCGCAAAGTGATGCGCCGGTACAGCGCGTTGCGGGTGATGTCTGTGCCTTGGTCAGGGGCAGGGCTGTGTGCCATGATCGTGGTCTCTGTTGTTATGGTTGTCGCCGCGTCGCCTGTGCCGGCGCTCGCCCTGACGAGTCTCGGGGAGTGCGACGCGCCTGTCTTTGTGCGTTTGCACAGCGTATCGTGCATGGCGCTGTGCTGCCGTACAAAAGCTGACACGTTTAAGGATCGCTGAATGTTCGAACTGGACCATGACCTGGCGCAGGATATCGTCGATCGGGCGATGGCCATTCTGCCGTGCAACGTCAACGTCATGGACAGCCAGGGGCTGATCCTCGGCAGTGGCGAGCCGGAACGCATCAACACCCGCCACGAGGGGGCGCAGCTGGTATTGGCCAATGGCCGGGTGGTCGAGCTGGACGTCGACGCGGCCAAGTGCCTGAAGGGCGTGCAGCCGGGGGTCAACCTGCCGTTGATGCTTGACGGGCGCCTGATCGGCGTGCTCGGCCTGACCGGTGAGCCGCAGCAACTGCGCACCTACGGCGAGCTGGTGCGCATGACCGCCGAGATGCTCCTGGCGCAACGCCATCTGCAGGTCGAGCAGCAGTGGCGGCGCCAGCGTTGCGACGACTTGCTGGCGTTGCTGCTCGGGGGCAGTGGCGATTCGCCGCGGCTACTGGATGAGGCGCAGCAGCTGGGCCTGAAACCTCAGTTGCCACGGGTGCCATGCCTGTTCGAGCTGCGCGCCGGCCCACCCGCCGAAACGCTCTCGGCCTGGTTGATGAGCCGTTACCCGGAAAGCTGGTGCGTGAGCCCTTCGCGCGAGTCATTGCTGTGGTGCCGGCCGGCGGGCCTGGTGCTGGATGAAGCACGCCTGATCGACCGCCTGCAGCGCCACGGCTGGGAGGTCGAACGCCTGGCCCTGGGCGGCGCGGCGCACAGCCTGGAGCAGCTGCGCCGCGGTTATCGACGCGTGCGTGACTTGCTGGCCTATGGCCGCGAGGTGCTGCCGCAAGAGCAAGTGCTGAGCCTCAACCGCTACCGCTTGCCGGCGTTGCTCTGGCGCCACCGCAACGAAGACGCGCTGGATGAGCTGCTGCAGCCGCTGCAGCGCCTTCGCGCCCGCGATGCCAGCGGCCAGCTGCTGAACACGCTGCGCGCCTGGTGCGCGCACGATGGCCAAAGCCAGGCTTGTGCCGATGCCCTGGGGATTCACCGCAACAGCCTGCGTTACCGGCTGGAGCGCATCGCCGAACTCGGCGAAGTCGACCCGTTGCGCCTGGAAGGCATGCTGAGCTTGTACCTGGGGCTGCAACTGCTGCCGGTCGACTGAACGCAGGCAAAGGCATTTGCCCAAACAACGCCGCCGGGATTTTGTGCATCCGACCGAGGCCGGCGCGCCAGACAGCTGTCAGCATGCCCGTCATCAGGACAGGAGAATCCCCATGAAAATCGTCATCGCCCCCGACTCGTTCAAGGACAGCCTCGACGCTGCCGGTGTCGCCCGTGCCATCGCCCTGGGCCTGGGCGAGGCGTTGCCCGCCGCCGAACTGGTCGAATGCCCGATGGCCGATGGCGGCGAAGGCACCATGGAGGCGATCGTCGCTGCCAGCCATGGCGAACTGCGCCGCCTGACCGTGCGCGGGCCGCTGGGGCAGCACGTCGACGCCGGCTGGGGCTGGCTGGCAGACAGCCGCACCGCAGTGATCGAGATGGCCCAGGCCAGCGGTATCCAACTGGTGCCCAATGGCCAGCGCGATGCCTGCCGCAGCAGCACCTGGGGCACCGGCGAGCTGATCGCCGCGGCGCTGGCGGCCGGGGCGCAACGTATCGTCCTGGCCATCGGCGGCAGTGCCACCAACGATGGCGGCAGCGGCATGCTGCGCGCCCTGGGCCTGCGCCTGCTGGATGCCGACGGGCAGGCGCTGGAGGAAGGTGGGCTGGCCCTCGCGCGGCTGGCCCGAATCGATGCCAGTGGCCTGGACCCACGCCTGGCCCAGGTGCAGGTTGAAGTGGCAGCCGATGTCGACAACCCGCTGTGTGGCGTCAATGGTGCCTCGGCGATCTTCGGCCCGCAGAAGGGCGCCAGCCCCGAGCAAGTGCAGGCCCTGGACCGGGCCCTTGGCCATTTCGCCGACCATTGTGCGCAGTTGCTGGGCGAAGACGTGCGCGACTTCCCGGGTTGCGGCGCGGCAGGCGGAATGGGCTTTGCCGCCAAGGCATTCATGGGCGCACGCTTTCGTCCCGGCGTGGAAGTGGTCGCCGAACTGGCCGGCCTGGACGCGCTGGTGCAAGGTGCCGACCTGGTGATCACCGGGGAAGGGCGCTTCGACGCCCAGACCCTGCGCGGCAAGACCCCCATGGGTGTGGCGCGGGTGGCCAAGCGTCACGGGGTGCCGGTGGTGGTGCTGGCGGGGACCTTGGGCGAAGGCTATCAACAACTCTATGCCCACGGGATCGACGCCGCGTTCGCCCTGGCCAGTGGGCCCATGACCTTGGAGCAGGCTTGCGCTGACGCCGCACAATTGTTGCAGGCGCGGGCCGGTGACATTGCGCGTGTCTGGCGCTGCGCCACGAACCGCTGAACGCTTCGGTAAAAGCCGTCGGCATGGAGGCATAGGCTGGATGGCGGCCAGGTTTTTGGCAGGGAGGATCCGACCCCTCGCCGACATCCGGGCAGCCAGCCTGATCATGGCAAACAGCCAACGGATGGACGCGCTTGTTAACGCTCATGCCATTGCGCCAGGGGTTGTAAAGCTCAGCGTCTGCAGTTCATTGAAAGGCGGGTAGTCACGCAACTGCGCCAGCGACATCGGCCGGCTGAAGTGATAACCCTGGGCGATATCGCAGCCGGCGAGCTTCAGGCATACCACCTGCTCGCGGGTTTCGACGCCTTCGGCCACCACTTCCAGCCCCAGGCGCTTGGCCAGGATGATAGTCGAGGACACGATCGGGCTGTCGTCGTAGCTGTTGGACAGCGGTGCGATCAGCGAGCGGTCGATCTTGAGTTTGCTCAGCGGTAGCGCCTGCAGGTGCGCGAAGCCGGCGTAGCCGCGGCCGAAGTCGTCCAGGCTGATGCCCAGGCCAGCGGCACGCAGGCGATGCAGGTGGTCGACGGCAGTCCCTTCCGGGTCGAGGATGGTGGTTTCAGTGATCTCCAGTTCCAGGCGCTGCGGGCTGATACCGTGCCGCTGCAGCGTGGCCAGCAGGCGGGTGCTGAAGTCGGCCTGGCGCAACTGCATGGCCGAAACGTTCACGGCCAGGCACGTTTCACGGCCTTGTGTGCCCCAGCAGGCCAGCGCTTCGCAGGCCAGGCGCAGCACTTCCCATCCCAGTTCGATAATGAAACCACTGCGTTCGGCCAGGCTGATGAAGCGGTCTGGGTAAAGCAGCCCGAAATCGGGGTGATCCCACCGCACCAGGGCCTCATAGCCCAGGACCCGGTGGCTATCCAGGCGGATCTGCGGCTGGTAGTGCAACACGAACTGGCGTTCGGTCAAGGCCGTGCCAAAGGCTTGCTCAAGGGTGAACGCCTGGATGTCGGCAAGGTTGAGCGAGGGGTCGAAGAAGCGGTACTGGGCGCGCCCGGCCTGCTTTGCCGAGTACATGGCGGCATCGGCGCTGCGGATCAGGCTGTCGATGTCCTGGCCGTCACGCGGGCAGATGCTGACCCCGACGCTGGGGCTGGTGTTGACCTCCTGACCGTCCAGGGCATAGGTGGCCGAAAGCTTCTGCACCAGCGTACGTACCCAGCTGTTGATCTGCTCCTCGCTACGTTCGCCCGCCAGCAGCACGACGAACTCGTCACCACCAAAGCGCGAGGCCTCGTCGCCGGGTTCGAGCAGGCGCTGGATGCGCCCGGCCACTGCCTGCAGCAGCAGGTCGCCGATCTTGTGCCCGAGCGAGTCGTTGATCGACTTGAAACGGTCCATATCGATGAACAGGATGGCCATCAAGCGGCGCTTGCCACGCTGCCGGGTAAGTGCCTGCCCGGCGATTTCGACGAACTGGCGGCGGTTGTGCAGCCCGCTGAGGTGGTCGGTGGCGGCGGCATGGCTGCTACGCCGGTGTTCGTCTTCCAGGCGGCCGATCAACTGCTGGTTGACTTGCTGCGCGTGCTCCAGGGCGGTGAACGCCTCCTGGCGCTTGCGCAGCAGGCGCAAGGTCCAGGCCAGGCTGGCGAGGATCATCAGGGTCATGCTCAGGTTCAGCCAGAACTGCCGCGAATAGGCCAGCGCGGACGGGGCCAGAATCTCGTCATGACGCTGGCTGACCATCACACTGAAACCACGCTCGGGCACCCGCCGGTAGAGGCTCTGGTAAGGGACCCCGGATGTGTATTGGGTCAACTGCCCAGTGACTTCGCCGGCATCGGGCATGTCCGGTTCGAAGCGGTCGCCTGCCACCACCACGCCGCTGTTGTCGATGCGCAGGCGTTCAGCGCCGTGGTCCTGGATAAGGCGCATCGAGCCACCCTTGCCAAGGTCGATGTGCTGGAACAGGACCGCCAGGTAGCCGATGTCGAGTTGCACCACGAGAATGTTGTCGATCTCCCGCCCCGGCAGGTCGGTCAAGGGCAACAGGAAGGGCAGGCGCCAGTTGGTCAGCGACCCTGGTGAGGCAGCTGGGGCAACACGGGGCAGGAAAGGCTTGAAGCCATAGTGGGCGACATGCACCTTCAACTGCTGCAGCCAGTCTGCTGGCAGCTGTACGGGTTCGTCGCTGTGGCTGGCGGACAGCAACCGACCCTGGCGGTCGTACAGGCTCATGCGCTTGAACACCGGGTCTTCTGCCAGCAGCCTGGCCAGGCTGAGGCTGCCTTCGCGCAGCGTCTTCATGTCCTCCTGGGTTACCCGGCCCACGGCCTGGGCGCGGTCGACGAGCTGGCGCAGGGTCTCGGCAACGATACTGGCCAGGTTAAGATGCTCGGCCGCCTTGGCTGCCAGTGCATCCTGGCGCGAGGCGGCCTTCTGGGTGACGTGCAGCCCCCAGAGGAAGGTCAGGGTGGCGGCACAGAGCATCAGGATCAGCAAGCGCAGCAGGCTTGCCGATGAGTGAGAGCGACGAATCACTGCTGGTTTTCCCGACCCTGGGTGATAGTCGAAAAATACGACAGGTAGATGACAGGCTCATGACGGATGGCTAATTGCCTTCAAGGTTTTCCCCGATCCGCCAGGGGCGCCTGTATGCGCGACGTTTCTTCCTGCAGGTAAGTGATCAGCGCGGTGATCTCGGTATCGCCCAGCCGCATGTTGGGCATGGCCAGGCGGTTGTACTGTTCATAGAGCAGGGTGGCCAGCGGTTCCTTCTCGGCCAGCATCTGGTCCGGTTCCTTCAGCCAGCGTATCAGCCAGCTTGGGTCGCGTTGCTGGGTCACACCGAGCAGGTCAGGGCCGATGCCGGGTTGGCCGGGCTCGGTATTGCCCACGGTGTGGCACGAAGAGCAGCGGGTGCGGAAGATCTGTTCGCCACTGCTGGGCGGGCGGATCTGTGGTGCGCTGGCGTAGTCGTTGGTCGTGGCGCTGGCCTGTTTCCAGTTGTGCAAGCTGTTGCCCAGGCGGTCGGCGAGGATGTAGGGGCTTTCGAAGGGTGAAGCCTTCATCCAGCGGCCAGTTGCCTGGTTGCCGATGATCAGGCTCAGGTTGTGGTCCCTGGAACGCCCGTTCTCAAGGCCTTCGATGTACAGACCCAGGCGCCGGCGCAGCTGTTCGATAGCTTCGGGTTCGCCAGTGAGCAGAGTCCAGCCGGGGCCGATGCCGAATCTCTCGGCATAGCGCTTGAGGGTGGCGGGGGTGTCGTTGTAGGGGTCGATACTGATGGAGTAGAGAAAGATGTCCT
This sequence comes from Pseudomonas sp. 382, assembly GCF_002759075.1. Taxonomy (NCBI): domain Bacteria; kingdom Pseudomonadati; phylum Pseudomonadota; class Gammaproteobacteria; order Pseudomonadales; family Pseudomonadaceae; genus Pseudomonas; species Pseudomonas sp. 382. The sequence goes on from NZ_PEMX01000013.1 coordinate 69,431, forward strand.
TGCCCACCCGGTCACCGAGGATCTTCTGTACCTGGCGCAGGCGTGCGGTTTCCACAGGGCATGAATCGGAACACCCAGTGAAGATGAAGTTGATCGCCACCACCTTGTCCTTGATCAGGTCGTCGAAGAAACGCACCGTCTTGCCGTCCTGGGTGATCAGCGGGGTATTGGGAAAGTAGCTGGAGCCCCACGGTGTCGCAGCCCCGGCCGATGCTGGCGACTGCGCCGATTCAGCTGGCTTGATCGGCCAGTAGTGAGTACCGGCAGCGAACAGGGTGAGGGCAAGCAGAACACGCCATGACAGGGCCATGATGTCATTCCTCCAGTGATGAGGCAGCGGGGGCCGCAAGGCGGCCCCTTTCAATGGAACAGTCACTTGATGCTGATTGGCGCCGTCACGCTTTGCCCCAGTGCCGACTTCACGGTGATCGTCGCCGGTGTCGCCGGGCCGCTGCCGGTAGTGGTCACCGACAACCGCCAGCGGGCTCCGCTGCCTGCCGCCGTCAGCGTCGCCGTGCCCAGGTTCAGCGGGCCACTGGTGGTGGCTGCGGTCACGCTGATGCTGTTGCCGCTGGCCACCGAGGTGGTGCCAGAGATGTCCCAGGTGTAGCGGTTGTTGCTGCGTACCTGCACCACGGCGCTGCTGACCTGGACCTGGTCCGCTGCTACGGCAGGGCTCACCGCGACACTGACCGTGGCCTGGGTCAGCGAATCGGCACCTTTGGCATCACGCGCCGTATAGGCAAAGCTGGCGGTGAATGGCGTGTCGACCGTGGCCGGCGGAGTGTAGGTCACGGTGGTGCCATCGGTGCTGGCCGTACCCTTGCCGGAGTCTGGCTGGTTGAGGTCCCTGATGGTCAGCGGCAGGTTGCCTTCGGGGTCGGTGTCATTGGCCAGCACATTGATAACGATCGGCTTGCCGGCCGTGGTTGCGGCGCTGTCGTTGTTGGCCACTGGTGGCTTGTTGGCGGTGTCGGTGTTGGTATTGCTGACTGTGCGGAAGGTTGGCAGGCCCACCGACGCCATGTACTGCACGCCATCCCAACCAGGCAGCGGGGTCGGCATCACCTGGAACTGGCCCGGGTGCTCGATGTCCCAGCGCAACAGCATCGAGTTGTCTTCGTGCTGGGTGTTGTGGCAGTGCTCCATGTAGGTGCCGGCGAATTCGCGGAAGCGAATGGCCATTTCCACTTCACCCGAGGAGTCGGCGTCCGGGCCGATGCGGTAGACGTCCTTGCGTGCCCATTTTTCCCACTCTGGCGGTGCCTTGCCGTCACGGCTGAGGATCACGCCTTCCTCGAAGTGCACATGCACCGGGTGGCTCCAGCCGTTGCCGCCGTTCTTGATCTTCCACACTTCCAGGGTACCGTCGCCGCTGAAGCCGCCTTGGGTCGCTTCGCTGGCCAGCTGTGGCGCCGCAGAAATGCGCCGAGGGTCCATGCTGTAGCCGAAACCGCCGTCGGTCTTGATGGTCCAGGGGCTAGTATCGGTGCCGTCGGAGCGGCCAAAGATGAACTCGCGGTGGCGGGCCGCCTTGAGCTTGGCCTGATCGGCGGCAGCAGTGCGGTCGATGGTCAGCGGGATCATCTTCAGTCCTTCGGCCTTGCCCGGCTTGGCCGGTTCGTAGGCGCTCGGGTCCATGCTGACGTCCTGGCCGCTGTAGGGCTGTACGACCAGTTGCATGACCTTGCCCACCACCGGGTCACCGTTGTCCCACTGAGGGCCGCTACTGGTCTGCTTGATCACGGCCTTGTACTTCTCGGACAGCACGTCGGCCAGCGGGATGGCCTGCTTCGGACCCTTGCCGGTTTCATGCTCCATGATGTTGACGATGTACAGCTTGTCGCCGGCCTTGATCCCGTTCTTGGCGAAGTTGATGATGATGTCGTAGCGCTCGGCGATGCCTTGCAGCGGCAGGATGGCGTTGTTGTCGTCGGTCTTGCCGTCGCCGTTGAGGTCCATGGTGCCGTCGAACGGCACGGCGTGTTCCATGATGTTGCCGTCGTTGGCGATCATGTGGAACGGCACCCGGGCGTACGACACGTTGGAGCCGGAAGGGCCCTTGAACTCGCCACTGTTGCCGGCGATTTCACGCACCACGGCGAACTTGAAGTAGCGCGACACCGAACCGTTGAGGATACGGAAGCGGTAGCTGCGGGCGCGGACCTTGAGCTTGGGCTGGTACTGCCAGTTGACCAGCACCTGGTCACCGAGGAAGCCATCGGTGTTGAACGGGTTGAACCACAGCTGGCCGTTCTGATCCCAGGCCTTGTCGGCGATCACCAGGTTGACGTCGTAGTCGCGGTTGCCCCAGGGCATCCCCGAACCGCTGGGGAAGCGCAGGTTGACCCCGTCCTGCAGCGCTTCGTTGCCGCGGTCGATGGCGCTGTAGTAGTTCATCATCACAGCGTTGCCTTTGTAGACGTTCTGCGCCGTGAAATCCATCATGTGGTCGTGGAACCAGTGGGTACTCATGGTCTCATGCCAGTCGCCACGAATCTTGATGCTGCCGTTCTCGCAGGTCTTGAGCCCCGGGTTGGCGTCGTTGACGAACAGGGTTTCACCCGGCGAGCAGGGGAACGCGGCGCGCGGGTCTTCGGCACGGGTGTTGATGGTGTCGTAACCGGCCAGCTGGATCGGCCAGCGGTAGTCATAGTACTGGCCAGGGAAGAAGTACGCGTTGGCAAAGCCATCGCTCTCGGCCGGCGAGTGACCGTTGTGCTCGTGGGTGGAAATGGTGTGCAGGCCAAAGCCTGCGTTGGCTGCCGGGTCGATCGGCAGCGCGTTGTAGTGGCGCATCAGCACCGGCTGGCCATAACGAACCATCAGCAGTTTCGGCGGGAAGGTGCCGTCGAAGGTCCACAGCGACTTGTGGTTCTGCAGCGGGAAGTTCGGGTGGAAGCGGGTGTCGATGCCCTTGGTGGTGCCAAGTGTAGTGGGGATGTCCGAGGTCTGGTAATACAGCCCGCCCGGCGCAAATTCCCCCACGGCATAGTTGTGCAATTGCTTGCGGTCACGCAGCCCCTGGTTGATGCGTGCGCCTGCCTGTGCGGTCTTGAACGCAGCCTGGGGGTAGAACTCGTTCCAGCGCTGGTGCGACCAGCCTTTTCCTGGTGGCCGGCCTTCTGCCGGCGAGCCGACCGAATTACGGTTAAGGAACATCTCGATCTGCGCTTTCCACGGGTTGCGGTCCAGGGTGTTGGCGTACTGGGTCGGGTATGGGTACAGGCCCGGTTGCTTGAGGAAGGCTTCCAGGGCATTGCCGTTGGGGCTGCTGCGAGCGACCACGTTCGGGTCTTGCGCAGGTTCCGGGCCGAGTGTGGGAACCGGGAAGGTCAGCGTTGGTGGCGGCAGGTTGGGGTCGAGTTTTTCCGGACCGAATTCTTCGAACAGCAGCAATTGCTGGGTGAAAGGCTGCGCACCGAACAACGGGCTCGGCTTGCCGTTGGTTGGGTAATTGCGCGACGTCTGCAGGGCAGGCGGCAGCACGTTGTCGACGCGATTGCTGGTCCGGTCACCGTAAACCCCGTTTTGCAGTTCCAGCGAACCTTGGTTGGCTTCCGGCAGGTTGGACAGGTTCAGCAGCGCGGGCGCGGGGTCAGCCGGCTGGTCATCGTAGTGCGACGGGTCTGTCGGAGGCGGCTGGCTGACATCGTCCAGCGAAGAGGCCATGGCTGAGATCAGCCCGAAGCTGAGCATCAGCGCGGTCACGGCAGACAGTTTGAAGGCGTGGCTGTTGGGGTGGATCACGGCAGGTGTTTTCATTGCCTGGTGCCTCGCTCACGGCTAAATGGCTATGGGCCATCAATGGCGTATTGCCGGTTTTATGGCCTGAGCAACCGCTGTGCCAACAGATGTTTCGGTAATACTTTGTCAAACAACTCCTTGCGGCGCCTGAGGTGCGCTAAATAATGGGGTGTCAAGGAGCGGGTGTAGGCCCCCGAAATTGGGCATGTTTGGGGCCCAACTGCGGTGACGGAGTGGGTGACAATGGGTGATGGGGCCTGTATACATGTTGCCCACCAAGGGGAGCCCGGCAACGGGCTGAGAAACCGCTGGCAGCTGCAGCGCGGTGACCCTTCGAACCTGATCCGGATAATGCCGGCGAAGGGATGGGACTGCCGACCTGCCTTTTGCCGGCCTCACTGCGAGGCCTCACCATGACCGAACGCTTCAGCGAAACCCTGCAACGCCAGAACCAGCCGACCTGGTCGGCGGCCGTCAGCCATCGCTTCGTCACCGAACTCTGCGCCGGCAGCGTGGCTGATCCGATCATGGTCCGCTACCTGGTCCAGGATCACCGCTTTCTCGACAGCTTCCTGACCTTGCTCGGCGCCGCCATCGCCACCGCCGACACCTATGAAGCCCGCCTGCGTTTCGGCCGCTTCGCGGGGATGATCTCCAGCGACGAGAACACCTATTTCCTGCGAGCGTTCGAAGCCTTGGACGTCAGCCCGGCGCAGCGTACCGAGCCCGCAGACACTGCACCTACCGCTGGTTTCAAGGCCATCATGCGCGAGGCCGCGGCCACCCGTTCCTACGCCGCCGCGCTGGCCGTGCTGAACGTTGCCGAAGGCCTGTATCTGGACTGGGCCCTCAAGGCACCCAAGCCGTTGCCGGCCAACTTCGTCTACGCCGAATGGATCACCCTGCACGACAACCCGGCGTTCTGCGATTTCGTTGCGTTCCTGAAGTCCGAACTGGACCGTGTCGGCCCTCGGGAGGCCGCATTGGCCAGTGATTTCTACGCACGTACCGTTGAACTGGAGCTTGCCTTCTTCGACGCCGTCTACCGCGAGGAGGCATGAGCATGGATATTTTCGAGCGTTTGAAGGCTGCTACGGCCGGGCAGTGGAACAGCTATGTCGACCACGACTTCGTGCGCCAGATGGGCGAGGGCACCTTGTCGGAAGACGCCTTCCGCACCTACCTGATCCAGGACTACCTGTTCCTCATCCAGTTTGCCCGCGCCTGGGCCCTGGCTGCCTACAAGAGCCGTCTGCCGGCGGATATCCGCGCTGCCCAGGCGGGCCTGGCGGCCATTCTCGACGAGACCGAACTGCACGTGCGGCTGTGCGCGCGTTGGGGGTTGTCGCAGGCTGATATCCAGGCTGCGCCTGAGCACCAGGCGACCGTGGCTTACACCCGTTATGTGCTCGACTGCGGCGCGGCCGGTGACCTGCTCGAGCTGCACGCGGCGTTGGCGCCGTGCGTGATTGGTTACGCCGAGATCGGTCGCACGCTGGCGGAGCGCATTGGCGACCTTAGTGAGCACCCGTACCGGGAGTGGATTGGCGAATATGCCGGCGAGGCTTACCAGGGGGTGGCAGTGGCGGCGCGCAAGCATCTGGATGAACTGGCGGCGCGGAGCATGACCGAGCAGCGGTTTGTCGAGCTGGCACAGATCTTTGGCCAGGCTTCGCGGCTCGAAGCTGACTTCTGGCAAATGGGGCTGGATGGCGTGGGCTGAGGCCGGGCTAAGCCTTCAATCGCGCGTTTTGGGCGAGGTTTTGTAAATCGCCGTGCATATGAACCGCACGGCGATCCGGTCACATACCGTATGTCAGGCTCGGCAGGTTCGTTGCTGTAGACCCAGAGGCAGTCTTGCTGGTTGAGAGTGCAATCCCCAGCAGCCGGGCGCCGCCGATCGAATACGTACCCCAGGTAATTCCGCGCCGCAAGAGCGTTCCGCTTGAGCCCGGCAATGCGGTAACTCTCGATTATCGAACCGTAGATTTCACTTGAAATCCTGCCTGGCAAAGAAGAACATTCACGCCTTATTACGTGGTACGTACCATGTTACTTAAGTTCGAGGAGTACACATGGCCCGGGGCGGCATCAACAAGGCGGTAGTGCAGCAGGCGCGGCAAGTGCTGATCGCCCGGGGTGAATACCCCAGCATCGATGCAGTACGTATCGAGCTGGGCAATACCGGGTCGAAGACCACCATTCACCGCTACCTGAAAGAGCTCGAAGGGCCAAAACCTGTGGCGTTGCAGGGGCAGGCAGCCCTGAGCGACTCGTTGACCAGGCTGGTTTCGCAGTTGGCCGCGCAGGTGCAGGAGGAAGGCGACGCCCGTATCGAGCAGGCCGAAGCCGCGTTCAACGAGCAGCGTGATCAGCTTGTGGCGCAGTTGCAGCTGGCGCAGCAGGCACTCGCCGCAGCGCATCAGCAACAGCAGATCCAGGCCGCCGCGCTGGCTGCCGAGTCGGAGCGCCTGGTGACCGCGCAACATTCGCTGCAGGCTGAGCAGTTGCGCAGCGCCAGCCTCGGTCAATCCGTGGGTGAATTGCAATTGCGCCTGGCCGACAAGGAGGAGCAGGTGCGTTCGCTGGAGGACAAGCACCGCCATGCCCGTGAAGCGCTGGAGCATTACCGCAGCGCCAGTCGCGAACAACGCGAACAGGAACAACGCCGCCACGAAGCGCAGACCCAGCAATTGCAGCTGGAGTTGCGCCAGTTGCAACAAGGCATGAACGCCAAACAGGAGGAACTGACCCGCCTGCACCGCGACAACGAACGGATGCTCGGCGAACATCGCCAGGCGGCCAGTGCATGCGAGGCCAAAGACGTCTTGCTCGAGCAGCGCGATGCGCAGATCCAGGGGTTGCGGACCATTCTTGCCCAGGCGCAGGGTGCCAGCGATGAAATGCGGCGGCAATTGCAGGCGCAAACGCAAAGCCTGGAAGACAACCGTGCGCGATGCTCGGAGCAGGGCATGCAGTTGCAGCAGATGCAGGACGAGCTGCGCAAACGCGATGAGGCGCTTGATGCACTCAAGGCGCAGCAAGCCGGCAATTGAATCAAACTTCCTGCTGCGACTGCGTTCTTCCGTAGACATTCCCCGGGAGCGCGCAACATGAAAAAGCCAGAGCAGCATCAGCAGGGCCCGCATTCTTCAGGCCATGCGCAGAAACAGGACGATTTGGGGTTTGACCCGGATTCTCCGGACTTGAGCGATCCGCAAGTGGACCCGCAAGGGCCGGCAAAACCGCCACGGGACGTGGAAAAAAACCACAAGGGCCGGTGATTCGGCCCGCCCCATCGCCGCGCTGCGAGCGATGGGGCGGATGAGCCTCAACCCTCCACTTGCTTGGCCGCTTCGACACCCGCCGCCGACAGCTTGATGGGATAGTGCACGCTGATCTGGTGGTCATCGTCGACCGCCACTGCGCCATCCTGGATCAGGCCGTGCTCCTGCAGGGTCTTGAGCATGCCGGCCACGGCCTTCTCACCGCGATAGTTATCCAGCAACTCCTTGCCCAGCCCTTGCGGGTGGGCGTGCAGCAGGCGGGTGAGAATTTCGCTTCGCAATGCATCGTTAGTCATGTGTGGCCTCGTGTCGTCGGGCGGTCACTTGCCGTGAGTGGCCTGAAGTGCCTTGGCCTGCTCCAGATGGTGTTCAAGCTTTGGCAGGGTTTCGCTGGCGAAGGCTTTCAGCTCGGGCTTGTCGGAAGACGCCGCTTCCTTCTTGAACAGCTCCACGGCTTTTTCGTGGGCATCGACCTGGTTGTTGACATAGGACTTGTCGAACGACTCGTCGCGCCATTCGAGGATCATCTTCTTCACTTTGTCGGTCAGCGCCGCTTCGTCCGGCACGCTGATGTCCAGCTTGCGGGCGATGTCGCCGAGCTTCTGGTTAGCCGCGGTGTGGTCGGTGACCATCTGCTGGGCAAATGTCTTGATTTCGGCGTTCTGGCTCTTTTCCAGGGCCAGCTTCCCGGTGACCACCTCGGCGATGCCGGATTCGGTGGCGGCCTCGACAAAATCGTCGGAAGTGGCGGCCAGTGCCTGCAGCGATGCCATGCCCAGTACCAGCGACAGCCCAGCGCGTTTGATGAACAGATTGCTCATGCCTGACTCCTCATAACCGTTGGCGCGACCTCAGTGTCGCGTACGGTTGAGCAGCGATGACGGGCAAAGGTTTCGTTTTTCTCGGCGCCGGTCGACCATCGAAAGGCACCTGGGCGCTGAACTATAGTCATAACGGGCATACGCTTGAGGACAAGGACTTCCATGGGTGCGGCCAGAAAGCAGGACGAGGACGGGCTGATCACAGCCAGCGGCGAGGGCCGTGCCGTGGCGTTGTTCCGCCTGGTGCTGTCGTTCATGGCGGTGATGATGCTGGCATTCGTGCTGGTCGAGGGCTGGCGTACCTGGCGCGACTATCGTCACGCATTCAGCAATGCCGAGAACATGGTCACCAACCTCGCCAGGGCCACCAGTCAGCATGCCGAGGATGCCATTCGCCAGGTGGATGCGATCACCGCTGTACTGGCCGAGCGCATCGAAGGCGACGGTTTCGCCCACCTGGACCGCCCTCGGCTGCACGCGTTACTGGCTCAGCAAATGGCGATCATGCCGCAGCTGCATGGCTTGTTCGTCTTTGCTCCGGACGGTAGCTGGGTGGTGACCGACCGCGCCGCGATACCGCCCAAGGCGAACAATGGCGACCGCGACTACTTCATCTATCACCGCCTGCATACCGACCGCAGCGTGCAGATCGGCTCGGTTGTGCGCAGCCGTACCACTGGCGACCTGATCATTCCCATCTCGCGCCGGTTGGATAACCCTGACGGCAGCTTCGCCGGGGTATTGCTCGGTACCATCAAGGTGGACTGGTTCGTGCGCTACTACGGAGATTTCAAGATCGATGAACGAGGCGCGCTGGTACTGGCCAAGCGCGATGGCACCATCCTGGTTCGCCGGCCGTTCGTGGAGCAGGTGGTGGGGCGCAGCCTGGCCAACAGTGAAGTGTTCCGCAATTACCTGCCCTATGCCAACGAAGGCCTGGCCGAGGCGGTGGCTGTAATTGACGGCACCCCGCGGCTCTATGCCTACCGGGCATTGTCGAGTTACCCGCTGGTGGTCGAGGCCGGCTTGTCACGGGAGTCGATCATCGCGCCCTGGCGGTACGATGTCATCAAGTCGGTTGCGGTACTGCTGCTATTGCTGGTCGGCCTGGCGGCGTTCGGCTGGGTCGTGCTGCGCCAACTGCGCGAGCGCATTGCCATCGAACGGGCGCTGCACCAGGCGCACCAGACCCTCAAGTCACTGGCACTGACCGACAGCCTGACTGGGCTCGGCAACCGCCGGCGGCTGGATGCGGTGTTCGAGGCCGAGCTCAAGCGGGCTCACCGCCAGGGTTACCCGGTAGCGCTGGTGATGCTCGATCTGGATTACTTCAAATTGTACAACGACCGCTATGGTCACCCCGCTGGCGATCAATGCCTGCGGCGCTTTGCCGAGTTGTTGCAGCAAGCCTTGAAGCGGCCGGCGGACTTGGCGGTGCGCTATGGCGGTGAGGAATTCACCATGTTGCTGCCTGACACCGATGCAGCAGGCGCCGAGCTGGTCGTCGATGAGGTCATGCAGTTGCTGCGCCGCCAGGCAATCCCCCATGCCGGCAGCCCCTTGGGAGTGGTATCGGCCAGTGCCGGGATCGCGGTTGGCCATCCGGCACAAGACGGGTGTACGCCGGAAAGCCTGATGGCGGCGGCCGATGCAGCCTTGTACCAGGCCAAGCGGCAGGGGCGCGATGGTTATACGGTGGCAGCTGCTTTGGCAGAAAGCGGCGGATGACCGCTCAGGCCAGTGCCAGGCGCATTGCACATCGCCCTGACAAGCCATGCGCACGCTCGGTTGCCAGAATGCCCTGCAGCCTTGGTTCCAGGTGCTTTTCGTCGAGCACCTCGAACCCGTATCGCGCATAGAAAGGGCCATTCCAGGCGACTTGCGCAAACGTGGACAAGGTCAGCTCGCGGGCTCCCCGTTGCCGCGCCACGGCACAGGCCTGGTCGAGCAACTGCCTGCCAATACCTTGCCCTTGCGCCTGTAAGCGTACCGAAAGTTCATGTATGTGCAGCGCGTTGCCCTCCAGGCTCAGGCATGCAAAACCCAGGGCGGTGCCCTGATCATCCTCGGCCAACCAACTGCCCTGGTGGTCAATGAAGGCCTTGTGCGTTTCTTCGTCCAGCCCCTCGGCACAGGCCAGCCAGGCCAGCTCGGGCAGCCGCAAGAACGCTTGTGCGGCTGATTGTTCGATGGCGATCAACTGGCGGATGTCTGAGTGCAGGGCAGGGCGTATGTGCATGAAATGTTCTCTATGGGCTGACACTAGTCTGCGATGAGTGACCATGGCTTGCAATGGCGGTGTTATAACGTAACATTGACGCTTTCCCAGCGACCCGAGACTGCCGTGATGACCGAAGAGGAACTGTTGCGCCAGGCGCCCGCAGCCTACATGAACGAAGTCCAACAGCAATTTTTCCGCAACATGCTGCTTGGCCAGCGCGCCGACCTGCAAGCGCGTATCGACGTGGAATTCCAAGCCTTGCGTGAGCAGGAAGTGCTCAGTGACCCGGCCGATATCGGCAGTGCCGAGGAGGAACGGCAATGGCGGCTGCGCTCGCTGGAGCGGGAAAAGAAGCTGCTGGATAAAATCGACCAGGCCCTGGAGCGGCTGGCGCGAGGTGAATATGGCTGGTGCGAGGAAACCGGTGAGCCGATCGGCCTGCGTCGCTTGCTGCTGCGCCCCACGGCAACGCTGTGCATCGAAGCCAAGGAGCGCCAGGAACAGAAGGAGCGTCACCTGCGCGATGAGCGTTAGTCTGTCGCCAGTGCCTGTGGCTGCAATTGCCAGCGCACCGAGCTGACGCCCTTTTCCAGGCTCACCCGACCCACCAGCCGCTCCAGTTGTGCCGGGGCCTGCGGGTTGCCGAGCAGTTCGGCTCGCACTTCAAGGCGGGCTGGGTTGGCCAAGTCTTCACTGTGCAGCGATTGCAGGCGCAACTGTGGGTCGCCCAGGCTGTGCAGCATCAGGCTACGCACCTGGATCTCGTCTTCGGCGCGGCAGACGATGCGCACCTCGAAACGTTGATCGACCTCGTTGGCCGGCAGCACCTCCTGGCGGTCCAGCCGCTGGGCGATATCGCGCAGCAGGATGTTGGCACACAGCACCATCAGGCTGCCAAGCGTTGCTTCAAGCAACAGCCCGAGGCTGCACAACACACCGATCGCGGCGGTGCACCAGAGCGTGGCGGCGGTGTTCAGGCCACGCACATTGAAGCCGTCGCGCATGATGACGCCGCCACCGAGAAACCCGATGCCCGACACCACGTAGGCGGCCACCCGCGAGGCATCGTTGGGGGCCATGCCTGGCACCGCCTGGGTCATCAGCACGAACAGGCAGGCACCGGTGCTGACCAGCGCGTTGGTACGCAGCCCGGTCAGGCGTTGGCGCAGTTGCCGTTCGGCACCGATCAGGGCACCGAGCAGCAGGGCAATGCTGACACGCAGCAGAAAGACTTTCCAATCCATAGCAAACCTCTTCCACGGGCACACGCCCGCACGGTTGAATAACCAGAAAATGCGCAGGACCACGAAAGGGAAGAGGGGAAAGCCGTCAAAGGCTGGAGATTTCCACCGCCTGGCCAATGGCGAGACAGTGGCAGGAAGCTGCCGGACTAGCTCGCCGTGTGGGCCTGTCGCAAGCGACTGGGGCTACTGTCCAAAGCAGGACTCCTGTTCAGGGATGCGAAATTGCGTCGCGGACCTTACGCCGCCGCCAGCACTGGGTCAAGGGTAAAAACATGACAAGAAATCCATTCGGAAATGCCCTACAGCCGGTCACGCCTGCGTGGAAATAAACCTGGGTAATCGGTACCCTAGCGCCATTTTCCGCCATACCCCGGACCGTTACATGCTGTTCAATCTCACCGTGCTGCTCGGCACCCTGGTGGCCATGGAAGGTGTCGGCACGCTGGCTCACAAGTACATCATGCATGGCTGGGGCTGGTGGCTGCACCGTTCGCACCATGAGCCGCAGCTGGGCATGCTGGAAACCAACGACCTGTACCTGGTGGCGCTGGGCCTGATCGCCACGGCGCTGATCGCCCTGGGCAAGGCCGGCCACGCGCCATTGCAGTGGGTGGGCGCTGGCGTGGCCGGGTATGGGGTGCTGTACGTACTGGCCCATGATGGCTTCTTTCACCGCCACTGGCCGCGCAAGCCACGGCCAGTCAACCGCTACCTCAAGCGGCTGCACCGCGCCCATCAGTTGCACCATGCCGTCAAGGGGCGCACGGGCAGCGTTTCGTTCGGTTTTTTCTATGCACCGCCATTGAAGGTGCTCAAGCGCCAGTTGCAGGCGCGGCTGCCACGCGACCGCGGCTGACCCACCAGCCAAACCCCGCTGCGGTAAAGAACATGATCAGGCTGTAGAGCGCGGCTGGCACGGCCATGGTGGCGTTGTTCAGCAACGATGGGCTCAGTGCCAGGGCGATGGCCAGGGTGCCGTTGTGGATGCCGATTTCCATGCCGATGGCAATGGCCTGGCGCTTGGGGATGCTCACCAGCCGTGGTACCCAGTAGCCGAGCGTCAGGCTGATCAAGTTGAACAGCAGGGCCGCCAGGCCCACCACCGGAGCGTAGGCGACGACGGTCTGCCAATCCTTGGCCAATGCCAGCACGATGGTGAATGCCAGGAACAGCGCGGCCACCAGTTTCATCGGTTTTTCCATGGCTGCAGCAAAGCGCGGCGCCCAATGGCGGATCAGCATGCCCAGGGCCACCGGCAGCAGGACAATGGCAAACACCTGCATGACCTTGGCAAATTGCAGCGGGATGGCTTGGTCCGATGCCATGAACCACCCCAGCGACAGGTTCACCAGCAGCGGCATGGTCAGGATCGCGATCAGCGAATTGACCGCTGTCAGGGTGATATTCAGCGCTACGTCGCCGTGGGCCAGGTGGCTGAACAGGTTGGCAGTGGTGCCACCCGGGGAGGCTGCCAGCAGCATCAGGCCGACCGCCAGCGCCGGCTCCAGGGCAAAGCCATTGGCGATCAGGAAGCACACCAGCGGCAACAGCAGGATCTGGCAACACAGGCCAACCACCACCGGTTTAGGGTATTTCACCACGCGGGCGAAATCGGCCAGCGTCAGCGATAAGCCCAGGCCGAGCATGATGATGCCCAGCGCCAGAGGAAGGAATGCAGTCAGCAAGGGAGAGGCGGTCATCGGCGGGCACTCGGGCAAAGGATGCAGGCAGTCTAGGCCGGCCTTGCGGACTGGCTAATCGCAATGCGCCAGTACTTGGTAACCGTTTGTTACCGGATTGCCAGTGAACCTTGCCGCACAGCGTCTGCATGCCGCGTTGCGATGGGCGTTCCAGCGCAGTAGCATTCCGCTTTTTGCCGAGGATTAGCCTGTCATGCCGTTCCAGCAAGGTCTGCTTGCCACCCCTGTGCCGGCCCACGCCCGCCACCTGTTCTTTGCCCTGCAGTCGCCCGAGGCGTTGCCGGCCGTACTGGATGCATTGCTGCCGCAGGTGGATGGCCAGAACCTGATCCTCGGTATCGGTGCGCCGTTGGTGAAAGCCTTGGGGCGTGACGTACCTGGCCTGCGCGCCTTCCCGCAGCTGGATGCCGCAGTGGAAAATCCCAGCACCCAGCACGCCTTGTGGCTATGGCTGCGGGGCAACGAGCGGGGTGATTTGCTGCTCCAGGCCCAGGCGCTGGAACAGGCGCTGGCCCCGGCACTGCGCCTGGCCGACAGCGTCGACGGTTTTTTGCACCGCGGTGGCCACGACCTTACCGGCTACCAGGACGGCACCGAGAACCCGGTGGACCTGGATGCCGTGGACGCCGCCATTCTGGCCGGCGAGCAGCCGGGGCTGGCCGGCTCCAGCTTCGCCGCCTTCCAGCTGTGGAAGCATGACCTGGACTATTTCAAGTCACTGCCCCAGGCCGACCAGGACAACATCATCGGCCGCCGCCTGAGCGACAACGAAGAACTCGACGATGCGCCGGAGTCGGCCCACGTCAAGCGCACTGCCCAGGAAAGCTTCGCGCCCGAGGCCTTCATGGTGCGCCGCTCGGTCGCCTGGGCCGACAGCCGCGGCGCAGGCCTGGCGTTCGTCGCCCTGGGCCGTAGCTTCGACGCCTTCGAAGTGCAACTGCGGCGCATGAGCGGCCTGGAAGACGGCATCATCGACGGCCTGTACCGCTTCAGCCGGCCGCTGACCGGCGGCTACTACTGGTGCCCACCCATGGCTGCGGCGGGTCTGGATCTGACCGCGCTGCTGCAGGCCTGATTACAAAACATCCAGATACAGAATCAACTGCCGGCGCAGGATAGAGCGGCTAGCCTTGGAAGTTTCCGACTTATGACGGGAGCTTTGCCATGTACAAGCGTCGCGATGTCCTACGCGCCAGTGCGGCTTTGGCGCTGGTTGCCGCCAGCCCATGGCTGCAGGCCGCCGGCCCTGGCGGATTGCTGACGCGCAAGGTCCCGAGCACAGGCGAGGCCTTGCCGGTGATTGGTGCCGGTACCTCTGGCAGCTTTGAAGTCGAGGCCGGCTCTGCCGCGTACCAGCAGCTCAAGGTGGTGCTCAAGGCGTTCTTCGATGGTGGCGGCAAGGTCATCGACACCTCGCCCAATTATGGCGGCGCCGACCGCATGCTCGGCCAGTTGCTGGAGGAGGGTGGCTGGCACAAGCAGTGCTTCATCGCCACCAAGATCGCCGCCGACAGCCAGGCCGAAGCCCAGGCGCAATGGGCCGGCACGCTCAAGAGCCTGCGTACCGACAAGGTCGACCTGTTGCAGATTCACAACCTGCGCGACTGGCAAACGCAATTGCCCTACGCACGCGAGCTCAAGCAGCAGGGCAAGACCCGTTACGTCGGTATCACTCATTACCTGAACAGTGGCCACGAAGACGTGGCGCGCATCGTCCGCAGCGAGCCGCTGGACTTCATCCAGATCAACTATTCGGTGAATGCCCCGCACGCCGCACGCGAATTGTTGCCGCTGTGTCAGGACAAGGGCGTCGCCGTGCTGGTCAACCGGGCCTTCGACGACGGCCGGCTGTTTGCCAGGGTCAAGGACCAGGCCCTGCCGGCATGGGCGGCCGAGGCCGGAATCGGCAGCTGGGCGCAGCTGTTTCTCAAGTTCGCCATCAGCCATCCGGCCGTGACGACGGTCATCCCCGCGACCGGGCGTCCTGAGCGCCAGCTTGACCAGCTCAAGGCAGGGCATGAGCCTTTGCTCAGCCAGGCGCAACAGCAAGCGCTGATCAAGCAGTTCGCCTGAAGCCATGGGCAACTGGCGCAAGCGCCTGGACGAGGGGCTGAGTATCGAGCCAGGCGAGGGCCCGGCAGTCATCGCTGGGTTGTCTTTGTTCTACCTGCTGTTCACCGGCTATTTCATGCTGCGCCCGGTGCGCGAAACCATGGGTGTGGCGGGCGGTGTCGACAACCTGCAATGGCTGTTCACCGGTACGTTTGTTGCCACCCTGGCCTGCCTGCCGTTGTTCGGCTGGCTGGCCTCGAAGGTACGTCGCCGGCACATCCTGCCCTGGACCTATGGTTTCTTCGCCAGCAACCTGTTGCTGTTCGCTGTGCTGTTTGCAGTGGATCCAGGGGACGTGTGGAGTGCCCGGGCGTTCTACATATGGCTGTCCGTGTTCAACCTGCTGAGCATTTCGCTGGCCTGGAGCGTGCTCACCGACCTGTTTTCCACCGAGCAAGGCAAGCGCTTGTTCGGCCTGCTGGCCGCCGGGGCCAGCCTGGGAGGCCTGAGCGGGCCGATCCTGGGCACCCTGCTGGTGGCGCCGCTGGGGCACGCCGGGTTAGTGCTTCTGGCCGGAGTGTTGCTGTTGGGTAGCGTATTCGCCTGCCTCGTATTGCAGCGCTGGCGCGATCGCAACCCGTTTCCCGTAGCGAATGAACAGCCCTCGTCGCGCCCGTTGGGTGGCAATCCCTTCGCTGGCGCGCTGGCCGTGCTGCGTTCGCCGTATTTGTTGACAATTGCCTTGTTCGTGACGCTGCTCGCCAGCGTCAGCACGTTCTTGTACTTCGAACAGGCTCGCATCGTCAGCGAAACCTTCACCGATCGTACCCGCCAGACCCAGGTGTTCGGCCTGATCGACTCCGTGGTGCAAGCGCTGGCGGTCCTCACTCAGGTGTTTCTCACCGGCCGCCTGGCCAGGCGCTTGGGGGTAGGGGTGTTGCTGGTGGCGGTACCCCTGGTGATGGCTGCCGGCTTCGTGTGGCTGGCCCTGGCGCCCGTATTCGCCGTCTTCGTGGTGGTCATGGTGGTGCGCCGGGCAGGTGAATACGCGCTGGTGCGGCCGGGCCGCGAGATGTTGTTCACGGTGTTGCCGGCCGAAGACAAATACAAGGCGAAGAATTTTCTCGACACCGTGGTCTACCGCGGTGGCGATGCCTTGAGTGGCTGGTTCAAACGTGGCCTGGACCTGCTGGCTGATCATCCGCAGCTGGCGATGCTGATCGGCGCTGTGCTGGCGGTAGGCTGGGCTTTCACCGGCGCCTGGCTGGGAAGGCGGCAGCGCCAGGCAGAATCGGCTGGCGCGCCAAATAATCTATCGCCGCTTATTTAACGCCGCCGGTCCGAACCCTTCGCAATAAAACGAATCCCCCGTTATGGCCGAACTCCCACCTTATGTACGGCGCAGCGCCGTGCACCTTCGAAGCCACAAGAGGTGAGAGACCATGGCCAGCAAAGAGAACAGCCGCACCGGCAGCCAGGGTGGCAACAAGAACCCAGGCAACTTCGCCAACGACCGCGAAAAAGCATCCGAAGCAGGGCGCAAAGGCGGGCAGAGCTCTGGCGGCGGGCGCAGCAGCAGTAGCGAGTCGAGCCGCAAGGGCGGCCGTTCGTAACGCAGGGTACGCGGTGCCAGGGCAACCTGGCATCGCGATTGACCGCAATGGGAGGTCCCATGCACCTGAAGCCCCTTATTGTCTTGCTTGGCAGTCTGACGCTGCTCGGCGGCTGTTTCGACCGCGACAACAACCATCCTGGCAAGGACAACGACTCGAGCAAGGCGTCTGTGCAGATGCAGCAGCATGACGAAAAACCCGCGCCGCAACCTGCTCCGGATCCAGAGCCGATGCCGCGAGATGACAAAAGCCAATGATTGCATGAGGAGCATGGCATGACGGTAATGACCCGCAACCTTGCCGCCGCCGCCGCAGCCCCGACGACGGACTGCCTGCTTAAGCGTTACCAGACCATGCTGGAAGGGTTTGATGCGTGCGCCGCCCCTTGGCTCGAAAAGCAGCTCGCACGCGCCGAGCAACTGCCAGACGACCTGCCGGACTCGCCGGGCCAGTTGGCTGAGTGGAGTGCGCAGCATGCCGCCCAAGTGGCCAGCGATTACGCGGCCTATCTTGCCGAACGGCAGCGTGGCGCGCCGCGGCGCTATTTCAGCAATCGTTCACAGGCGATGTGGTTCCTGCAGCAGGTCGCGCCGACCAAGGCCGTGGACGGCGCCTGGTTGCAGGGCACCTTGCAGCACTGGGCAGACCCGCGCTACCACGGTTTGATCCGCACCTATCTGGAAGAGCTGGGCAACGGCGACCCGCGCTGCAATCACGTGCTGATCTATCAGCGTCTGTTGAGCCGCCTCGGGTCGCATCCGCTGTTGCTGCCTGATGACCGTTATCTGCAAGGCGCATTGCAGCTTGCCTTGGGCCAATACAGTGAACGCTTCCTGCCCGAGGTGATCGGCTACAACCTCGGTTATGAACAGCCGCCACTGCACCTGCTGATCACCACCTATGAACTGGCCGAACTGGGCATCGATGGCCACTATTTCCAGCTACATGTGACCATCGACAACGCTGCCAGCGGTCATGCGCAGAAGTCGATAGAAGCTGTACAGCAACTGTGCCCCGCGGGTGAAGAAGCAGACTTCTATGCGCGTGTACGTCGAGGCTATCGCCTCAATGACCTGGGCATGGACACTCCCAGCCTGATTGCCAGTTTCGACCTGCACGCGCAACTGATCGCTGCGCTGGAGCAAAAGAGCCTGTACGGGCGCTTCATGCATGCCGACCGCTGCCGCTTGCAAAAGCGCACGATCAACCAGTGGCTGGCCGAGCCGGGCGCGATGCCTGCCTTTGTTGACGCCATGTGCGAGCAAGGATGGATCAGGCGCGGCGAAGACCCCAGCCAAAGCCGTTGGTGGAAGGTGATCGAAGGGCCGGCGGCACCGATGTACGGCGTGTTCACGGTTTACGAAAAGCAGCTCTGGCATGACTGGATAGCGGCTGACTGGCAAGCGCCGCTGCGCCGTGTGCAACCGGGAAGTTGGGAGCCGCACCTGGACATGGACGCAGCGCCAGGCCCGTTACCCGCCAATCAGGACATCCCTGCCCTGATCGAACGCATGCTTGGCAATCGCCATGCGTCCCCGGACGGGCTGCTGGCCACCCGGGCCTATCTGCAAGCCACCGGTCTCGCTCAGGAGGAGCCCCACTGATGATGCTGGAACCTCAACAAGCTCGCGCCGATGAGGCGCTGCTGCAACTGGGCAAACGCTTGCGTGCCGACGGTTACCGCTTTACCTGTGTGACGCCTGCCACCCATGGGCGCAACAACGCGCGCGCAGGTGCCGAGCGCGCGACGACCTTGCGTGATGTGTTTGGCTGGAGCCGCCCCTTTGCGCCGTCTCTGCTGTCAGCTGATGAATTGCAGCAACTGCAGCAAGCGCAGCTACTCACCGAGGCAGAGGGTTTGCTGCGCAGCAAGGTCCGCTTCGCCAGCCTGGACGAGTTGTTGCTGGTGCATTCCGCGTACCCGACAGAGGCCAGTGATGCGGTGTTCCTTGGCCCCGACAGCTACCGCTTCGCCCACGTCATTCATGACCATCTGCAACGCCGCCATACGCGCGTACAGCACGCCGTGGACATCGGCTGTGGCAGCGGTGTAGGCGCCTTGCTCATTGCCCGGGCGGCGCAGCATGCCCAGGTCAGCGCGGTCGACATCAACCCCCTGGCCCTGCGCTACACCGCGATCAACGCTGCCTTGGCCGGGGTGAGCAACCTGTCGGTGGAACCGAGTGACGTGCTCGATGGTATTACCGGCACCTTCGACCTGATCGTGGCAAACCCTCCCTACATGCTCGATGCCGGGCAACGGACTTATCGCCACGGTGGTGGCTCGCTGGGCGCAGAACTGTCGCTGCGCATCGTCGAGCAGGCGTGTGAACGCCTCAGCGCCCACGGCTCGTTGTTGCTGTACACCGGGGTTGCCATCATCGACGGTCGAGATGCACTGCTGGAGGCCGTGCGCTTGCGCCTGGCCGGCCCGCAATGGTCGTGGAGCTATCGGGAAATCGACCCCGACGTGTTCGGCGAACAACTGGATGAAGCTGGGTATGAGCGGGTCGAGCGCATCGCCGCAGTCGCCCTGACCGTTACTCGCAATGGGTAACGCCATGTCGCCGCCTTGTACGTTCGGCATAGAAGAAGAATACCTGCTGGTGGATCTTTCCAGCGGCCGGGTGCCGGTGACGCCGCCATTGACCGTCACCCGGCGTTGCCGTGAGGTGTTGGGCAAGCACTTCACCGAAGAGATGTTTCGTAGCCAGGTGGAGGTGGTTTCACCGGTGCTCGCCTCAACAGGGGAGGCCCGCGAGTTCTTTACCCTGAGCCGTCATAGTCTGCAGCAAGCCCTGGCCGCGGAGGGCATTGGCCTGTATGGCGCTGCCAGTCATCCCAATGCGCCGTGGCTGAAGCACAAGCCCAGGGCCTCGGCGCACTACCGGCAGGTGTTTGACGATTACCGGCACGTCGCACGCAGGTCGCTGGTCAATGGCCTGCATGTCCACGTAGGCGTGCCCGGGGGCTGCGACCGGATGCAATTGATCAACCGGGTGGTGGGCTGGTTGCCACTGTTCCTCGCATTGAGCGCATCGTCACCGCTGTGGCAGGGGCAGGAAACCGGCTACATGAGTTATCGGCGGGTGATTTGCGGCGAGTGGCCGCACATGGGGCTGCCCGAGCCGCTGGCCGACTGGGCGGCCTACGAGCGCTATCGGGCGTTGTTGCAACGCACGGGGTCGATGGCTGACGACGGTGACTTCTGGTGGGCTATCAGGCCCTCGCGACGCTTTCCGACCGTGGAGCTGCGCATTTGCGATGCCTGCCCCAACATCGAAGATGCGTTGTGCATCGCCGCGTTGTTCCGCCACCTTGTGGAACATGCCCTGGCGTATCGTCACCCGTGTGGCCCGCTGGTCCGGGAGCTTCGTTGGGTTACTCAGGAAAACTACTGGCGAGCCCTGCGTCACGGCAGGCATGCCGAATTCATTGGTATCGACGCGCAACAGCCGGTCACGGCCGAAGGCTGGCTGGCTCAGCTCGAGAGCCAGTTTCCGGTCGACACCGTGGACGCCGAACGGGGTTTCATGCACGCCCGGCAGATCCTGCGCGATGGCAACAGTGCCGACAGGCAGTTGGCCTGCCTGCGCCAAGCCCGTGACAACGGCTTGAACCCTGCCCAGGCGCAGCGCCAGGTGATCGACCTGGTGCTGCAGCAAGGGTCATGCACAGCGGCCAGCAGCGCTGCCTGAGTTCATCGGCTTGCAATCCTTCGGGTTTGGCTGACAATGGCTGCGCATTTCGCCAGCCACCCGGACCCACTCCATGACCACACCCCTCATGCTGCATGACATCCCACTGGACGACATCCTGTTTGTCTTCGCCCTGGAAGACGAGGCGGGCAGTGCTTTCGCCGGCTGCAATGTGCTGTTCACCGGTATCGGCAAGGTTAACGCAGCGATCGCGCTGACCCAGGCACTGCAGCGCCAGCGCCCGCGTCTGATCGTCAACCTTGGGTCGGCGGGCAGCCAACGTTACGGCAAGGGCCAAGTGGTGTGTTGCAACCGCTTCGTACAGCGCGACATGGACGCGACACCCCTCGGCTTCGCCCGCTATGAAACGCCGCTTTCGCAGCTGCCTATCGTGCTCGAGCATGGTCTGGTACAGCCTGGTGTGCCATTGGGCGTGTGCGGCAGCGGTGACAGCTTTGAGACCGGCCATGGCGAAGCGCCCTACGACGTGGTCGACATGGAGGCCTATGTGCTGGCCCGGATCGCCCGCGACGAGGGTATCGGGCTGCTCTGCCTGAAATACATATCCGATGACGCGGGCAGCGATGCTGCCGGCGATTGGGCGGTGCAGGTTCATCTGGCGGCCGAAGCCTTGAAACGTGTGCTGTTCAGCCAGTCGCACTGAGGCGCAACTGGAATAAACCTTCCGCACCTCCGGCAGTCAGTTGATGAAAGGGCCCGGCATTTTGGGCAGGGAGGTGACGGATGAGCATTATCTGCTTGCTGCGTGGTTGCCATTGGCGCGCCATGCCTGAGGTCAAAATTTCCGGGTTGCAGTGCCATTGCTGCGAGCGCTGCGGCACGCTGCGCTACTGCCAGCCCGGCCAACCGTAGGAGGCGCTCATGGCCAGGGCTATCTGGAAAGGCGCAATCAGCTTCGGCTTGGTGCATATTCCCGTTTCGCTCAACACCGCCGTGCGCACCGAGCGAGTCGATTTCGACTGGCTCGACAAGCGCAGCATGGAGCCGGTGGGCTATAAGCGGGTGAACAAGGTGACCGGCAAGGACATCGACAAGGAAAACATCGTCAAAGGCGTGGAATACGAAAAAGGCCGTTATGTGGTCATCAGCGAAGACGAGATTCGCAAGGCGCGCCCCGAAGCCACCCAGACCATCGACATCTTCTCGTTCGTCGAAGCCAGCGAGATTCCGCTCCAGCACTTCGATACCCCTTACTACCTCAGCCCGGACAAACGCGGCGGCAAGGTATATGCGCTGTTGCGCGAGACATTGGAAAATACCGGCAAGGTCGCCTTGGCCACGGTCGTGCTGCACACGCGTCAGCATCTGGCACTGCTGCGCCCGCTTGACCAGGCGCTGGTGATGATCACCCTGCGCTGGCCCGAGGAAGTGCGGGGGCTGGAAACGCTGGAGCTGGACAAGAGCGTGACCGACAGCAAGCTGGACAAGCGTGAGCTGGACATGGCCAAGCGGCTGGTGGAGGACATGAGCGGCCCCTGGACGCCCGACGAGTATCACGACGCTTTTCGCCAGACCATCATGGATCTGGTTGAAGAGAAGGCCAGCAAGGGCAAGATCGCCGTAGTCGAGAAGGGCGAAGGTGGGGCCGCCGAGAAGGGTGCCGACATCATCGACCTCACCGAGCTGCTCAAACGCAGCCTGGGTGGCAAGGCAACGAAGAAGGCAACCCCTGAGAAGAAACCCGCCAAGCGCCCGCGCAAAGCCTCCTGAATGCTGTCCCGGCCTGTTGACGGGCTCTCCCGTGAACAGGTCGGGACAGGCAGCTACAGACTCGCCAGATAGTCCCCGAAACCTTCCCGTGCCCGGCTGTCGATGCGGCTACTGGTGGCCACGCTGTGCCTGGCAGTCCAGACGATCTGTGCGCCCTCAGCCTCAAGATCGCGCACCAGCTGCACATCTTCATGTGCCGCCAGCGGCTGAAAGCCGCCAACCCGCTCATAGGCGCGCGCGCACACACCCAGATTGGCGCCATGGATGTGCCGATGCCCCTCTCGTGCCTCATAGCGGCTGAGGTACAGCTTACGCAGTGCCGCCCGTTGCCAAGGCTGCCAGCGGGCGATATGCACCGTGCCGCACACCACTTCAGCCGCACACGCCAACTGCGACAGCAGCCAGTGCGCCGGCACCTGGCTATCGGCGTCGGTACAGGCCAGCCAGCTGGCACCGCGTTCGAGCATCCAAAGGGCCCCCAAGCGGCGTGCCATGCCGACACTTCCCGCCTCGACCGCCAGCGCATCCACACCATAGCGGGCGGTCACCCGGGCACTAGCATCGACACAGCGGTCCAGCACCACGAGTACACGTACCGTGTGGCCAGCCTGTTCGGCCAATGCAACGGCGGCCGCCATCGCGGTCAGGCAACGCCCCAGGCGCCGCGCTTCGTTATGCGCGGGGATCACCACGCCGATCATGGGCAGGTCTCATCCAGGTCGACCACGCTGGGCTGGCATGACCAGTACTCAAGCATGAAGTCGGCCTCTTCATGGCGATAAACCGAAAACAGTGGCAAGTGCTTGGCCAGCAACTGGTGCACTTCCCGGCCATCCTGCGGGCAACCGGCGATTGGATGCTTCCAGTGACAGGCCAGCAGTCCGCCGTCATAGCTCAGGCTGGCGACCGATTGCTCGATCACCTGCAGCCAATCGGTGGGGTCCAGGTAGTACCCGACCTCGCTCAGCACGATCAGGTCGAAGCGCCCTCCAGGCCAGTCACCCGGTAGCCTGGCTTGTTCTACCGAGGCATTGCGCACCTCGGCCAGGCGTTGGCGGGCCAACTGCACAGCGGTGGGGTCGAGGTCCTGGCACAGCAGCTCCGCACAGCGCTCAGCCAGCAGCGCACTCAGTTCGCCATTGGCGCAGGCAGGCTCGAACACCCGTTGATAGCATTGGCGCGGCAGGCTGGCCATCACCAGCTCGCGTTTGCGTTTTTCATACCACCGGGTGCGAAATGCCCAGGGATCTTCGGTAGCGGCATACAAATCGGCGAAATACTGCGCATCGAGGCTCATGACTACTCCGTTTACAGGAACACCAGTTCGAAAGGTTGCAGCAGGCACTCCTGCAGGTGCGCAGGCAGCACCGCAGGCTGCGCGCCGTCTGGTACCAGCTGGCTGACATGGGCGGCGAGCGCCTTGCGTTTGCGTGCCAGGCTGGCTTCGCCGAGTTGCACCCGGTGGGCGCGCGGCCAGGGCAGGCGCGGGTCATCCGGTTGCGCCCAATGCCAGGCCCAGACCGGCACTTCGATCAGCTGCGCGTTGCGCGCCAGAGCGGCCTGGGCTGCTGCTCGGCCAACCGCTTCGTGGTCGCAGTGGCCATCGCCTCGCCAGGTCGCCATCAACAGGTCGTCGGGGCGCAGGCACTGGGACAGGTGGTTGGTGAGAAACGCTTCTTCACGGGGCAGGCCGCCATCTTTGAGGTTGAGCCTGCGCCATTCCAGGCGGTTGGGGTCCAGGTCAAGCTGAACCAAGGCCTGCCGGCTCTCCAGTGGGCGTTGACGGCGCAGCCGATGCTCGCTCCACTGCGCCGAGCCCGGGTGGCTGCCTTCGCCATCGGTTGCGGAAATGATCAGCAGATCAGCCTCACGGCCGCGAAAGTGGGTAAGCAGGCCGCCCGCCATCAGGATCTCATCATCCGGGTGCGGTGCGACCAGTACCAGCCGGCGCCCAGGTGGGCAGAGCTGCTGCGGGGACATCCAGGTGGCACGGGCCAGGTGGGCCGCGTGTTGCCAGGCAGACCACGGCGTACCGCTGCTGGCCTGGATCAGGTCTTCACTCATAGTTGCCAAGCTCCTGCCGGCACCTGTGCTACCTGTTGGCCCAGCGCGGCGAGGTCCCGTTCGGCATGGCTCTGACGCAGGTAGACCGGCAGGTCGGCACTGAGGCGGGCGAAATGACTGTTGCGGCAAAATGGGCTCGCGCCCAGCGCCCGGCCGACGTGGTTGATGACGTGTTCGACCGCCTGCTCCACTTGGGCGCGGGTGCGGCGCACTTCGAAACTGGCATCCGCGTCGGGGTGCTGATCGATCCATTGCGCACATTCGCGCAACGCGGCGCGGGCGCCATACAAGGCAGCATCGACCGCGCCGAGGTGGGCCTGGGCATGGACGTCGGGGTGCGGGTTGCGACAGTAGGCGCGCAGATAATCCGCAAGAGCTTCCGCTGCACCGTACCAACAGGCGGCAATACCGGCGCCGCCATGCCAGAACCCCGGGCGCGACAGGTATTGCCCGGGGCGGCCGATGGCAGTGCCAGGGGAGTTGTCGAAGGTCACTTCGATGCTGGCGGTAGTGCCCATGCCCACTGCCTGCCAGCTTTCGATGTTCAGCCCCTGGCTGGGTTGCGACAGTTCGATGGCCACCAGTTGCGGCTGGTCACCCTCGGCCCAGGCGGTAATCAACGCCCGGTCGATCTGCAACGCACCTGAACACCAGGCCTTGCGGCCGGCCAACCGCACGTTGTCACCCTCACGCGCCACAATCTGCGCGCGCGCTTCGGGCGGCTCTGCAGCCCAGACGCCCCATATGCCGTCGCCGACAAGGTGGGCGGCCCCGCATTCGGCCAATATCGCCATCGCGTCGGTATGCCCTTCATACAACTTGGCCAAGGCCAGGTCGCACCCTGCCACCCGGGCCAGGGTCTGCCAGCGCTGCAAGGTGCTGCCCTGACCAGGCAATGGCAGCAGGTCCAGCTGATCGGCGCGTAACGCCTGAATCAGTTGCGGCAGCTGCGTGTCGAGGTTCAAGGGTTGTGGTCGCTCGCAGAAGTCGCGAAGCAAACGATCGAGGTTGTTCAGGTCGAAATCCTGGATGATGCTCATGCCAGCCCCATTTTCTTGCGCATGCCTGCGGTGATGGTTTGGCGGGTCTTGCCCATCTGCGCCCATGGGTCGTCCACCTCGGCCAGGCGTTCGCGCAGGTTGCCGATGTGCCATTGGTTGGCGCCCTTGAGCAGGCCCAGTTCCTCACGCCAGATCGGTACCGAAACCGGCAGCCCCTCCCGCGCCCGCAACGAGTAGGCGCAGACGGTAGTGGCACCCTTGCCGTTGCGCAGGTAGTCGATGAAGATCTTGCCGACCCGATTCTTGGGCCCTGATACGGCACTCAAGCGGTCGGGGAACAACTTGGCCAGGTAATTGACGATGGCGTGGCTGAAATCCTTGACTTCATCCCAGCCGGCACGCCGTGTCAGCGGCACCACCAGGTGCATGCCTTTGCCGCCGCTGGTTTTCAGAAAGACCTTGAGCCCGAGCTCGTCGAGCAGGGTGAGCGTCAGTTGCGTGGCCTCGAGCATGGCTTTCCACGGCAGCGCAGGGTCGGGGTCGAGGTCGAGCACGAAGCGGTCAGGCTTGTCGAAGTCCTTGTCGGTACCGTTCCAGGTATGCATCTCCAGCATGTTCATCTGTACGGCGCCGAGCAATGTGTCGGGGCGATTGATGACCATTGCCGCCTGGCCAGCCTCGGCCTTGTCATAACTGACCACGTTCGGGATGTGCAACTGGCCGGCGTTTTTCTGGAAGAACAGCTCGCCGCCCAGGCCATCGGGGGCGCGCACCAGTGCGACCGGGCGGCCCTTGAGCTGCGGCAGTATCCACTGGCTGACTGCCGCATAGTACTCGGCGACCTGGCGTTTGGTGGCACCCACAGTGGGGTCGATGACGCGATCAGGGTGGGTCAGGCGCAGTTCACCGAGGTCGTCCGGCAGCTCGGCTTGCTTGCGTTTGGGTACGCTCTTGCCAGGCATGGCGCGCTCCAGGTCGATGTCGGTGGCTGGCTTGTCGTCGCGTAGCCCGTGGAATACCGAATGGCGCACCACGCCGTCGCGGGTCATCTGGGCATAGGCAACTTCAGCCAGCAACTGTGGCTTCAGCCAATGTACGCTGCGCGCCTCGGCCCCGGTAGGCGGCTTGGGCAGGGCAGGCTTGTCGATCTCCAGGGGTTTGAGGCGGGCAAGGATGCTGTCCAGGGTGGTGGCGCTGAAGCCCGTACCGACCTTGCCGGCGTAGCGCAACTCGCCGCTGTCGTCGTCATGCAACGCCAGCAACAACGCGCCGAAGCCGGTGCGGCTGCCCTTGGGGTCGGTGTAGCCGACAATCACGAATTCCTGGCGTTGCTTGCACTTGAGCTTGACCCAGTCGGCACTGCGCCGGCCGACATAGGGGCTGTCGGCGCGCTTGCCGATGAGGCCCTCGAGTTCCAGCCGACAAGCGCTGTCGAGCAACGAGTCGACAGGCTGGTCGAAATCCTGCGAGTACCTGAGCAGCTCCGATTCACTGTGCTCGAGCAAGCGGCGCAAGGCCTCACGCCGTTCCTGCAAGGGCACCTTGCGCAGGTCCTGATATCCTAGATACGGCAGGTCGAAAACGTAGTAGCAGATCTTTTCATCACGCTCGGTATCGAAGGCGTTCTGCAGGGCCTGGAAGTCGGCCTTGCCGTTTTCGTCGTTGACCACCATCTCGCCATCGAGCCAGGCGCGATCCACCCCCAATGCCCGCAGCGCCGCGACTTGCCCAGGCATCTTGGCCGTCCAGTCGTGGCCATTGCGGGTGAACAGGCGGACATCGTCACCGTCAATCCGGGCAAGTACGCGATAACCATCGAATTTCACTTCATAGTGCCAGTCACCCGCTGGCGGCGAGTCGACCAGGGTTGCCAGCTGGGGTTGCAGTCGATCGGGCAGCGCCGCCTTGACCGCGCTGCCGGCGCGCTTTTTGGCCGGCTTTGCAGGCGCAGCACGCGGATGCAGGGTGCGATCGCTGATGACGCTGTCCGGTTGCGCCTCGACGATGCGGTAGTCGTCTTCGCTGCGGGCTTCGCCGTCGTGGGACTTGACCAGCATCCATTGCTCTTTCTTGCCCGCCAGGTGGGTGCGAAAGAGGTTCCATACGCCCGCCAGCTTCTCACCCTGCAAGCGAAAGCGCAGCTTGCCCTTGGCATAGGCCTGCCGAGGATCGCCTTCGGGCTCCCATACCCCGCGGTCCCAGACGATGACATCGCCGGCACCGTAGTGCCCCTCCGGGATATGCCCCTCGAAGTCGGCATAGTCCAGCGGGTGATCCTCGACGTGAACCGCCAGGCGCCGCACCTTTGGATCGAGCGAAGGGCCTTTGGGTATCGCCCAGCTCTTCAGGGTGCCGTCCAGTTCCAAGCGGAAGTCGTAGTGCAGGTGGCTGGCATCATGCTTCTGTATGCAGAACTGCAGTGCGTGAGCGCGTTTGCCTCGGCCTCCCTTGCCGCTGGGCTCGGGCGTGGCGTTGAAATCGCGCTTGCGCTCGTATTCTTCGAGAGGTTTGGCCATGGCGGGCTCCGAATCATCCGCTGTCTGTAGGTTGGGAGATGACCAGTCGCCCGGTAGTTCAAAAAAACTCTGAATCATCCGCAGCTTGGCGCAGTCGACCGCAGGTAAGCCACAGAAGGAGAGCCGATATGTCCGGACCAGATGACCCCAAGCCATACACCCCGACTGAGATCGATGACACGCAAGACCGCATGGGCAGTGTCCATGAGCTGGACTTCAGTGACCGCAACGATGACCGCGTGGGCCGGATAGGTGACGAGCGGCCTGCACAGGAGGTCGACCAGGAGTTTCCCCCCCGGCGCGTTGCCGAAAGTGGCATGAGCGGAGGGGAAGCGTTGAGCGACAGCTTGCACGAAGACAATGTCACCTATGACGACCTGAGCCCTGACACGCTGCTGGACGAAACCGGTGCCCGCGACCCCCATGAACCGGGTGATGGCAGCGGGCCTGCGGACCAGACCCTGCGTCATGTGGATGCCGAGGAGATCGGCGGTGGCATTGGCCTCGATGAAGCGGAGCTGGCGCGCTCCGCGCCGTTGGACGGCGAGCCGTGGACAGACGACGTCATAGACGATGAACAGGGGAAAACACCATGAACGAGCAACGTTGTGCCTGCAACCATTGCAGTTGCACTGTCGACGCCAACGCCGTGCAGCAGGGCGGCAAAGCCTACTGCTGCGAAGCCTGTGCCAGCGGCCACCGCAATGGCGAGCCCTGCCGGATGGCCGATTGCAAATGCGGCGATATGGAGCAGCCGAAGGAGACCAACGTCGACAATGCCCTGGATGAGACCTTTCCGGCCAGCGACCCGATCTCACCCTGACAGGCGGGTCAATGGGTTTGCCAGATGCCTTCGTTACGCTCGCAATCGGCCCGGGCCTGGCCAAGGCTCGGGGTGTCGTAATAGTAGGTAATCACCCTGGCATCCTTGGGCAGGGCCGGCCTCGATGAAGGCTGGTCCTGCCCGGCCGCTTTGGGATTGGCCAGGGTTTCCTGGGTCAACGGCGCAATGCAGCTGCCCACGCTACCATCGGCACAACGCGCCACCTTGTGTTTTTCCGTGCTGAGCATGTCCTTGCTCTCGTTGCTGCACGACCAGTTGATGGCTTCGGCGGGCATGTTGCTGAAGCTGTAGCAGGTACGCTGCTCGACGGGCTTCACCGCCTCGCTGGAAGAGCGGGTCAGCACATCGCAAGCCTCTGCGAAGGCTTCGCCGTTGGCCAGGCTGACGAGCATCAGCATCATTGCAGGAACGCGCATGATTACCTCCCAGGCCCTCTAGGCCGGTTTGTCGCGCTGGCGCATGGCCTTGGCGCGCTTTTCCAGGATCAGGTAAATGAGTACGGCTGCCACCAGCGGGATCAGGTAATACAACGTCCGATAGCCCAGCAGCGCCGCCACCAGCGTGCCTTGGCCAAGTTGCCCGTGCAGCAGCGCAAGGAACACCGTCTCGAGCACCCCAAGGCCGGCGGGTATGTGGGCGACCACCCCGGCCACGCAGCTGATAAGCAGGATGCCGAGGATCGATGGGTAGAACGCCTCGCCAGGCAGCAGCCAGAAAATCAGCAAGGCCATCATCGCCCAGTTGCTGGCGCCCAGCGCAACCTGGCACAGGGCCAGACGCAGCGAGGGCAGGGTGACTTCATGCTCACGCCAGCGCCAGGTGCGCTTTTTCGCCAGGCCGCAGGCCAGCAGGTAGCCGATCGCGATCGCCAACAACAGCACGCCGATCAACCGCAGGCCGCCGGCCCCGACCGCCCAGTCAGCCGGCAGCTTGACCAGGCCCAGGGCGAACACGCTACCGGCCAGCAGCATATAGCCCATCCAGTTGGTCAGCAGGCCCAGGGTGAGGATGCGGGTGATGGTTGGCGTATCCAGGCCCAGGCGGCTGTACAGGCGGTACCGCAAGGCCACACCGCCTACCCAGGTGGTGAAGTTGAGGTTGAAGGCATAGCACACGAAGGCTATCGGCAGCACTTGGCGGGCGGGCAACGAGTGGCCGGTGTAGGACCGGGCCAGCAGGTCGTAGCTGGCGAAGATCAGGTAACTGCACAGCGCCAGGGCCAGGCCGATGGCCAGCGTGCTCGGCTTGTAGGCCAGCAGTGAATGGCGCACCTCGTTCCAGTCAAGGTTGCGCGCAAGCACGTACAGCAGCACCGGTATCAGGATCAGGAATGCCACGGTGAACAACCGCTTGCCCCAGATTTGCCAGTTTTCTTGCGCCATCAGGTGTTCCCCTCATGCAGATCGCCTTCGGCCTCGACTTCCGGCTGCAGCGAACGCAGGCGCTGGCGGTGGGCGGGGAACCAGCCAGCGATCCGCGGAAAATGCCGGATAACGTGGAAACACACGAAGATCAACGGTGCCCGCCACCAGTAGCCACGGATCATGCGCTCCAGCGTCACCGGCTTGCATTGCTCGTCTGCCAGTGCCTGCAGGTGTTCGTACAATTGCTGGTTGAATGCCGGGTCGCGGATGAACAGGTTGGCCTCGAGGTTGAAGGAAAGGCTCAGGGGGTCGAGGTTGCTGGAGCCGACCGTGGCCCACTCGTGGTCGACCAGCGCCACTTTGCCGTGCAGTGGTCGCTGGCAGTATTCGCGAATGCGTACGCCGTCGCGCAGCAAGTAGTTGTAGAGCAGGCGCGACAAGGCGCGTACCCAGCGCATGTCGGGCTGGCCCTGAAGGATCAAGGTGACGTCGACCCCACGGCGGGCAGCGTTGCGCAGTTCTCGCATCAGGCGGTAACCCGGGAAGAAATAGGCATTGGCCACCACCACCCGCTGGCGCGCCGAGCGCAGGGCCTGCAGGTAGTGGGCTTCGATGTCGGTGCGGCGCAGGCGGTTGTCGCGTTCCACCAGCACCGCCTTGCTCGAGCCGGTCGGTGCCGTCTGCGGCCGTACCTCGCTGGGCGGCTCCAGCACCGGAGCCATCAGCCTGCGGCTGGCGGCATGCACCTGCGCCACCACCGGCCCGGTCACCTCCACGGCATAGTCCTGCTTGGCCATGGGACCAAAATCGCCCAAGTGGTCAGCGCTGTAGTTGATCCCGCCGATAAAGGCCCGCGCACCATCGATCACCACGATCTTGCGGTGCAGGCGCCGGAACAGGTTGGTGCGCATGCCGGCGACCCTGGGTTGCGGGTCGAAGGCGTGGAAGCTGACACCGGCATCGGTCAGTGCTGCCACGAAGCTGTCAGGCAGGTCGGCGGTACCGTAGCCGTCCACCGCGACCTCTACCCTTACGCCGCGCCGGGCGGCATCGATCAGCACGCCCTGCAATTGCTGGCCGACCTTGTCGTCGAAGATGATGAAGGTTTCCAGCAAGATTTCTTCCTGTGCCTGGGCCATTGCCTCGAATACACGGGGGTAATACTGCTCGCCGTTGATCAGCAGTTCGATACGGTTGCCATCGAGCCAAGGTCGGTTCACAGGTTGATCTCCGCAGCCAGTGGAGCATGGTCGGACAGATGCGACCAGGGATACATGGACAGCACTTGAGCCTTGGTCGGCATGGCATTGCGCAGGTAGATGCGGTCCAGGCGCAGTAACGGCAGGCGCGCCGGGAAGCTGCGGGCAGGGCTGCCGAAGTGTTCGCCAAACGCCTCCACCAGGCGCCGGGAGAGCACTGCGTCGGCCTTGAGCCGCCAGTCATTGAAGTCGCCGGCGATGATCACCGGCGCTTGTGCCGGCAGCCGGTCGAGCAACTGCAGCAACAGCTGCACCTGGCTTTGCCGGTGCGCTTCGCGCAGCCCCAGGTGCACGCATATGGCGTGCACCTGCTCGTGCCCCGGCACCTCCAGGCGGCAATGCAGCAAGCCGCGCTGTTCGTTGCCCTGGATCGACACGTCGAGGTTTTCATGGTGAGTGATCGGGAATTTCGACAGCAGGGCATTGCCATGGTCACCATCCGGGTATACCGCGTTGCGGCCGTAGGCGAATTGCGGCCACATGCTGTCGGCGAGAAATTCATACTGCGGCGTCTCTGGCCACGCAGGGTGGCGCAAGGCGTGCTGCTGATGGCTGCCATGGACTTCCTGGAGAAACACCAGGTCGGCATGGGTGGCGCGCACGGCTTCGCGCAACTCGGGGAGGATGAAGCGGCGGTTGAACAAGGTGAAGCCCTTGTGCACGTTGATGGTCAGCACGTTCAGCCGGTGCACGGCGGTGACCTTGTCGATGATGCAGCGCGGCGAGGGCAGGGTCTTGTTCACAGCGCCACCTCCGGCTCGACGCCTGGCTCGGTGAGCAGGTGGTAATCGAGCTTGAGCTTTTCCAGCAGGCGCCGCGCATCGTAGGGTGCGTGGACTTTCTGATCGTTGTCGAAGTAGCAGTAGACATCGCGCGACGCCCGTTTTGGCGGCGCCTTGGCCACGACCAGTTGCGCATCTTCCACCTGGCCACCTGCGGCCCAGGCCTGGATGCGCTGCTTCCAGCGCTTCAGGGCACGCGCCGTGTAACCACTGCTGTAGAGTTCGACGTCACCGTGCAGGCGCATGTAGACAAAATCGGCGGTCACATCCTCGACATAGGGCCACTTGCCTGCGCTGTCCGCCACGACCAGGGCGACGCGGTGCTTGCGCAGCAGTTTGATGAAGCGCTCGCAGAGAAAGCTCTCATGGCGGATCTCCACGGCGTGGCGCAACCGTGCATTGCCCTTGATCGCCGTGCCACCGTTATCCTTCAGGCGCTCGGCACAGCCTTGCGCGCAGGCGCGAGCAGCCTTGCGATCCTTGGGCAGCAATTCCAAGAAATGGCTGAACCGTGCTTCGTCGAACTTCATGTTGGGCGGGAATTGCCACAGGAACGGCCCCAGTTTGTTCCCCAGCAGCAGCGGGCCGGACGCGTAGAAATTGGCGATAGCCTCTTCGACCTCCTTTAGCCGTCGCACATGGGTGATATAGCGCGGGCCCTTGACCGAAAAAACGAAGTCCTCCGGCGTTTCGTCACGCCAGTTCACATAGCGCTCAGGGGTTTGCAGGCTGTAGAACGAGCCATTGATCTCGATGCTGTTCACGGCTCGCGACGCAAACGCCAGCTCGCTGTCCTGGCGCAGGCCCTTGGGGTAGAAGTCCTTGCGCCAGGGGCCGTAGCGCCATCCGGAAATACCAATGCGGATATCGCTCACGCTGTTGTCCTCATAGCCTGCTCCATTGCACGTCACTTGAATGTGCGACCTGGGCAGCGCGGCAAGGGTTCAGCGCAGATGATCGAAGGCAAGCCGGGCGCCCTGAGTTGAACTTTGCCGGCCTGGGCGATTCCACCGCATAGCAGATATGCAGCACAGGAGTCCGTCGGTATGAAATTCGACCGTTTCTGTCAGGGGCTGGCCAACTGGACCGGTCGGCCGCTGACGTTTGGCATCGCGTTCCTGATGATTCTGGTGTGGGGCATCACCGGGCCACTGTTCCACTTCAACGATACCTGGCAACTGGTGATCAATACCTCGACCACCATCATCACCTTCCTGATGGTGTTTCTGATCCAGAACACCCAGAACCGCGACAATGACGAACTCCATATCAAGATCGACGAATTGCTGCGCACCACCCAGAAGGCGCACATGGCATTGCTCGACCTGGAACACATGGACCCGGCCGAACTGCATGCCTTGCGCAAGCAATACCAACAGATGGCGGAGCGCGACGACGAAGGGCAGAGCCCCAAGGAATGACCCGCCAGAAGCGGAGGCAAGCATGGCCAGACATATCATTCACTTTACCGGACCGATCAACTCATCCACCTGCGGCAACCTGATCAACACCTGCTCGCGCGCCATGCAGCAGGGCGCCGACGTGTTGCAGCTGAACATTGCCACCATGGGCGGCGAGTGCAGCTACGGCTTTACCCTGTACAACTACCTGCGCGCCTTGCCGATCAGCGTGCACACCCACAACCTCGGCACCGTCGAGTCCATGGGCAATATCCTGTTTCTGGCGGGCGAACACCGCACGGCGTGCAGCTACAGCAAGTTCCTGTTCCACCCGTTTCACTGGACGCTGCATGGCTCAGTGGATCATTCACGCATGGCCGAGTACGCCATGAGCCTGGATTACGACCTGCGCCTGTATGCGCAGATCGTCGCCGAGCGCACGGAGGGCAGCAGCGAAGTGCTGGATGTACCCCGTTACCTCATGGCCTACCCGCGTATCCTGGGCCCCAGGGAGGCGCTGGAGAGTGGCATGATCCACGCCATCGACGAAATGCCGATTGCCAGCGAGGTCTGCCAGTGGAGTGTGCATGCCTGAAGCCGGGCATGTTCAGCGTACCGACGCGGCGACCGTGCGGTCGCACGCCAGCAGAGAGCGGATCACTGTTTTGATCTCGGCGTTGATGGCCGACATCTGGTCCAGGTGCTGAAAGCAACAGTCGGCGATCTCGTGGTCGGCGGTCGGCTTCGGCGCGTGGGCGAAGTCGGCCTCGAACACATAGTGCATGCGCTCACCGGTTTCAAAGCGCATGAGCAAGGTCAAGGTTTCGGCCTGCAAGCCCGTCTCTTCCCGTAACTCCCGCTCGGCCGCCTGCACCGGTGTCTCTCCCGGCTCGATCTTGCCGCCGGGCAAGGTCCACGGTGCCTTGGGTTTTCTCACCCACAGCCATTTGTGTGATTGCTTGCCATGCCGGCAAATGATGGTGGCGCGGTGTTTGACTGGCTTCATGCAGCCTCCTGCGGCAAATCCCTGGTTCATATGGGTTTGTCCGCAGGCGTGCAATGAACGTTCTGTTTAACTGGCTAACGGTTCAGCAGGGCACCGAGCCGCTGAGCGCCTCGATGGTCTCGACCAGCTCGTCATAGCCTACCGGCTTGTTCAGGTGACGATCGAAGCCGGACTGGCGCGATTTGTACTGGTCGGCACTGGCACCGTAGCCGGTGAGGGCGATCGCTGGCGTATGACGCAGGTGGGCGAGGCCGCGCAAGGCCTTGATCAGTGCGTGACCGTCCATGCCTGGCATGCCGATGTCCGAGATGATGACGTCATAGTCGCCACTGGCTGCGGCCTCCAGCGCCTTCAGCGGATCGCTGTACGCCGCGACCTCGGCGCTTTCCATCTCCAGCAACGCCTGCATCACTTCCAGCACTTCGGGTGAGTCGTCGACCAGCAAGATCGTCGTGCCTTGCAGCCGTCCTTCGCTGACAGGTTCTGCAGCGTCTGGACGCAATTGCACACCGGGGTCGCACAACGGCAGGCGTACGGTAAAGGTGCAGCCCTTGCCGAGCCCCGCCGAGCTGGCTTCGACACTGCCGCCATGGGCTTCGGTCAGCTGGCGCACGAGTGAGAGGCCGATGCCGAGGCCTTCACGGCCATGGCTGGCCACCTGCGGCGCCGCCTGGCTGAACAGGTCGAAGATATGCTCCAGGTTATCGTGGCTCACGCCCACGCCCTGGTCGATCACCTGCAGGCGTGCCTGTGTCTGGTCGTGGCTCAGCACCAGGCGAATTTCATTGCCCGCCGGGCTGAACTTGAGCGCGTTGTTCAGCAGGTTCCAGATGATCTGTTCCAGGCGCGTCAAGTCGCCCTCGATCATCAGCGGCTGGGCGTCGGCTGGCATTTCCAAGCGTACCTGGCAAGGGTGCTGTTCGCTCAGCACCACCGCATGGATGCCCTGAACAATGGCGCCGAGGTCCACGGGTTCAGTCTTGAGCTTGAGTTTGCCGGTGCGAATACGCGCCACATCGAGCAGGTCATCGATGATCCGGGCCTGGCTGGACACCGCTTCGCAGATGGTGCCCACGGCCTTGCTGGCGGCGCCGATGCTCTTGATCGACGGCAGCCGGCGAAGGATTTCGGCATTGAGCTGGATCAGGTTGAGCGGGTGTTTGAGTTCATGGGACATCACCGCGAAAAACTCGTCCTTCATGTGGCTGGAAGTCTGCGATTCGGGCAGTTGCTTGCTCAGGCGCTCTTCACCCAGGCGCACGCGCTCTTCGGCGGCGCGGCTCTTGCTGATGTCGATGAAGGTAAGCACGGTGCCGTCGATCTCCTGCTCGCTGGAGCGATACGGCAGCAAGCGTGCCAGGTACCAGTGGTTGTCCTGGGCGCCGATCTCGCGCTCGATGATGGTTTCACCCTTGGCCACGGCGCGGGCGTCATCGGCCAGTGCCGGGTAATCGAGGCGGTGGGTGATGTCCAGCAGCGAGCGGCCGGTGTCCATCGGCAGCATGCTGAACAAGTCGGTGGCGCGCGGGGTGAACCAGCGAATGCGCAGGTTGCGGTCGACGAACACCGTGGCGATGTCGGTCGAGGCGATCAGGTTGCTCAGGTAGTCGTTGACCTTGTCGGTTTCCTCGACCTTGTTCTTGAGCTCGTAGTTGACGGTGAGCAATTCCTCGTTGATCGATTGCAGCTCTTCCTTGCTGGTTTCCAGCTCTTCGCTGGCCGAACGCAGTTCTTCGTTGATGGCCTGCATTTCTTCGTTGGAGGCGGTCAGGGCTTCGCTGGAAACCTCCGACTGTTCGATGGTTTCCTGCAGTTGCTGGCGGGTACGCTGCAGTTCGCGCTCCAGGTTGTTCAGCACCATGCTGTCGGTCTGCCGGATGACCCCTGGCAGCGGCAAGGACGGGTCGGGCGCACGCTCTTCGAACACCACCAGCAGGCACTCGCCGGTGCTGAGTTCGTCCTTGAAGGGCTGCACGGTGATCTCGGCTTGCTGCTGCCTCTGTTCACCTTCGCCAAGGTCGACCGGCCGCGAGGTGACGGCCTCGGTGCCCTGGCGGGCCTGGAACAGGGTAGTGCGCAAGGCCAGGCGCAGGCTCGGCAGCACCAGGTTGAGCAGGTTACGGCTCGGCTCGCCTCCTGCCAGCTGCAGGTAGCGCCCGACGCCGTCGCTCATGTGCAGGATATTGCCGTCGCCGTCGATGATCAGGCTTGGCGGCGTGCGCCGGGCCAGGGCACGCTGGTGCATCTCGGCATAGGACGGCTTGCGTCCGGGCTTGGCCTTGGCCTGAAGGTCCTGGGCGATGCTGGTCATGTTCGCCCCGGGCAGCTGCCGGCCTGAGCGACGGCCGGCCGGGCTGACGTCACGGGCGCGGAAGATGCGGTTGCGCTTGTCTACCGGGGCGAACAGTTCACCGGCTACATCGGCCGATTCTGAGGTGCCGAGGAACAGGTAGCCACCGCTGCGCAGGGCATAGTGGAACATCTGCAGGATATCGTGCTGGACTTCGCGGTCGAGGTAGATCAGCAGGTTGCGGCAGACGATCAGGTCGATCTGCGAGAACGGCGGGTCGGACAGCAGGTTGTGGCGGGCGAACAGCACCTTCTCCCGCACCTCCTTGCGCACCCGGTAATGCTGGTCTTCCTTGACGAAGAACTGGCGTAGCCGGGTGGGTGGCACGTCGGTAACGATCGCCTCGGGATAGGAACCCGCGCGGGCAATACTGATGGCGCGTTCGTCGAGATCGCTGGCGAACACCTGGAGCTTGCGTGCGCGCTGTTCCAGGGCCAGTTGCTCACACACCAGCATGGCCAGGCTGTAAGCCTCTTCGCCGGTGGAGCAGCCCGCTGACCAGATGCGGATCTCGCGGTTGTCCTCGCCTTCGCTGGCCAGTTGCGGCAGCACGTGACGTTCCAGCGATTCAAAAGCCTCGCGGTCGCGGAAGAAATTGGTCACACCGATGAGCATGTCGCCGAGCAAGGCAGTCGCTTCGCTGCCGTGTTGCTCCAGATAGTTCAGGTAACTGCCCAGGTCGGTCTGCCCGGTGACATGCAGGCGGCGCTCGATCCGTCGTAGCACGGTGGCGCGCTTGTAATGCTGGAAGTCATGGCCGGTGGCGGTGCGCAGTTGCAGCAGGATTTCTTCGAGCAATGGCTCGGCGGCCTGGGCATCGCCGGCCCGGGTGCCCAACGGCGGCGGCAGGGTATCGTCTTCGATCTCAGGTAATTTCACCTGCCGCGCCGTACGCCACAGTTCCGTCAGCTTCTGCGGCATCTCGGCAGCCGGCAGCACCAGGTCGACCATACCGGTCTCGATGGCGGCGCGCGGCATGCTGTCGTACTGGGCGTCGTCCGGGGTCTGCGCCAGGGTCACGCCGCCTTGTTCCTTGATCCGCGACAGACCCACCGCGCCGTCGGCACCGGTGCCCGACAACACCACGCAGAAGGCGTGGTCCTTGTGCACGTCGGCCAGATCGCGGAAGAACAGGTCGATGGCCACATGGTCGCCGCGTCGGCGGTTGGCCGGGGTGACGCGCAGGTAGCCGTCGTTGGTGGAAAGACGATTGGCCGGCGAAATCACATAGACATGGTTGCGTTCGATCGGCACTGGCTCGGTGACTTGGCGCACCGGCATCGGCGTGGCTTCCTGGATGATCCTGTCGGCCACGCTCTGGTGGTCGGGCGACAGGTGCAACACCACCACAAAGGCTGCACCGCAATCACCGGGCATCTGCTGGAAGAAGGTGCGGATGGCCTCCAGCCCTCCAGCCGACGCACCAATACCGACCACCGGGAAATCCAGGTGGCTTGGGCTCAGCGCGGGGTTTTGCGGCGATGCGGGTTGCTCAGTCATGAAGATGCCTTGTGCAGACCTTGAGGATGGCCCTTTGAAGCATCGCCGGGCAGATGAGCGAGCATTATAGGCAGCTCGTCGGTTCTGCTGCGAGGCTTGCCAGTGGTAGGCCGTTTGCAGTTGTGACCATGCAGTTGTGACCCTTGAGCAGGAGAAAAATTGCCCGTCCAAAACCCGCCACACGATCATTTGCCGCGGGGGCCTTTGGCGCCACCGGTCAGCCACTTGCAATCCGATTGAGCAGTGCCTGGCATCGCCTGTTCGGAACCTAGGCAGGGCACCGTTTCATTCGCCCAACCCATCCGCATGGCAAGGAGACAGGACATGGCTGGTGATCAACAACGGACCGGACAACGTGGCGGCACAAAGGAGACCAACCCAGGCAACTTCGCCAATGACCGCGAACGTGCCTCCCGGGCTGGCCACAAAGGTGGCCAGGCGTCGGGCGGCAACTTCGCCAACGACCGGCAGCGGGCATCGGAAGCCGGCCGCAAGGGCGGGCAGAACAGCCACGGAGGGGGCCGCCAGCAGCAATGACAAGGGGCTCGCCGAGGCCCGCCGGCATCAGGGTGCCTGGCAAGGACCCTGATGCATCCCTTTGAATTGTTCGACAATCTTTTTGAATCTTTCGCGGACGGCATCACTCAATGAATAGTCATCCATGGAGAAGAGGAGGGCCGCGTGATGCCTAGTCCCCAGCTATACATTATCGATTACCTGCTGCACGGCCAGCCGCGCAGTTTCATTATCCGGCTCGAGAAAATCGATAACGCCGAGGCTTGGCACTGGGCCAGTTGTGATGCAGGGATCGGCATCATCCCGAAGTTCGGCCGGGAGAGGATCAAGAAAGTGAGCCGGCCAATGGCCGAGCGTTACGGCATAACCGCAGTGACCTGGCGGCCGTCAGGCAGCAAGCCCAGCCAGACGGTCAGCGACTCAAGTATGACCAGCTGATCCTTCATGCACCGGATTCGGGGTCGCTCGCAGGCACTCCGGGCCGGTTCTGCTCGTCCTCAGTCAGATCAGGATCGGCGTCCGGGTCAGCTGCCCGGTCGTTGCGTTCTTCTGGGTCCAGTTCGGGCCAATCGTCCTGAGCGCTACCTCCGCCCATTTGCAGTATCTGGTTCATGATGGCGCCCTCGCTTGGCGAAAAAGGCCCACCCGAGGGTGGGCCAAGCACAGGAGTGATGAGCGATGATGATTGACCACCGTTCATGGATTGAGAGTGCCGGGCGCCCCCGCATGATCACTTGCATTGCCATCGGCACCGACCGACGGTATCAGGTACCGCTGTACTTGACGGCCGCGGCCGTGCGCGAGGTGACATTCAGCGCCTTGAGCAACGATGACACGTGAATACGGACGGTGAACGGCGATATGTCCAGGGCGCGGGCAATTTCCTTGTTGGTCTTGCCTTGGGCGATAAGGCGCAGCACCTCGTGCTGGCGGTGAGTGAGGTGTTCCAGCTCGTTGCCGCTGCCCAGGTTCGGCAACAGGCCTGAAGGGCTGTACTTGACCAGCACCTCGCCGTCCCGGATCGCCAGGATCGCTGCGCCGAGTTCATCAGGGGCGATGCTTTTACCAATGAAGCCATCCACGCCGCTGGCCATGACGTGTTCGATCAGCGCCGGCTCGTCGACCATCGACACGATGATCAGGGTAGTGCGGCGTAACAGCTGGCGCAGTTCGGTCAGGCGGTCGATGCAATCGAGCCCGGGGAAGCGCAGGTCGAGAATCAGCGTGTCTGGCACCTCGCCCTGGCGGGCAAGCGCCAGCACCTGCTGCAGGTCCCCGGCCTCTTCCAGTTGTGCTTGCGGCAATACCCGCTGCACGGTACGGACCATGGCCTCCCTGAACAGCGGATGGTCGTCCGCCACGATGATGCGGCACGTCACGATCTGGCACTCCCTGTGAACGGCGTTGTTGCCACCATGCTAACTTAGCAGCCTGCTGCCGCAAACGCCCGTAAGCGCTGCGCCAGGCAGGCGCCTATGCGGCCCCGTGCACAAGGACGTTTACCATGGACTACAACAAGAACAACGAGCTCGACCAGGCCAACCTGCGTGTCATCGTCGCCAGTTGCGCGCTGGTCTACATTACCGTGCTGGGTTTCCTGCCGGGTGAATCGATCGCCAGCTACCTGCCGGTGATCTACTACATCATCAGTTTCATCCTGCTGTCGATCGGCCTGCGCCAGGCCATCGCCCGCTGGCCTGGGCACTACCCATGGCGTCGGGTGCTGGGCATCGTGCATGACTACACCGGCACCTGCTTCGGCCTGGTGCTGGGCGGCGAAGCGGCGCTGCCGCTGTACGCGGTGATGGTCTGGGTCAACCTCGGCAACGGCATGCGCTTCGGTACCCGCTACCTGGCCATTGCCACGGTACTGGCGCTGACAGCGCTGGTCGCGGTGTACCAGCTCAACCCCTACTGGCAGGCCAACCCGTTCATGGTTCTGATGCTGCTCACCACCAGTACGGTCATCCCGCTCTACGCCCACATGCTGCTTGAGCGCACGCGCAAGGCCTCGGAACTGGCGATGGCGGCCACCCAGGAAAAGTCGCGTTTTCTGGCCCAGGCCAGCCATGACTTGCGCCAGCCGATCCACTCCATCGGCCTGTTCACCGCCTGCCTGCGCGAGGCGCCGCTGGCCGAGCAGGAACGGCGCCTGGTGGACAGCATCGACCGCTCGCTGCTCAACGTATCGCAGCTGTTCCGTTCGATCCTGGACCTGTACACGCTGGACAACGGCAGGGTGCAACCGAAGTACGAGGCCTTCGCCCTGCACGAGTTTCTCGCCGAACTGCTGCGGCAGAACGCCGAGGCGGCGCGCTGGGCAGGCGTCGAGATGCGCTTGCGCCCATGTGCCTACTGGACCCGCGCCGACCGCGGCATGCTCGCGACGATGGTGCAGAACGTGCTGTCCAACAGCTTCAAGTACGCAGCCCAGCGGCCGCTGCTGATCGGCGTGCGGCGTCATGGCCAGGCGCTGGC
This sequence comes from Pseudomonas sp. 382, assembly GCF_002759075.1. Lineage (NCBI taxonomy): Bacteria > Pseudomonadati > Pseudomonadota > Gammaproteobacteria > Pseudomonadales > Pseudomonadaceae > Pseudomonas > Pseudomonas sp. 382. The sequence goes on from NZ_PEMX01000013.1 coordinate 110,625, forward strand.
CATCGTGGTCTATGACCAGGGGCGCGGGATCGATCAGGTGCACCTGGGTCTGGTCTTTGAAGAGTTCTACCGGGTACGTCAGGTGCGTGACAAGGATGTCGAAGGCGTTGGCCTGGGCCTCTCGATCGTCAAGCGCCTGGGGCATTTGATGGGCATGCAGGTTCAGCTGCGTTCGCAGCTGGGGCGCGGTACGGCGGTGAGCCTGCAAGGCTTGCCGCGCCTGGCGGCGCAACCGGTCGCCCGGAGCAGTGAACAGCAGGTGTTGCAAGGCGCCATGTTCGGCGGCCTGAAGGTGTGCCTGGTGGAAGACGATCACAACGTCCTGCGCGCCACCTCGGCGTTGCTGCAGCGCTGGGGCTGCGAAGTTGAAGCGCATGGTTCCCCCTTGGGGCTGGTCAGCGAATGTGACGTGATCGTTGCCGACTACGACCTGGGCCAGGAGGCCACCGGCGTCGATTGCATCGAGCGTTTGCGGGCACAGCGGGGCTGGGAGGTACCGGCGTTGATCATGACCGGGCATGACCTGGAGAAGATCCAGGCGATCGTCCAGGGGCGCAATATCGCGCTCTTGTCCAAGCCGGTGCGCCCGACGGAGTTGCGTGCAGCCCTGCGGGAACTGCGCGAGGTGCCGGCGGCGCCGGGAACAGAGGTCGGCGCCGACGGCAGAGGCAGCATCACTGCAGGATGATTGCCTGGCCTTCCTTCAGGCAGGACGGGGTGGGCTCATACAGGCCCATGCTGCCCACGGCAACGATGGCGCCGCTGGGCATCTGGCAGTTGTACTCGCCTTTTGCGGTGGTGGCGGTGTAGTAGGTGATGGTGCTGTCGCTACGGACGTTGGCGACCTTGCTGACCGGAGTATTGAGGGCGAACTCGGCGCGTTCCTTGAGGGTCTGCTCGGAGGGTTTGATGGTCTGGCAACCGGCGACGGTGAACAGGACGGCGGCGCTCAGCAGGAGCTTGGCGGGTTTCATGAGGGTGGGCTTCCTTGGCGTGGGGGGTGTTGAATGGCCGGACTATAGCGCCGAGGAACGGGCAGGGCATTAGGGCGGATGTGCGAGGTGGCCATGTGCCTTTATCTGGCGCCTGTACCGGCCTCTTCGCGACTAAAGCCGCTCCCACAGGTGCTATGCAGGTCTCAGGCCTGAGGCGATGTCCCCAGCCAGCCCAGTTCGCTCAGCTCCGCTTGGCCAGCTTGTGCGCCATGAACTGATGCGCAGGCGAAAACAGCCGGTTGTAGGAATTCTGCGGGCCTTTCAATGGTGAGGTTCCTTGACGCCGAATAGGAAAAGGTATTTTAAGCAGTCCAGTCACTAGGTCAGGTTTTTTTGACAGAACTTTCACTTTGAATGGCTTAAATCAGCGCTAACGCAACACGCATATTGAGCAGGGCTGCCCATCATGCACACTTCGATGTTTGGTCATCACTTATTGTTTCTGGCGTTGTTCATTGCCTCTGTAGTGAGCTGGCTTTACCTGTGGTTGGTAGGCTTTCTGCATCCTTCGGTGGCAAGTAGCGACTGCCCGGTACTCAAACCGGATGCCTTGACGGTGGTCGGGCTGTTGTTGACCCTGGGCTGCGCGGTGCTGGAATTCTTCAGCCCGTTCGAGGGGGTCACGTTGTTGATCGTGCTGCTGGTGATCGGCCTGATCATGCCCTGGGGCGGCGCATTGGGCGGCCGCTATCACGAGCGCCTGCGCGCACGCAGATCCTGATCTTCAGCGCCCGAGATACACCAGCACATAGTCGTTGTTGTCAAAGCGCCCGCTCAGTTGCGGCTGCAGCGCCTGCATCGGTGTGCCTTGAAGGGCCTGGAAGTCGTGCCGATCCATCATCAGCCACGCCGGACCCTGCACGGCCTGCAGCTGCTCGGGAGTCTCGGTGAACTGCGGCCGCAGGTCGTAGTCAAGGTTGACCATGAACTTGATGGCCTTGGCATCCTGGCCCAGGCGGTACAGCACCAGCGGGGCAGGTTGCTGCGCGACCTTGGTGACTACGGCCTGGGTAAAGCTGCGGGTGTCATACAGGCGGCGCTCCACCGGCTCGAACACCGCGACATACACCAGCCACAACGCCATCACCGCACAGCCGGCAGTCACCTCGGCACGCCAACGTGACTGCACCAGCCGTGACAGCGCCCACAACTGCAACGCTGCCAGCACCACCATCAGCACTGTGATGGAGCCGGTTTCCTCGGGAAAACGGCGCTGAGCCATGAGCAAGGCAATCATCATCAGCCCCGGCATCAGCAGCCATAGCCCCTGAATCACACCGCGCAGCCAGGCGAACAGCCGCCCCTGTGCGACCTGGAACGGGTAGGCGGCAATGATCGCCACCATTGGCAGCATCGGCAGCAGGTAGCGGGCCTTCTTGGCCAGCGGGATGGACAGGCCGAGCATGACCAGCAGTGCAGCAGCCGCGCAATAACCGACCAGGCGCAACGCCGGCCCCTGCAGCTGCGCACGGCCCAGCCAGGCGGCAACCAGGGCCAGCAATGCCAGAGGGTAGGCCAGCGCATAGTTGCCCAGCGCGCTGGTGAAGTAATACAGCGGGCTACTGGCACCTTCGCTACCGTCCATACGCCCCAGGAACTGCATGCGTATCACGTCATCCAGAAACGCCTGGCCACCGCTGGCCTTGGCCAGCCACAGCAGCAGGCAGACACTGGCGACCAGCAGCAGGCTGGCGAGTACACCAAACAGCAGCATCCTCCGCCATTGGCCGGTCAGCAGGTAATAGCTGCACAGCATGCCGGTCGGCACTACCAGGCCGATCGGTCCGCGAATGCCAAAGCCCAACAGCAACAGGGCGAACACCAGCGGCCAGCGCCGCCCGGCAGCCCGCTGGTCGTGGGCGTAACCCAGGTAGAACACGCTGAAGGCGACGGCCGCCAGCATGAGGTCCTGTGACACCGCGCGGACTTCGCTGACGAAGGTGGCCGTCAACAACAGCAGGACAATGCTGCTCCACGCCCAGCGCAGCGAGAACGGCGCCAGTAGCCGGTACATCAGGGCCACGATCACCGCGCCAGCGATGGCACTGGGCAACCATGCGCTCAGACCGTTGACCGTCCCGAATGGCAGTGACGCCAGCCAGATGAACAAGGTCGAGAGCGACGTGTAGTCGGCATAGGGCTGCCCGTAGGTGGTCGGGAACACCGTTGGCCCATGGCGCAGCATCTCCTGGGCGAACAGCACGAAGCGCGAATCGAAACCGATCGGCGCCTGCCCGTACACCCCGGCGCAGAACAGCAGCAGTGCCAGCAGCCCCGCGACCAGGGACTGCCGGCGAACGGTGACGGACAGTGCCTTCACGCCGCTTTCGAACCCTGGCGGGGCAGTTGCGGGGAGACCGGCAACTGGCAGGAATCGCCACGGCCGATCGGGAAGTACTTGAACCCTTTACGCGACAGGCGCTCGGCATCATAAAGGTTGCGCCCGTCGAAAATCACCGGAGCTTTCAGGCGTTGCTGGATCAGGTCGAAATCCGGTGCCTTGAACTGCTGCCACTCGGTACAGATGATCAATGCATCGGCGCCGGACAGCACCGATTCCGGGGTGCCCATCAACATCAGTTTGTCTTCATCCGGATATAGGTGCTGGGTTTCCTGCATGGCTTCGGGGTCAAAGGCACGCACGCTGGCGCCGGCTGCAAACAGCGACTCAAGCAGTACGCGGCTGGGGGCATCGCGCATGTCGTCGGTGTTCGGTTTGAACGCCAGGCCCCACACGGCAAAGGTCTTGCCGGCCAGGTTGCCGTTGTAGAACGCATTGATGCGTTCGAACAGTTTGTGCTTCTGGCGTTCGTTGATCGCTTCGACCGCCTGCAGCAGGTCGCTGGAGCAATGCACCTGCTCGGCACTGTGGATCAGCGCACGCATGTCCTTGGGGAAGCATGAGCCGCCATAGCCGCAGCCTGGGTAGATGAAGTGGTAGCCGATGCGGGTATCGGCACCGATGCCCTGGCGCACCGATTCGATATCGGCGCCCAGGTGCTCGGCCAGCTCGGCGATCTGGTTGATGAAGCTGATCTTGGTGGCGAGCATGCAGTTGGCGGCGTACTTGGTCAGCTCGGCGCTGCGCAGGTCCATGAACATGATGCGGTCATGGTTACGGTTGAACGGGGCGTAGAGGTCGCGCATGACATCGCGCACGTCTTCACCCTCGCACCCGATGACGATACGGTCCGGCCGGCGGCAATCGGCAACCGCCGAGCCTTCCTTGAGAAATTCCGGGTTGGAGACGATATCGACGCGCAGTTCACGGCCCGCGAGCGCGGTATTGATGTGGGCCCGCAGGGTGTCACCGGTGCCGACCGGCACCGTGGACTTTTCGACCAGGATCAGCGGCTGTTGGCGATGGCGAGCGACTGCATCGCCGACCGACAGCACATACTTGAGGTCTGCCGAACCATCCGGGCAGGAGGGGGTGCCAACGGCGATGAAGGCGACCCGGCCATGTTCGACGGCAAGCTTTTCATCGGTGGTGAACTGCAGGCGGCCGCCATCCAGGCCTTCGCGCACCAGGCTGGAAAGGCCCGGTTCGAAGATGCTGACATGGCCTTGGCACAGCAACTCGACCTTCTTCTCGTCGATATCCATGCACACCACATCATGGCCGACCTCGGCCAGTACCGCGGCTTGCACCAGGCCGACGTACCCGCTACCAAACACTGTAATTTTCATGGAGCACTCCTTAATGCGGGCGAACGGGCCGGACGCGTGTTGATCGTAATGACGCCGAGCATGACCAGTGCCACGCCCAGCGATTTGCTCAAACTGAAGGACTCGTCGAACAGCGGCAGGCTGGCCGCCAACAGGTAAACCAGGGCGTAGCTGAGGCTGAGCAGCGAGTAGGCGCGGCCCAACGGCAGGTCGCGCAGGGCCAGCAGCCAGCAGAGCATCGACAGGCCATAGGCGGCGATCGCAGCCAGCACCACGGCCACGGCAACGGCATCCACGCCCTGGCCGGTCAGTGCCGTCAGCCACTGGCCGGGTTGCGGCAAGCGGGTCATGCTCCAGCGCATGGCCAGTTGGGCAGTACTGACCAGCAGCACGCTGCCCAGGGCAAAGCTGATACCCAGGCGCTGGTTCATGCTTGCTGCCCCAGCAGGGCGACACCGGCGATGACCAGGGCCACCCCCAGCCAGTGACGGCGGTCGACCGGCTCATGGAAGCCGAAGCGGGCGATCAGGGTGATCACCACGAAGTTCAGGCTGAGCATCGGATAAGCGACGCCCACCTCCATGCGCTGCAGTACCAGCAGCCACACCAGCAAACCACTGCCAAGTGCGAGGAGGGCCAGCCACAGCCAGGGCGAACGCAACTTGTCCGTCCATGGCCCCGCTTGCCCGCGCCAGCCTTCCACGGCGAACTTCTGCGCCACCTGGCCCAGGCAAGTCAGCAGGCAGGCCGCGACCAACAGCAGCCAGCTCATGGCGATACCCGGGGGAGAATGAGGATCACCATCTTGCCCTGGTGATAACGGGTGCCATCGTCGGGCAGCAGCGCCAGTTCACGCTGCTCATCCTCGCCCTTTACCCGCATCACCACGGCCACCGTGCCACTGCGGCGGGCATTATCGACCCATTGGCGAACGTTCTTGTCGTTCAGCCGACGACCTTGGCCTTCCGGGGTCGCCAGGCCGTACTTCAGTTCGCCAACGGTGTTGTAGAACGCCACGTTCGGTTGTTTTAGGCGCCAGGCCAGTGCCGATGCAGCGCCGAGGTCGTTGCTCATCAGGTGCGTGGCACCTGTCAGTTCGTCGAGGTGCTGCAGAATGAACTGGTCGGGCATCTTGTTGCCTTCCACCGATTTGGGCAATGCCGCCGGCAGCAGGGCCATCAGCAACAGGCTGCCGAGCACCGGGGCGGCCCAACGGCGCACCGGCGACAGGGCCTGGGCCAGGCTGGCGAGTGTCCACCCGCTCAGTGCCACGCACATCAGCAGCAGGCCGGTCGGTTCATGGCCGTACACGGGCTTCTTCAACTGCAGCCAGGCCAGTGCGATCAGGGCAAGCGCGCCCATCACCACGTTGAGCCAGCCGTTGATGCGCAACGCGCGACCTTGATGAAGGCGCAGGCGGTCTTCGACTGCATGGCCGATCAGCAGGGCCAATGGCAGCAGGCACGGGAAGATGTAGGTTGGCAACTTGCCCTTGCTCAGGCTGAAGAACAGCAATGGCATCAGCAGCCACAGCAGCAGGAACACGACCTTGGCCTGGGCACGGCGCTGCCAGGCCTGTTTCAGCGCCAGTGGCAGGAGGGCGATCCAGGGCAGGCTGTAAGCCACCAGCAGTGGCAGGTAGTACCAAAAGGGCGCGCTGTGCTGGGCATCGTCACCGGCAAACCGGCGAATGTGCTCATGCCAGAAGAAGAACCGCCAGTAGTCGGGTTCCTGCACATGCACTGCCAGCACCCAGGGCAGGCTGACGACGATCGCCACCACCACGGCCACCGGCCCGTACACCAGCAGTTCACGCCAGCGCTTCTGCCAGAGCATCCACGGCAGCGCGATCAGTACCGGCAGCAGCCAGGCGAGAAAGCCCTTGGTCATGAAGCCCATGGCGCAGGCCAGCCCCAGTACCGCCCAGGCTGCCAGGCGCTGGCCCTTGCCGTGGCTGTCGATGGCGAACCACAGGGCCACCAGGCTGAGGTTGACCCACAGGGTGAACTGCGGGTCGAGGTTGGCATAGACGGCCTGGCCCACCATGACGCAGAAGCTCATGTAGACCAAGGTGCAGATCAGGCTCTTGCGCGGGTCATTCCACAGGCGGCGTGCCACCAGGTAGCAGAGGATCAGGCTCAGGCCGACGCTCAGCGCCGAGGCAAAGCGCACGCCGAACAGGTTCTGGCCGAACAGCCCCTGGCTGAAAGCGATCATCCAGTAGCCGGCGGCGGGTTTTTCGAAGTAGCGCAGCCCCATGAAGTGCGGCGAGACCCAGTTGCCGGTCAGCAGCATCTCCTGGCTGACCTGGGCATAGCGGGTTTCGTCGGGGATCCACAAGCCATGCCCGCCCAGTGGCAGCAGGAAGGCCAGCACGAACAGGCCGAGCAGCAGCGGTAGCGTCCAGCGTCTGTTCATGAACCTTGCACTCCCAGCCAGCCCTCACGGCCTTGCAGGGTGCCGCGTTGCACACGGGCAACGGGCAGGGTGTCGAGCGAGGCGGGGAGCAACTCGCCCAACGGTTTGAACGCAATCTCGCGCTGGCGTGCATCGGCCAGCAATTGACGGAAGTCCTGGGCCATCAGAATCCCTTCTACCTCTGCATGGATGGTGTAGACGTTGAGTGCCTGTGGGCGGAATTGCCCGAGCATGAATGCGTTGAAGTGCGCGGCAGCCACCTGCGGGCCGACGACCTCGTCGAAGGTCGGCATGTCCACCGGAATCTGCGGCGTCCCTGGCGAGCCGTCAGCCAGCCGGGGGCGGAACAGGTTGCTACCCCGGCAATCGCTGTTGTAGCGGAAACCGAAGGCCTGCTTGGCCTCGACCACCCGTTCGTCGGCGCGCCAACCGGCGACTGCCGAGCAGTCGACCGGTGCACCGAGGATGTCACTGAGGGTGTCGACGCCCCGACGGATCTGCTCAGTCAGTTGCGCCATGCTCCAGCGCCCGGCATTGGCCTGCCAGCCGTGGTGATCCCAGGCATGCAGGCCGACCTCGTGGCCGGCGGCGCGGGCCTGACGCATCAGGTGCCCGAGGTCGCGGCCAATCGGTTTGCCGGGCCAGGCGGTGCCGGCCAGGAGGATGTCCCAGCCGTACAGCCCGGCGGCATTGGAGCGCAGCATCTTCCACAGGAACTGCGGGCGAATCAGGCGCCACAAATGGCGCCCCATGTTGTCTGGCCCGACACTGAAGAAGAACGTCGCCTTGACCTGCGCCTCGTCGAGCAACTCCAACAGGCGCGGCACACCTTCGCGGGTGCCGCGGTAGGTATCGACATCGATGCGCAACCCTGCCTGCATCAGCGTGCTTCTTCTGCCGGACGGGCCTCGATCTCGCGCATCGCTTCACGCAGGAAGAAGTCCAAGGTGTTGCCGATGGTTTCGCGCATCTCCACGGTCGGCTCCCAGTTCAGCAGGCGTTTGGCGTTGGCGATGCTCGGCTTGCGGTGGGACACGTCCTGGTAGCCGCCGCCATAGAATGCCTTGCTCTCGACGTCGCTGAAGCCGGCGAACGGCGGGAAGTGGCTGCGCAGCGGGTGGGCTTCGAACTGGCGCAGCAGTTCTTCGCCAAGCTGGCGGATGCTGGCTTCGTTGTCCGGGTTGCCGATGTTGATGATCTGGCCGTTGCAGGCATCGTTGTCGTTGTCGATGATCCGTGCCAGGGCCTCGACGCCGTCGGCGATGTCGGTGAAGCAACGCTTCTGCGCGCCGCCGTCGAACAGGCGGATCGGTGTGCCTTCCACCAGGTTCAGGATCAGCTGGGTGATGGCCCGGGAACTGCCGATACGCGCCGAGTCCAGGCGGTCCAGGCGTGGGCCCATCCAGTTGAATGGGCGGAACAGGGTGAAGTTCAGGCCTTTCTGGCCATAAGCCCAGATGACCCGGTCGAGCAGCTGCTTGGACACCGAGTAGATCCAGCGCTGCTTGTTGATCGGCCCGACCACCAGGTTGGAGCTGTCTTCGTCGAAGTTCGTGTCCTGGCACATGCCGTAGACTTCCGAGGTCGACGGGAAGATCACGCGCTTGTTGTACTTGACGCAGTAGCGCACCAGGCGCAGGTTTTCTTCGAAGTCCAGCTCGAACACGCGCAATGGGTTGCGGGTGTACTCGATCGGCGTGGCAATGGCCACCAGTGGCAGCACCACGTCGCACTTCTTGATGTGGTACTCGATCCACTCGGAGTGAATGCTGATGTCGCCTTCGACGAAGTGGAAGCGGGGGTGGCTGCGCAGGCGCTCGATGGCGTCGGAGCCGATGTCCAGGCCGTAGACTTCGTAGCGCTCATCGCTGAGCAGGCGCTCGGACAGGTGGTTGCCGATGAAACCGTTGACGCCAAGGATCAATACACGGGTGCGGCGCGCACTGCGGCGGGCGTCGGCGCCACGCAGCAGCGAGCCTTCGACCAGGCCCAGCTCGTTGGCCAGTTGCGGGCCGCTCAGGTACAGGCCGTTGTCGTTGCGCTGGCCGGCGCTGATCACCAGCGAGTCCTCGCCACAGGCGATGCGCAGCGGGTCGGTGCTGATGACCCGGCCTGGGGCCAGGCCTTCGTTGCCCTTGACCACGTCGGCGCTCCAGACGATCAGCTTGTGCTCGCCGACCTGGCAGAAGGCGCCAGGGTAGGGCTGGGTCACCGCGCGCACCAGGTTGAACAGGGTTTCGGCAGGCGCTTGCCAGTCCAGGCGGCCATCAGCTGCGGTACGGCGGCCGAACACGGTCGCCTTCGATTCATCCTGTGGGGTTTCGCTGACCTTGCCCTGGCGCAGGTTCGGCAAGGTGTCACGCAGCAGGTCGGCGGCGGCGGCGCGCAGCTTGCCGTGCAGGCTCAGCGCGGTGTCGCTGCGTTCGATGGCCACACGCAGCTGGGCGACGATGGCGCCGGCATCGGCGCGCTTGACCATGCGGTGCAGGGTCACGCCGGTTTCGGTTTCACCGTTGACCAGCACCCAGTTGGCCGGTGCGCGGCCGCGGTAGCGCGGCAGCAGCGAGCCGTGCAGGTTGAACGCGCCTTTGCGGCCGGTGGCAAGCAGCGGTTCGCTCAGCAGGTTGCGGTAGTAGAACGAGAACAGGTAGTCGGGGTCGAGCTGGCTGATGCGCTCGACCCACAGCGGGTGGTTGACGTCCTCCGGCGCATGCACCGGGATGCCTTTGCGGGCGCACAGCTGTGCGACCGAGGCGTAGAAGGTGTTTTCCTTGGGATCGTCGGCATGAGTGAACACCGCTGCGATGTCATAACCGCTGTCGAGCAGGGCTTCAATGCCGGCGCAGCCGATATCGTGGTACGCGAAGACAACCGTTTTTGCACTCATGAGTGAACCTGACCAGAAGTAGAGGAATTGAAACCATCAACGGTGACGTTTGCTGCAGGTGCAGGCGGGGGGCCGCTGCGCAGCACTCTTTCGATGAAGAACCGCGGGCGGGCGCGCACATCGCTGTACATGCGCCCCAGGTACTCGCCGAGCAGGTCCATGCCGATGAACTGGCCACCGGTGAACACGAACAAGACGGCGAACAGCACGAACAGACCGTTGCCGGCCCAGCCCGGGCCAAACGCCAGGCGCAGCACGACCAGCCCGAAGGCGAACAGCACGCCGAGTGCGGCCATGCTGAATCCGACGATGCTCAGCAGGCGCAATGGCGTGGTGGTCATGCAGGTGATCAGGTCGAACATCAGGCTGATCAGGCGCATCGGGCTGTATTTCGAATCGCCGTGCTCTCGCTCGGCGTGGGTCACCAGGATCTCGGTGGTGTGGCGGGCGAAGCTGTTGGCCAGGATCGGGATGAACGTGCTGCGCTCGCGGCAGGCGAGCATCGCGTCGATCACCGTGCGCCGGTAGGCACGCAGCATGCAGCCGTAGTCGCTCATGGCGACACCGGTGGAGCGCTTGACTGCGTAGTTGATCACCTTCGACGGCCAGCGGCGCAGGGCCGAGTCCTGGCGGTTGCTGCGTACCGTGCCGACCACGTCGAAGCCACGTTCGGCTTCGGCAACCAGCCGCGGGATTTCTTCCGGCGGGTTTTGTAGGTCGGCGTCGAGGGTAATGACCACGTCGCCCTTGCACTGCTCGAAACCGGCCATGATCGCTGCGTGCTGGCCGTAGTTGCGGTTGAGGATGACCGCGACGAACGGGCTGTTCTCGGCTTGGGCGGCGGCCTCCAGGATGTGCGCGGAGTCGTCGCGGCTGCCGTCGTCGACCAGCACGATTTCATAGGGGTGGCGCAGTTGCTCGCAGGCTGCGCCAGTACGACGCAGCAGCTCGGGCAGGCTTTCCTGCTCGTTGTAGACCGGGATGACGATGGACACGCAATGGATCGGGTAAGGTCTCACGAGCGATTTCCCACAAGCTGTTCTATGGCGGTGACGACGCGGTCGAGGTCCTGGTTGGTCATGTCGGGGAACAACGGAATGGAGCACAGCCGCGCTGAGTTCCATTCGGTGTTGGGCAGCGACAGCTGCGGATCACGCTGGCGGTACCAGGTGTGCAGGTGGGTCGCGATGAAGTGGATGCCGGTGCCAATGCCGCGCTCCTGCAGGTCTTTCATGAAGGCTTCGCGGTCCAGGCCGCAGCGTTCGCTGTCGATGCGCAGGATGTACAGGTGCCAGGCGTGCTGCTGCGGGTAGTCCGGCACGGCCAGGGGCTGCACCGGCAGGCCTGCCAGACGTTGCTGGTAGCGCGCGGCCAGTTCGGTACGGCGGGCGTTGATCGCATCCAGGCGTTGCAGTTGCACCAGGGCGATGGCGGCGTTGATGTCGGCGAGGTTGTACTTGAAGCCGGGCTCGATGACCTGGGCCTGGGGCTTGCGACCGTGGGTCATGCGGTCATAGGCATCGACACCCAGGCCATGGAATTTGAGCATGCGCACGCGGCTGGCCAGGGCTTCGTCGTCGCTGACGAACATCGCACCTTCGGCGCAGGTCATGTTCTTGATCGCATGGAACGAGAAGATTGCCGTACCTCGAGCCCCTACGTGGCGGCCCTTGTAGCGGGTGCCGGCGGCATGGGCGGCGTCTTCGATGACGGCGATGCCGTGCTTGTCGGCAAGGGCGTACAACGGGTCGAGGTCAAAGGCAGCGCCGGCGTAGTGCACCGGAATGATGGCCTTGGTCCGCGGTGTGATGGCGGCTTCGATGCGTGCCGCGTCGGTCATCAGGGTGTCCCGATCAACATCGACAAACACCGGTGTGGCGCCGAGCAGCGAGATCATGTTGGCCGTGGACACCCAGGTCTGCGATGGGGTGATGACTTCATCCCCGGGGCCGATACCCAGTGCCAGCAAGGCAATATGCATACCGCCAGTGGCCGATGACAAGGCTACCGCATGGCGGCAACCGACGTACTGCGCAAACTGCTCTTCCAGGGCCTGGTTCTGCGGCCCGGTCGTGATCCAGCCCGAACGCAGGACTTTTTCAACAGCCGCTATTTCTTCTTCGCCCATACTCGGACGTGAGAAGGGGAGAAACGCCTCACTCATGAGCACCTCGGTGATACAGGAAAAGTGACAGAACCCATTGATTTCATTGGTTCAATTGCCAGCGTAGACGCAAAGAAAAGTTTTGCATCCCGTGCACAGGCTAAAAGTTGCTGCGTTGCGCTAAGTCAAAGTTTTCTGCGGGGCTCAGTCATCCATGCCGTAGTGATGGTCAAGGGCTTATCCAGCCAAAGGGTATGCTCGATTTTGTGAAAGAAGTATAAAAAAAGGGTCGCGTTATCATTACATTGCACAGGCAGACAGCTGAGGTTCAGGTTGCCGGCCAAGTGTGAAGCTAACAATAATTTTGAAACGCATAAACATCCATTTGGATGGCTGTGAAACTGTGTTTTAGTTGCCTGAATAGAGGCCGTTAGTTGTCGCTTGGCAGCCTAGCAAGGGGCGTGCCTGGGCCTTGGGGAATATAGGCCACGCTTTGATCATCATGGCTGTGTAGCCACTGCTCGCCACGACTGGGTTGGGTGGTGACCACCTGATGATCGTTGTGCAAGTAGTCAAGGGGAGGCGTCTCGCCACGGCGGTAATGCGCGACGATGATCGTGCGCTGCGGGTCCCAGTGCTTGCCGCTGGTGCGCTCCAGCCAGGCCATCAATGTCGCGGTGTTGCCTGTGCGGGGATAATTGTCGGTCTGCGCCACATAGTAGAAGGGGGCGCCACCCGTTTGCAGGTACATTGGCACCTTGTTGTCCACCTCGACCATGACCATCTGCCATTGCGCCAATGGAGCCTGACGGCTCGCCTGTTCGCGCACCGCCTCGCCGAAGCGGATCACGCCGCCGCCGCCATTGCTCCAGGGCACCAGGATGCCCAGCACCGCCAACAGCAACACGGCGGTAACCGCGAAGCCGGCCTGCAGACGCTGCCCGGCGGACTCGCGCATGGCCATGCGACGGGTGATCCACCAGGCACCGAGCAGCTGCGCGAACGGCACCAGCGGCAGCACATAGTAGCTGCGCCTGCTGCCGCTGGCGGTGAAGAACAGCATCAGCAGGCCAAGCCCCTGAAGCAGCCAGCGGGTATCCGGCTCGATCTGCCGCCAGTGGCGCAGGGCAACCCACACGGCGATGATCCAGCAGGGTGCCCAGGGTAGGGTATAGACCGGCAGGTATACCAGGTAGGTGTAGATCGGCCCGAGGTTGTCGAATGGCTGGAAGAACCGCACCACGTTCTCCCGCAGTACCAGCCCCAGGCCGCTTTCGCCGTAGTTGGGCGCGCCGTACAGGTGCGAGAGTAGAAACGGCAGCATGTACAGCGCTGCGGCCAGCAACAGCGCAGCCAGCAGGCGCAGGTTCAGGTGGCGGCGCCAGCGGCCTTCGCGCAGCAAGTGCGGCAGCAGCACCAGGCCAGGCAGGATGAAGCCGATCAAGCCCTTGAACAGCGACGTCAGCGCCAGTAGGCCGAAGAACCCGACGTAGCGCCAGAAGCGGGTATCATCCGGCCCGCGGCAATACCACCAGACCGCTGCCAGTACGCCGCATACGGTAAGGATGTCGGCAGTGGCGACCCGTGCCCAGAACACGAAGTAGAAGGTCGTGGCCAGCATCCAGCCGGCGACCAAGCCGGTGCCCTTGCGGAACAGGCGCTCGCCCAGCAGGTAGGTCAGCCAGACACTCAACCATGCCGCGACCACCGAGGACAGGCGCAGCGACCAAGGCCCCAGGCCACCGGAAAGCCAGGCGCTGGCCGTGATAAGCCAGTAGGACAGCAGGGGTTTGTCGTAGTAGGCGCCGCCTTTGAGGTAGGGGTCAAAATAATCTCCGCTTTGTAACATCTGCAGGGAAATGTTGGCCCAGCGAGTTTCTGCTCCCCATAACTCGCGACTGCCCAGGCCCAGCGTCAATAACAAGGCGGTGACTGCCAGCAGTAACAGCAAGGCACGGTGGTCGGTTGTTTTCAGATTCATCACTGGCTCTGCGGGTGGGCAAATTGTCGGCGAATCCTAGGTGGAGAAAAGTGCGGGGGGAGTGAAGGATTGGTGAAAAAGTTGCTGTTTGCGCTGCACAATCATATAACTACACTAAATGGTTATTTAGTGTAGTTATAAAAGAAGTGCATAACGGTCAACGGAAGCGGCGGGCAATCCATACCGTCTGGCCGCCACACTCAGGGTCTTCGACGATATGGTCCAGTACGGCGAAGCCGTGTTCACGCAGTTGTGCGGTGTATTCCTCAGGATCCAGGCTCGCGTGATACAAGGTTTCGCCCTGGAAATGACCCAAAGCTTCACCCAGCGAGGTACCACTGGTGAACATCAGAACTGCACCGGGTGCCGCATGACGCTGGAACACAGGAAACATCCTGCGCTGATCATCGGGCTTGAGATGAAAAAAGCTGTTCCAGGCGAGGATGCCGGCGAACTGGAGATCGAGCGACAGCGTGCGCATGTCTGCATGAATCCATGAATGCTCAGGGAAACGGCTGCGACATAGAGCAAGCATCTGCGCTGATGAATCCACGCCAGTTACTGCCAGGCCGGCACCGATCAGATAACGCGCCACGGGCTGACCGGAGCCACAGCCCAGATCAAGTACCGTTGCAGAGGGTGTGAGCAAGGCATGGAAACGTTTGATCCATTTATGTTCGGTCAGGCGATCGCCGCGCAATTCATTCCACGCGTGGGCGTGCCGGTCATAGAGATCGATGATGTTGTCGGCAGAGGGATGGTCAGGCATCTGGCGTCCTTGATGGTGGGATCGTCTTGATGGGTGCCGTTTGGACATGGCGCTGAAGATAGCGTGTCGAGCGAGGTACGAACACAGACTCAGGAAACAGCCTGGTCTTGTTTTGAAATCTGCCTGACCCACGTCCCGCTTGCTGCATACGAATGTGCGCATAATGCATATTATGTTAAATCTTATAATGACCTTACCCGGCCTGTGCTGTCACCAGCCCCCGAAAACCAGACTTTGCCTCGATTGACCAGGGCAAACCACAACCAAAGCCGGTGAGGCTATCGCTAAATGAGGCGACTCATCATTAGTCATGCTTAACCCATTGATCTGATTGAATAAAATCGACCATTAAGGCAATGCCCTGCGAATTAAAGCGACATCTGTGCTGCTCAGCCTCATCATCTGAAGCCAAAGTGCCCAATTTTTTGAGTCAGACATCGATTCCTAAACCTTTTAGCGTTGGCAATTAATGAGGAGTTTTTCCCACTCTTCGGAGTAAGCGTCGTGAATCGACGAAAAATCCTCCCTTCAGAATGCAAGATTGAGGCGACTCTCCCGCGCTCGTGCAACAGATTGAGGCGACTTTCCCAGGTTTTGGAATCAATAAGGCGACTTTCCCACGCCTTGGAAGTAATGAGGCGACTTTCCACCAGCACCGCTGCTGCGTTCAAGTATGGCTTTAAGGATGTTTGTGCAGCTTTTATATCAGTTAGGGAGTATAGGGAAGTATCCAAATTTAAGAGCGCTTGATGAGCGCATTTGCCTGAACCTGAAGGAGCGCGCAAGACATCTGTCATTGATCCAGTCACGGCACTCTCATGTTGCGCCTAGCTAGGCTTGTCGTTACCATCAGTCATTCGACGCTTTTTCTTCGCAAAAGGTTGAAACTTCCGATTACTGTCATAACTGGAAGTCTATTGTATTCAAAATTCTGGCTGGTACTTCATGGCGCGCGCACCCCAACCCTTGTTCGAAACCCACGATAACTTCATCGAGCAGGACTTCAGTTTGCACGGCTCACCGCTGGCCTGCGTCGGCGCCTTTCTGGGCGAGTGTAACGCCGCACTGGAGGCTGACCGCGGCTACGCCGCGGTACGTTCGTTTCTGCGCGCCTTTTCCGACAACGCCCAGACGTTCAACTCGTACCGCAGTCATACCGAGCGCTTACTGCTGTGGGCGCTGCTGGTCCAAGGCAAACCGCTGAATCAACTCAAACGCCAGGATGCCCAAGACTATCTGAACTTCTGTCGAAACCCGCCAGATGACTGGATGGGTCCGGTGACCCGCAGCCGGTTCGTCAGTAACCCGCACGCGCTCGATGCCCGCGAGGCCTACATCCCCAACCCCAAATGGCATCCGTTTAATAGCAAGTCCCGCAAAGTGATCGCTGCAGAAACTCCCAGCACCCCGGAGTATCATGCTGCGAATGGCACGTTGAATCAGGTGTATACGGTCTGCAGTCGCTTCTATGAGTTTCTTGTTGAAGATGGCTTTGCTCAGACGAACCCCTTTCGGCTCCTTAAAAAAGGCAATCGATTCTCCACGGAAGCGCTGGGAGTTACTTCTTCGCGGGCACTTACGCCGTTGCAGTGGGACTTTGTGCTGGATACCGTTGAAGCAATGGCGAACGCCGAACCGGAGCGGCATGAGCGAACATTATTTATTGTTGCTACGCTGTTCGCCATGTACCTGCGGGTTTCAGATCTCTCCGGTCGTAAAAACTGGAAACCCACAATGGGTGACTTCCGCTTGGATGATGAAGGCAATTGGTGGTACTTCGCGGTGGGTAAAGGCAACAAGGCGGCGAAGATTGCCGTGCGGGATATCTACGTAGAGCGCTATTTGAAACGTTATCGGCGATTCCTGGGACTTCCCGAGTTACCTCATCCAGGAGAAACTACGCCTCTGATCACGACGCTCAACGGCCGCGCCGGTTTGTCTGATCGACAGATCCGCGCCCTCCTCCAAACCGTGTTTGATAAAGCCGTAGAGAAGATGCGCAGCGAAGGCCGCGCGAACCACGAGATGGAAAGTCTGCGCTGTGCGTCTGCGCACTGGCTACGTCACACCTCGGCCACCTTTGACGCGCCGCTGCGAAATCCTAAGGACCTGCAGGAAGACTTGCGTCACAGCAACCTCAGTACGACCCAGAACACCTATTATCACTCGCATGATCAGGAGCGCGCACATTCGGTCAAGCGCATTGGCATGCGTGACCGCGGTTGAACTCGAATCACTTGGTCGCCGATCGCCAGCCTGCCCTCCAACATGGCACGAATCCATTTTCTAGGAATTCACAGTGAAAATTACCGGGCTGGTCGAGATTGAGTGCATAACCGATATCATGTGTGACGTCTGCGGGAATTCTACGCGCCTGGCTGCGGGCATTTATCAGTATGGAACCCTACAAGCCCACTGGGGGTATGGCAGCGAACACGACGGCCAGCGATTCGAGGTACACCTCTGTGAGCACTGCTTTTTCCAGACCCTGGCGTACGTGAAGCAAGAGCGACGTGTTCAACAGCTGTTCAGTGATGAGCCGAAGGCTGAGAGCGGTGATTTGGGCTTGGTCGCCCAGGACGACTACTTCCAGGACGCGGGCCGCCGTTGACTGGTCGACCATTAGTCAGCCGGTGGATCCGAATTAGTGGTGGTCTATCTCTCAGCGGGCAGCTCAGAACTGGCTGCTGGCATCCCCTACCCCCTAATTCTTAAGGAGGGTCTCGCAGATGAGCGAAATTCGAAAGGCGAGGAATGTTGCCGGTCGAGAGGCGATTTTCCAGTCCAAGGCACAATCCAGAGTCATGGCCAGCGGAGATTGGCTGACCTGGCCTGAGCTAAATGCGCTGCTGCCGGAGTTAGCAGAGCAACTCAGCGCCGGCGCTCCTGGCCGGTATTTAGACGGTGCAATCTTCTCTATCAACTACGAGGGCGTGGAGTACTTTCCACGTTTTGCCATCGATGCATGCGCCTTGGCCATTGCGGCCCGGGGAATACAGCGCGTCATCGCTGTGCTGGCCACCAGGCTGAATGGCTGGGGCATGGCGTTATGGTTCGAATCATCCAATTCGTATTTGGGCGGTAAGCTGCCGAAGGACATCATATCGTCCGACCCCGACGCGGTGGTTCAAGCCGCACAGTACGAGATAGATGGGGCCTTGCATGGTTAGCGCTGCTCGTAGCTAGGCCCATCGCCGCGCCTCGCTCGCTATACCCAAGAGACAAAACCGCTTTATTTAGCGACGCCCTCCTCCATTCAGGCTTCCGGCCGGCAGTCTTCGGCAGTGCTAGTCAGGAATCTTCCACGATTCTCGACACGGTGTCCTGTACAGGCCAATTGAAAAACGGGGAGCAGCGGCGGTGGCCATAGGCATTTTGGATGTAGAAGGGGCCACCTTAGCCATGGAATGATCTACGCATAGCTACGCTGCTCCCCGAAGCGGGTTTCAGTGAGCAGCGATGGTAGTCGATCCAGGACGACATGAACACTATAGCGCTCATTTTGGGCGCTGAATCGACGGTCAAGGCTTGAGCGCCTCTTTTTTCACCTGTTTGATCAGCCCGTCGAAGCTCACCTCCGGGTCTTGGATAAGATACGCAGATACGATGAGGCTGAGTGGGTGGACACCCATGCGGCCGGCCAGCTCTTCAATTTTTTGGATGGTCGGCGACTTGAGTCCTCGTTCGAGGGAGCTTACGTAGGTTCGACTACTGACTACGGCGAAATCTTCCTGGGTCAGATCGTGCGAAATGCGCATGCGCCGCAGTGCCTCACCCAGGGATTCACGGATTTCCATCATCATTCCTCATAAAAGGAATGATGAAGCGCTATCGAACACGATAGGGCTACAATCTATAGTGTTCATTGTGGGATAATTTGAGTTTTCCAGCCCTGGTGACTGGTCGCCTAGGGGTATGCAGCGCTCAGTGGAGCCCGTTTTGATCTATTTGTCCGAATCTCACACCCGTACTGTCCGTACGGGTTCCTATTGTGAAATTGAAGGGATGTGCTTTTGGGTAACCTTGCGGCCGCTTTTCAACGGTGAGAGCGAGCGAGCAGCTGTGGTTGAAGATGCCTACGAACTCAACGTCTTCCTGTCCCAGGCAACGGGCGTCGAGATCGCGCAGGTACAAATGCTATGCCCTCCTTCCATCACCGGACGTCCGCACTGGAGTCTGGAAGAGCTTCGTAAGATTGTGATTCACCGTGGGCTTGAGTCCTCGCAAAGCGCAGTGATTTACGAGACTGCGGTGGCCACCTACAAATTAGGTGACCTCGATTTACGCCTGCGGAAACGGTCACACGCGTTGTACTCAGCGCGAAACCTGAAAGCGCGAATCACCAGCGCGGCCCCTCAACCTAAGTCTGCTGACGAACCGCAGTTGTACGCGCACTTTTGATGTAGGAACGCACACCGTCGTTGAACGGTGAAGCGTCCACACATGTTTTTTCGGCGCGAGGCCCCCGAATTGGTTGTTCACTGATCCGATGCCACCCGCGGCCGCTCTCCTGGCAGCCTTCCCTGCCCCACGTTAGGAAGATGAGTACTCATGGACACCCTAGCAAAAGCCGCAGACGCATTGCGGGATGCGCAACATATCATGGTGTTTACCGGCGCTGGCGTTTCTGCCGGCAGCGGCATTCCGACTTTTCGTGACCGACTAACCGGGTTGTGGGAGCGCCAAGACCCTCAACGGTTAGAAACCGCGAAGGCATTTCGCGAAAACCCGGCGCTGGTTTGGGGCTGGTACCTATGGCGTCGCCAGCAGGTCATGCAAGCTCTGCCCAATGCGGCACATCAGGCGATCCACCGGTTATCTGGCAGCGGTCGGAGTGTCACTGTGGTTACTCAGAATGTTGATGATCTGCACGAGCGGGCGGGCAATCAGGACGTGCTTCATCTCCATGGCAGCCTGACGCTTCCCAAGTGTTTCAGCTGTCATCGCTCTGTCGCGGGATCGCTTGAATTTCCGAGCTTTCCAGCGGAAGGCGCATTGATAGAACCGCCCCGCTGCCGACGGTGCAACGGTCGCTTACGTCCAGCTGTGGTGTGGTTTGGTGAGGATCTTCCGCCAGGCGCATGGAAAACCGCCAGTCGAACAGCACGACAGTGTAATGTCATGCTTTCTATCGGGACTTCCGGCGTGGTCCGGCCCGCTGCTGACTTACCAGAAATGGCGTTGGCGTCTGGTGCAGTGGTGATACACGTCAATACCCTAGATGTATCCATGAATGGGCCGAAAGAGATCATGCTGATTGGCCCCGCTGAGAAAATACTGCCCGATCTGGTTGCTCTGGCGCTGAACGACTGAGTTATCGCAGCGCTGCCAGTGTTTATTTCGTCCAAGCTCTCCCTTCGTCTGTTCCACTTGGCGGGCCTTAAAAAATCCGTGAGAATGTCATTTGGCCATTACCAAATGTACGGAACACTCATATGCCACGGAAGCGCAAAGGGAGCGGCGGCGGGTCGATCGCTCTGTACGCCCTGTTATTTGTTATTGCCCTCTTGGCACAGATCCCTAAACAGGTGTGGATTGCCATTGGGGTCGTCTTGGGCATAGGCGTATTGATATGGGCCGTCAGACGTGCCACCCGGGCAAAGCCTTACGTTCCTGAAGATGACTTTTCTGTCGAGATCGCTGCGGTGTCTCGACACGCAACGTCCCCCAGTGTCACTGTCCAGTTCAGCACCAGTACCCGCGAACCAGACTTCCATACTGTCCAGGTCGGCTCCTCCAGCGACAGTCAGAGTTACGCCATTCCAAAGCCAAGTGCCAAGCCCGCGGGGGTTCGTTGGCTGGCTGAAAATGAGTCCGTTAACGTGGCTGGGTTGGCCATCCCCGGCGGACTGCTTTACATCACCGAGCGGGCGACTCAATTTGGCCAAACTGAACCGTCCCTGATCGACGCCACGCTCCGTGTCGCGCGCTCACCGATGAACCTCACCGAGCGACAGATGCCGTACTGGCCAAGCTACCGGAGCATCACGCCCGAGGCGCGGCGAGCGTACCTGCAATGGTTGGCAGGAGGTCGTCGCCAGCCTGCTGATGCGGGTTACGTGTTCCTGTTTTTCTATGGGCTTGAACGCCGTGCGCTGATCGATGCACCGACCGACCCTCAGGCCAAGGCAGAAATCCCGGCCATCAAGGCCGAGGTCGAGCGTTTACTTGGTCTTTACGGCGATAACAATTCTTTCCGCGGTTACGCTACCCGTTTCCTCGCCCATATCGACGCGGGCGCTGTTCAGCCTCAGAGCTACCTAAGCGAGCCCGGCGCCAGCCCCGCAGATGGGTATGAGCTACCTATGTCCCTGCGCGTTGCGCTGGGACAGATGGCCGTGGACAAGTATCCGCTTAATTCGAGCTGGGCATTGGCCTGGGCGCTTGCAGAGCCCAACATCTCCAGGCGCACACCTGTGACGCGGTGTCCCGAGCAATTCGCAGCGCTCTTCAAACACGAATTCGCGAAGCGCTATCCCAGCGGCATTGTGCTGCCTCAGAACAAGACCAAGCTGAAGGTCGCCTATCGACCCGCTACTGCCGGATTGAATATTCCGGCAGTAGCCGTAGGTGACCTTCCTGATGTCGCGGCGACCTCAGGAACGCGTAACAAGCTGCAGGTCATTGTCGAGGACTGCACCTCCGTACTCGACGCTTTCAGTCGGTACCTAGGGCGTAATCCAGACGCCGGAGATAGCCTGGAAGCCATCCTGCAGTTGCCAACCGAACTCTGGCCTATTGAGGCAAAAGCAGAGCTCGAACAGTTGGAGCAACGCGTCGGGGGCGAAACCATCTGCATGAGTTTCGGAGAGCTGGCAGGTCGATTCAAATCGGCCGGCGCGCTTTCCCGTGACAAAGTGATCGCCCTTGCCCGGGCGTTGGAGAGCAAGCGGATCGGATTGGAACCCGACGTCCTGTCTGGCAGCCGCACCCCCAAGTCTGAAGACACCATCGCGCTGTTCGCGGCGGACTCTGACGAAGGCACGCTTCGCTCTACCGATGCCTACAGCGCCGCAGCAGTGACGTTAGACCTGGCCAGTGCAGTCGCTGCAGCAGACGGTGACACCTCGCTTGAAGAAGTAAGTCTGCTCTCAGGCCACATTGACTCGTGGGATCACCTCTGCATCGCGCATCGCAAACGCCTGAAAGCGCACCTCCAAATTCAGCTGAAGCAACCGCCCACGCTGGCAAGCCTCAAGAAGAAGCTTGAGCCCTTGACCCTCGAGGCCAAACGGAAAATTGCCAGCTTCCTGGCCCACCTGGCACATGCGGATGGCGAGGTGACGCCGCAGGAAGTGAAGCTGCTTGAGCGCGTGTACAAATCGCTCGCTCTCGATCCGCAGTTCGTCTACAGCGATCTCCATAGTGCAGCCGTTCGCCCTTCCCAGGTCATGGAGGCAATGCCTTCGACTGTCGCGCCGGCGACTGCGACGGAGGCGTCAGAAGGCATGGGTTCAGGCTTCGCACTGGACATGAGCAAGGTCGCTCGTCTGCAACAAGAAACGGCAGAGGTGTCGGCGCTTCTGGCCAGCGTCTTCAATGAAGAGTCTCCCCCCGAAACATCTGGCGCCTCGGCACCAGAAACGCTTCAAGATCAGGAGGGCAGTAGCGCCGAACAGCTTGCTACCGTTCATGGTTTGGACGTCGAGCATTCTGCCTTCCTCCGCCTGTTGGTTTCTCGGACTGAATGGAGCCGCGCTGAGCTGGAAGACGCAGCCAGTGATATGGAATTGATGCTGGATGGCGCCCTGGAACGGATCAACGACACAGCATTTGAGCTGTTCGACATGCCCGTGACTGAAGGCGATGATCCCATCGAAATCAACCCCGAAATTCTGGATGAATTAGCCCTATGAGTAAGATACGAGCCAAGGATCGCGACGCGGTCATTCAATCGCTGCGTGCGGGTGTTGTGCCCCGTGTAGGGCAGCACCTGATCCAGGTAGGTCGGGCGGGTGAACTCGACTCGCTGCTCAAGGATGTGGATCGTCTCGCAGATGGCGGCTCCGCATTCCGCGTCGTCGTTGGCGAGTATGGCGCGGGTAAAACCTTCTTCCTCAACCTGGTTCGCGGCATCGCAATGGAGCGCAAGCTCGTCACCATGCACGCTGATTTGAATCCGGACCGTCGTCTTCATGCTTCGGGTGGTCAGGCGCGATCCCTTTACTCCGAACTGGCCAAGAACATGGCCACGCGCACCAAACCCGATGGCGGCGCGCTCCAGGGTATCGTTGAGAAATTCATTTCCCAGGCTAAAACGGAAGCCAAGGCTAAAGGTGTTGAGAGCGAGGTCGTCATTCGTGAGTACCTGGCGGAGCTCACCGAAATGGTCAACGGTTATGACTTTGCCGACGTCATTGCTGCCTATTGCCGCGGTTTCGAGGAAGGCAATGAACAGCTTAAGGCTGATGCCATCCGCTGGCTGCGCGGGGAATTTTCCACCAAGACCGATGCCCGCGCTGCGCTAGGCGTCCGCACGATCGTCGACGATGCCTCCGTTTACGATCAATTGAAATTGCTGTCGCGGTTCGTGCGTCTGGCTGGCTTCGGCGGACTGATGGTGTGCCTGGATGAGTTAGTCAACCTGTACAAACTGGCGAACACTCAGGCCCGGAATGCCAACTACGAACAGATTCTTCGGATCCTCAATGATTCGTTGCAGGGCTCGGCTGAAGGCCTGGGCTTTGTGCTGGGCGGCACGCCAGAGTTTCTGATGGACACGCGTCGGGGGCTCTACAGCTACCCTGCCCTGCAATCGCGTCTCGCAGAAAACAGCTTTGCGAAGTCTGGACTGGTTGACCTTTCTGGGCCTGTCATTCGGCTCAGCAGCCTGACCCCTGAAGACTTCTACGTGCTGCTGCAGAAGCTGCGCAATGTCTATGCCTTCGGCGAAGCTGAGAAGTTCTTGCTGCCGGACGAAGCCATCCCAGCGTTTATGGCGCACTGCAACCAGCGCTTGGGCGAGGCCTATTTCCGGACGCCGCGCACGACCATTACCGCTTTCATCAACCTGCTCGCGGTCATCGAGCAGAACCCTACAGCGGACTGGCGCACCTTGCTGGGCGCGGTGGAACTGGCCAAGGATGAGGCTGGCCAACAGGATCTTGAAGTTGAGGCCGACGATGAGCTCGCCAGCTTCAAGCTCTGACTCTTCTTCGTTTGAGCGTCTTCATCCCGAGGTTCAGCAATGGGTCTGGTCACAGGGGTGGACGTCGTTACGTGATGCCCAAGAGTGGGCGGTACCAGCGTTGGTGGGCGCTGATCGCGATGTGATCATTGCAGCGTCTACCGCAGCAGGCAAAACGGAGGCCGCATTCCTCCCTATCCTGACCAACCTGCTCAACGACCGCGAGCCCGCCGGCGCAGTGCTATATATCAGCCCACTCAAGGCACTGATCAATGACCAATGGGACAGGCTCAGCCGGCTGTGCGAGCGGCTAGAGCTCCCCGTCGTTGCCTGGCATGGTGATGTGGCAGCAAGCAAGAAACAACGGTTCCTGAAATCGCCTGAGGGCATCTTGCTGATCACGCCGGAGTCCCTCGAAGCCCTCTTCGTAAACAGGGGCTCAAGTTTGCCCGGGGCTTTTCAGAACCTGCGCTACATCGTCATCGATGAGCTTCATGCCTTCATTGGCAGTGAGCGCGGTAAGCAACTGCAATCGCTCATGGAACGGGTTGAGATCGTCGTAGGCAGGGCGCTGCCTCGCGTAGGACTTTCCGCGACGCTTGGGGAGATGTCGCTGGCCCGGAAGTTTCTGAGGCCGGTTCGCCCGGATGACATCACCATCATTGAGTCGAAATCCTCTAACCAAGAACTCCAGGTGCAAGTCCGCGGCTACCTTGAACAGCCGATGCAACAGGTGGTGGCGGAATACCCTGGGAAATCGTCAACAGATGAAGGCGACGAACAGGAGGAGACCTCTGGCACCAAGGTGGCAATTGCAGGCCATCTGTACAAGGTGCTGAGAGGGCACAACAACCTGATCTTCCCCAACAGGCGCCAAGAGGTTGAATGGTTTGCCGACCGACTGCGCTCACTGTGCGATAACGATGGCGTGCCAAACGAGTTCTGGCCGCACCACGGTAGCTTGTCCAAGGAACTGCGCCAGGATGCCGAGCGCGCGTTGAAGGCGGGAGATCCTCCTGCTTCTGCCGTATGCACTACTACCTTGGAGCTGGGTATCGACATCGGTAACATCCGGACGGTCGCACAGATCGGTTCCCCACCCTCTGTGGCAAGTCTCAGGCAACGGCTTGGCCGCTCGGGTCGTCGACCCGGTGAGCCTGCAATGCTCAGGGCGTACTGCCGAGAGCGCCCCTTAACGGATCAGTCTGATCTCTCCGATCAGTTGCGTGAGGGCCTTGTCCAAACGGTCGCTATGATCCGCTTGCTGATCGGTGGATGGTTTGAACCACCTCGGTCGGGAGGCTTGCACGCCTCGACACTGGTGCAGCAGTGCTTGTCGTCAATTGCTCAGCTCGGCGGTGCCTCGGCAGCGCAATTATGGGGAAATCTCATAGCAAGCGGCAGTTTTGCGAGCGTCACCAAGCCTGATTTTCTGTCTTTGCTGAAAGGTATGGGTGAGAAAGAGCTGATCGTCCAGGACAGCTCAGGACTTCTGCTGCCAGGCGAACTCGGGGAGCGATTGATCAACCATTATGAGTTCTACACTGCATTCACGAGCGATGAAGAGTTTCGTTTACTCAGGGATGGCAAGCCACTTGGCTCGCTGCCCGTCAGCAAACCCCTGACCAAGGGGCAACGCATCATTTTCGGCGGCAGACGTTGGCAGGTTCAGAGTGTCGACCTGGAAGCGAAGATGATCGTAGTCACGCCGGCGCGGGGCGGCGAGCCCCCTCAGTTTGATGGGCTAGGTGCGCAGGTGGATGATCGCGTCAGGCTTGAAATGCGAAACGTGCTGATGGAAACCACCCCCTGTCCTTTCCTGGACAAGCACGCTCAAGTCCTTCTGGAGGAGGCTCGGAGTAACTTCCGTGCCCTCGGATTGGGTAGCACGGCAATTGTTGGCTCCGCCAGTGTCAGCTACGTGGCGACCTGGCGAGGGGACTACACCAACGATGCGCTGGCCTTGCTGCTCCGGCATGTGGGCATTCACTGTGAAAACACAGGGCTCTTCCTGGAAGTTGCATTCAGTGAAGAGGATACGTTGCGAGCGTTGCGCGTGGTCGGTCAAATGGATATTTCAAATGTAGAGCCCATCTTGGAGAGCGTAGAAAACATGATCCGAGAGAAATGGGATTGGGCCCTTCCCCGCTCGCTCCTAATGAAGTCATTTGCCTCGAGCCATCTTGATCTCCAGGCCGCGGTTTTAACAGCACGACTTCTTGGCGAAGAGGCGTAGGGCGAGGCTAGCGCCCATGGCGTCTCCTCTCCTAGGATTTAGGCCTTGTTGGATGAATCGAAATCATCTACGATCTCTTCATACACCACTTGGTTAGGAGTCAGCACGGTAGCTGATTTCGCCTTGGGATATGCGAAAGCACATAAAAGCCACCTCCTGGGTGGTTTTTTTGTGCCTGCTGTTTTGGCCCCTGACGGACACTTCCAGCCTGTAGCAAAGACCCGACGCAAGTATCCCGACTCCAGGCTTGCTGGTCCACGTAATGGTGGCCAAGTTTGCCGATCACTTGCCGCTGTACCGGTAGGAGAAAATTTTTGGCCGCATCGAGCTGGCAATCGCTTTCTCGACCATAGCCCAGTGGGTTGGGCAAACTGACGTGCAATTCCGGCCGCTGGTCGATGCGCTGAGTGAACCTGTGCTGAAGCAGAGCGTGATTCAAGCTGATGAAACGCCCGTGCAAATGCTTGCGCCGGGCGAAAAGAAAGCCCATCGGGCCTACGTCTGGTCCTACAGCACTACGTCGATCTTGACGCTCGACTTTAGCCCAAGTCGCGCTGGCGAACACGCGCGCAACTTCTTGGGCGACTGGAACCCACTCATATTAGGTCTGATAAGCGAACGTTATCTGGCCTTGGGAGTGCCGTTGGGGCGGACTCGCTGGCTCACGCCACTACCGTGGCAGCCGAAGCGCTTACTGACGCCTTTGCGGCGTGGATATTGATATGGGTCAGTACCGCCCTGCTGCTGCCACCGATTGCCCTACCTAGAGGGCACCTCCCGACCCGAAGCTGCCCTTCACGAAGGGCAACAATCTGCCAATGGCGGTCATTCAGGCCGATTACAAAGGGGTTTCATTCAGCTTGATCCACATTTTTCATCGCGGCTTTCATACTCTCAAAATATCGCTTTTCGAGTATACCCAGAGCCTTAAAGGCCTTGACCCGCTTAGTCGGATCGTCAATGTCTAAGTTCTCGCCAGCCTTATCCAACTCAGCATGCGCGAAGTCAGCAAATTTATCGATGATTTCGGGCATCGTCATTAACATGCTTGCGTCGTATTGCTGCAACGCTTTGGACGTGAAATAAGATCGCACAGCATGCGCCCGCTCCGAAACTTTGGAGCTCCATATCAGCTGCGCGAGACCGACGCCTTGCTGAATCCCTCCAAGCATTACTTCAATAAACTGTATCAAGCCGACGTGGCTAATCATGAGTTCAGCAGAATCATGATATTTTGTGTTAACCAACACATTTTTTAGCCGCCGATCTGCTGTCACGAAAATAGATTTTTCGCCCTTTTCAAATTCGCTACTGAGCACGGAGACCTGAATAGCATCATGCTCAATCAGCAAAGGCGTTTTACCATGAGACAGGGAATTGGCATACGCCCGTTCCATGATGCTGTAGAGCTCTGAAAATACGGTGTTTTTAGGTATTGAAACGACCTCAAAACCTTGTTTGATCAACCAAGTCTTGAGCTTGGACTCATTGCTGAACGGAGCAAACCGAGCTAGATAGTCCGGGAATGTGATCTCCTGGTTATTGGCGATCTGAATCGCCCCTGGTTTCCTAGACACTCTCCAAGCTCAGGAAATAGCGTTTCTCATACTCTACTGGAGACAGCTGCATAGCACTGCTGTGTCGACGTTTTGGGTTATAGAACATCTCGATGTAATCG